>JAIESL010000130.1 GCA_019746095.1 Caulobacteraceae bacterium
GCGCAGGATCCGCACGCCGGTCACGTCATGCCGCCCGCGCAGACGCCGCCCGCCGCGGATCCGCATGCAGGCCACCAGATGCCGGCGCAGCCCGCGCCCGTAGACCCGCACGCGGGACACGAGATGCCGGCGGCGACGCCCGGCCAGGCTGATCCGCACGCGGGCCACGACATGTCGGCCATGTCGCCCGCGCAGACCGACCCTCACGCCGGACATGACATGTCGACCATGAGCATGGGGCCGCCCGATGTGGCGACCAGCTCCGACAATCCCGGCCGTCCTCCGGAGGACCCGCTCCCGGCCGCCGCCCTGGCCGGCCCTGCCCACGCCGCCGATCTCGTCTTCGGCGCCGAGGCCATGGCCGCCTCTCGCCGGACCCTGATTCACGAAAACGGCGACGTCCGCACCACGGCCGTCATTCTCGATCGCCTCGAAGCCGGCTTCGGCGACGACGGCGAGACCTACCTCTGGGACGTCCAGGGCTGGACGGGCGGCGACATCAATCGCTTCTGGTGGAAGTCCGAGGGCGAAGGCGACTTCGGCGGCGAGCTCGAGGAGGCTGAAGTCCAGGCGCTCTACAGCCGCGCGGTCACGCCCTTCTGGGACGTTCAGGCCGGCGTGCGTCAGGACTTCCGGCCCGACGGCGAGGACACCACGCATCTGGTCCTCGGCCTGCAGGGCCTGGCGCCCCATTGGTGGGAAGTCGACGCCGCCGCCTTCCTGTCGACCGACGGCGACCTGACCGCCCGCGTCGAGGCCGAATACGACCAGCGCATCACCCAGCGCCTGATCCTTCAGCCCCGCCTCGAAATCGACGCTTCAGCCAGCGACATTCCGGAACTGGAGATCGGTTCGGGCCTGTCCTCGATCGAGGCGGGCCTGCGACTGCGCTACGAATTCCGCAAGGAGTTCGCCCCCTATGTCGGCATCGAGTGGAGCCGCGCGTTCGGCGATACCGCCGACTACATCGAGGCCCGAGGCGGCGAGACCGACGACACCCGCTTCGTCGTCGGCCTCAAGGCCTGGTTCTAACCGAAGGAGAAAACCCCATGATGATCCGCACTCTCGTTGTCACCGCCGCCCTCGCGTTCGCCGGCGCCGCCGCCGCCCAGGACCCGCATGCGGGTCACGCTATGCCGGCCCAGGCCGCAGCGCCCCAATCCGGCATCACGACCGTTCCTGCGAATGGCGCGATGACCCAGGGTTCGCCCGAGCGGTTCAGCGTCACCTTCCCCCACGCCATGGTCCTCAAGACCGTCGCCCTCTCCGCCGAGGGGCAGGCTCCGGTCGACGTCACTGTCCCCGCCGCGCCGGCCGCCGCCACCGTCGGCGTGGCTCTTCCGCGCCTCGCGCCGGGCAACTACACGGCCGCCTGGACCGCCGAAGGCCCGGACGGCCACAAGATGTCCGGCTCCGTCAGCTTCATGGTTCACTAGGAGAACGACGATGAGGGTTTCCAACCTGCTGGCCGCCGCCGGCGCGATCCTGACCCTGAGCGCGGGCGCGGCTCTGGCGGCCGAAGGCTGCGATTGTTGCAAGGACATGGCTGCGGACGCGGCTATGACGTGCTGCGACGAGATGCAGGATGATGCGTCTTCGGCTCCCGCTCATTCACTGGCACCTGACAGCGCGCCTGCGAGGCCTTCGTCAGAGGCCGTGAACCACAATCAGCAGCGTTCACCAACCTAAGCGACACTTCTACGATTTCGGCAGGAACTCTCCGCCCAACCGCCGACGACCATCGGTCGAGCGCGCTAAGGTCGAGGCTGCAATGCCCCAGAACAAACTTTGGCTCACACCGGAAAGCGGACGCTCCCGGAGTCGCCAAAGAGTCAGAAGCGGACGTCCGTGCCGGGGCCTTCCGCCTAAGATATCTGCTGCGAAACGCGTTAACTCAGCGACGATCAGTCAAAGTTCGCCTGATGATCATGCAAGCCGTGTTTGGCGCGATAGTCCGCCGGACTAAGTCCCTTGCCAGTCAGATGCAGTTTGGGGCGCACAAGCGCCTCTACCCCCTCGCCAAGCCCCGGTTCGCAGGCAGCGTCTGAGGTAGGTGGGGAAGCTTCTTCATCAGCCAAGGTGTTGATCTGTCCACCCATGACCAGTCCCTCTAATCGACACGTCCCGGTCGTGGCCAAGGCAGAATACGTCTGCACGTTCTTGGTTGCTCTATCCGAAGGTTCGGACGCGACAGCGTGAGCCGGTTGTTAATGAGCGGAGCGCTTCCCATAGTGTCGCCTGCACAAAGCAGGACGCTCAATGGTCCCCTCCCGCCCCGCCCCCTCCCGCCGCGCGCTCCTCGCCAGCATTCCACTGGCCTGTCTGGCTGGCGCCGCCCACGCCATGCCGGAGAAGCGCCTCACCGCCTACAAAACTCCATGGTGCGGCTGCTGCGGCGGCTGGATTGCTCACATGCGTCAGGCTGGCTGGACCGTCGATGTGGTTGAGCGCGAGGACTTGGCGCCTATCCGCGCGCAACACGGCATTCCCAACTGGCTGGCGTCCTGTCACACCGCGTTGATTAGCCCTTATGCTATTGAGGGTCATGTGCCGGCTTCGGACATTGACCGGCTGCTCAGAGAACGGCCTGCCGCGCGGGCATTGAGCGCTCCCGGCATGCCGGCCGGGTCGCCTGGGATGGAGTCAGCCGGCCGCGAACGTTATACGACTGTGCTGATCCTCAACGACGGGTCGACGCGGGTATTCAGCCGTCACAACGGCGCCTGAAACCGGCTTCCAATCGAACGAATATCCTCGGCCGGGCAAAGGCTGCAGCGCTTTGCGCCGGCGGTCAGGGACAAAGCAGCCGTCGCCCGCAAACGACCTTGGTGGCACTAAAGTCCGCATGACTTCTCGCTGTACCCACCAACCGGAGAGCCGTCTGCCCACAACTCCGGAGGTTGCAGCCGGGCTTGAAGCGGCTTCGGCGCGCTTGGCCGCCTTGGGCGGACAGTTGACACGTCCGCGGCGGCGAGTGCTTGAGCTGCTGCTCCGCGCCGGCGCGCCGACCAAAGCCTATGACCTGGTGAACGGCTTCCACCCCGATCACCGCCTTGCCAAGCCGGCGACCATCTATCGGGCGCTTCATTTTCTCGAGGCCAGTGGTCTCGTCAGTCGCCTCGCATCCAACAAGTCCTATGTGGCGTCGGAAGTCGCGCGGCCCGGTTCACCAGCCGCTTTCCTGCTCTGCGACTGTTGCGGCGCCTGTCGTCAGATATCCTTGCCGGCGGTGTCACTAGGCACGGCCACAACGGCCGCCGGTTATACGATCGCACGGGTCACGATTGAAGCTCATGGCCTCTGCGCAGCATGCCGCCCGAGCTAAGGCCGGCCTTTAGTCGTGAGTGATTGCTGAAGCGGGCTAGGCTGCGAGCTCTGAGGCCGCAGGCCAGAGTCGGCCGGGGCTTCCGCCTAGGGTACGTCGCTGCCGAACGCCGAGCTCGTCAGCTCGCGGCGCGCGGTGAGCTGCGCCTGAAGCCCACGACTAACACGATGATGGTCAACACCTGGACGAGCACCCCTTCAATCGTCGGATAGAGCCCGGCAAGCTCAAGCCGGGGAATCCAAACGAGCGGATGCACGTCGAGCCAGCCCGCTTCCTGCAAGGCCGCCACACCCTTGCCCACCAACACGACGGACAGGACGGCCATCAGGATCGAGCTCAGGGAGAAGAAGCGTCCGATCGGGAGACGTTTGCTGTAAGCCAACAGCGCCCAAGCCACGACGGCCAGGATCAACACCCCAGTGAGAGCGCCTGCCAGCATGCCGATGTGGCCGCCCTGGCTCCAGATCGCGGCGTAGAACAAGATGGTTTCAAACACCTCCCGGTAGACGACGACGAAGGCCAGGAGGAACAGGAACCAGGCAGAGCGCTGCGACAGGGCTTTGGAAAGCTTGTCGCGAATGTAGGTCTGCCAGGCGTCGGCGTGTGATTTGCCGTGCATCCAGATGCCGACCGAGACGAGCACGACGGCCGCCAAAAGAGAGCCGAACCCCTCGGTGAGCTCGCGACTGGCCCCGCTGATCGAGACCAAATAGGTCGCCGCCACCCAGGTAGCGCCGCCGGCGACCAGCGCCGCAATCCAGCCGCCGTGGACATAACGAAGGACTTCCGGACGCTCGGCTTTTCTGAGGAAGGCGATCATCGCAATCACGATCAGGAGCGCCTCTAAGCCTTCACGAAGCAGGATGGTGAAGGCGCCGAGGAAGCTGGCGACGTTATCCGCCTTCTGGGGTGCGAGGGCGCGCTCTGCTGTGTCCAGTAATGCGTTCACGCGCGCGACCCGGTCCGCCACCTCCTGGATCGGGGCGCCCTTGCCAATGGAGACGCGCAGGTCAGTCATTGCGGTTTCGACGCGACGCAGGAGCGCGCCATCCCGGGCGCCGAGCGCGGGCTCCACGGGTTCGAAGCCGTCGAGATAGGCCGACAGGGCAAGGTCCGTCGCCGCTTTGCGATCACCGCGACGATAAGCGGCTTCGCTTTCAGCCAAGCGCGATCGCGCCAGGCTCAACGTTGAACCTTGAGGCCGAACTGCCGCTTCCGGATGGCGCCGAAGATAGGCGGTCAACGCCCGAGCCTTCGTGTCCCCAATGCGGCCCGCCAGCTCGGCCGGCGAGGCCTGGGTCACAGCGGCGAGATCAGGGTAGGCCACGCGGATCGACGGGTCGTTCTCCCAGAGGCGTCGGCCTTCTATGGCCTCAGCGTCAGTGAAGGCGAACCGGCCGACATAGAAGGCAAGCGCCCACCGATCCTCGGCCGGCAAGTGGGCGAAGCTGGCCATGGCGGTGCCTTCCAGCCCCTGATCGATCACCTGATAGAGGCCAAAGACGCTGCGCTGCCGGGCGCGCTCCAGGTCAGCGAACGCGATGGCGGGCGGATCAAGGCCTTCAGCCCCGGGGCCATCGGCCCTTCCGGTTGCGCCGTGGCAGGCGGCGCACTGCTCAGCATAGAGCGTCGCCCCGCGGGCGAGATTGGGCGGGGTGGATGGCGCGAGCGGGCTTGGATAGGCAGCCAGGACAGCTCCCGCCAATGCCTTAGCCTGTGCGCCTACGACGCTTGGGTCCGCCTTTTCCCGGATGGAAACCTGCAGGGCTGCGGCGTCCCGGATCAAACCGGCTTTGGCCGAGTGCGAAGGCAGTGCTTCCAGCCGGGCTCGAATTTGTCCGCCAAACTCGATCATTTCTCCGTATTCGGCCGGGTTGGTCACCCGCCCGTTCGTCACGGCGCCCGCGTAATCGACTGCAACATAGTCGAGCAGACGCCAAGCGACCTGCGCCTCCGCGGCGGACGGCGACTGGGCGAGAGCCGGGGCGGCGAGCCCCATTGCGAACAGGATAGCGAGCAGACGAAGCAGAGGGCGCATGGCGGACCTAGTTGTGAACGGCTCGCAATAGCATTCGGCCCAGGCGGCTGTCGCGCTTAAAGCAGCGACGACCGCTGCAGCGCCTCGATGAACTTGCACGCCGAGACCGGCCGCGCGAAATGAGCGGACATCCGCGATGCCTTGGACAGCCAACCCTCAACCGCACGCAGCTGGGCTGCTCGAATGTCGCACCGTCGGCGGCCGGAGTTGTAACCAGACGGGATGTTCGGCGTATAGTCATGATGATGACCTTCCGACGGCATGACCTCCTCCCGGTGGCGGTGGCGCTTCTAGCGGCGCTGGCGGTTCTGTTCGTGTCGAGCGCCTCGGTGGCCGCTGGAACGCCAGCCGGTCATGAGACGATGTCGATGATGTCCATGTCGATGGGCGGCGAGGACGCGCCATGCGAACAAGAAATGGAAAAGGCCTCCTGCCAGACAGCGTGCCTGATCTTCTGTCAGGCCTCATTCCGCAGGTCGTTAGTCCGGCCTCTGCCCGCCTCTACGTCGCCGTTCACTATACGGCGCTCGATTCGCGAAACGCGGACTTCACCCTTGAAGCGGACGATCCGCCACCACGAACCTGATCCCGTTTCGAAGAACGACTTCATTCAATCAAATTAGAGATCAAACCATGAAACGTACTCTCTCCATCGCGGCCTTCGTGCTGCTGGCCACTGGTTCCGCAGCGTTCGCGGCGGCGCCGGAAGCCTTGGCCCATGCCGTGTGTGCATGTTGCGACGCCATCGCGGCGTGCACCTGCTGCTGATCCGTTGATCAGGGACGCCCGTCCGAAAGGGCGGGCGTCTTGATCACTACTCGCCGACGTTTTGGCCCAAGCTGGCCTTCACAATCCCGCGTCTCCTGCCAGACGTTGGCAGGCCGAGCTCTGCATTGGTCAGACCTGCTGCTTCGGTCGCGCCCTTCCGCCTGCGACCATGAGGCGGTTGCGGTCACGACGGACCGTGTTATGGGACGCTATGGGATTCTCCTCGGCCAGACACAGTTGGATGGCGACGCTTCTCGCGTCGTTTCTGGCCATGTTCGTGCTGGTTTCTGTCGTCGAGGCCGCTACCTGCGTGCCCGAGGCGGTGACGGCCCATATCTCCGAGCAGGTGACTGACGCCCCTTCAGACACTGACGGCGCCGACGGACTGGGTCAGCACGCAATCTGCGGGCACGGCCATTGCCATCATAGCGCAGTGGCCGCCCCCAACATGTCCGATGACTTGACCTCGACAGGCCGCGCTTCGGACCCTGCGCCTCTCCCACCGACCGATCGGCTGGCGTCACGCAAGCCCACCGGACCAGACCGCCCTCCCAGAGGCTGACGGGACTGCGCGCGAAACGCGCGCCATCCACGTCAACCATCCGGGAAACAGAACCAATGCCCTCCCCTACTCGCCGTTTGCCGCCCCGTGCGGCAAGCGGAGCCGCGATCACAATCGCGGCGGTCCTGGCCATATTGGCGCCAGGAACAGCTATCGCCGAACCCGTCACCCTGGCGGAGGCCCTGGCCCGTGCCGCGACCTCTTCGCCCGTCTTGGCGGCCGCCGAAGCCGACGTCGCCGCAGCCATTGGGCGCGCCCAGCAGGCGGGCTTTAGGCCCAATCCGGAAGTCGGTTTCGAGATCGAGAATTTCGCGGGCACCGGCGCCTTCTCCGGCCTCGACGACGCTGAAAGCACGCTCAGCGTGGAACAACGGTTCGAACTCGGCGGCAAGCGGAGTGCGCGAGAGCGCGCCGCCTTCGCTGAAGTCGACGCCGCACGGCTGCGGCTCGAAGTAGCGCGGGCCGATCTGGAACAGCAGGTGCGCGAAGCCTACGCCGACGCCTGGGCGGATCGCCGCCGGCTCGACCTGGCCCGCGAGCAGTTCGTCCGCGCCGACAACCTGCAGACCATAGCCACTGAACTGGTCGATGCCGGTCGTGAACCGCCGCTCCGCGCCATGCGGGCGCGCACAGCCACTCTTGAAGCGGTCGGCGAGGTTCGTGCAGCCGAGGCGGAACTCGCCCAGGCCCAGCGAGCGCTGGCTGCGCTGTGGGGCGGCAGCGACGATCTACCCGAACCGACAGCGCCTGAGCCCCTCATCGCGTCGAATGTCGCGGTCGACCCCGCCACCACGCTCGACGTGCGCCTCGCAGAAGCGGAGGTGGCCATGTCGATCGCGGCCGTTGAACGGGAACGGAGCCTGTCCCGGCCGGACGTAACGGTCAGCGTCGGCGCCCGACAGTTCCGCGGCACGGACGACACTGCTCTGGTGGTGGGCGCTTCCATGCCCATCGGGATCTTCGACCGCAATCAGGGCAATATCGCCGCCGCCAATGCGGAGCGGACCGGCGCAGAAGCCCGTCGCAATGCGGCCCTGGCGGGTTCCATCCAACGGACGCGTAACGCTCAAGCCGCTCTCAGAACGGCCGAAGCGCAGCTCGCTTTCCTGGAAAATCAGGCTGAACCGGAAGCCCTGGAAGCCGTGCGTATCGCGCGCGAAGGCTTTGCTGCCGGCCGCTTCACCCTGCTTGACGTGCTGGACGCCGAAGAGGCGCTCAACACGGTTCAGGCCGCCATCATCACCGCCGAGCAGGAGCGCGCCGATGCAGCCGCCGCCCTGACCCGCGCCACCGAAACCGAAGGATCGGCTCAATGAGAAAACTGACCAACCAACAACGCCTCATGGCCGGCGCTGCGGCGACCGTCATCCTGCTGGGGGGCGGCTTCGCCGTCTGGAGCATGACCCAGAAGCCGGAAGCTGCTGCAGAAGCTCATGGCGAAGAAGAGGGGGAGCACGGCGCGACCGAAGCTCTTGAGATGGACGCCGCTCGCATTCAGGCGGCTGGCATCGTCCTGGAGCCCGTGGGCAGCGGCTCGCTCAGCGCTGAGGTCGTCGCCCAGGGCACGGTCGTTGCAACGCCACAGGGTCAAGCAGTCCTCGCCGCCCGCGCCGATGGGGTCATCACCCGAGTGTCGTTGAGGCTCGGCGACAGCGTCAGGGCGGGCCAGACGGTTGCGCTGATCGAAAGCCGAGAAGCTTCCACGATCGCCGCCGAGCGGTCCGCTGCTCAGGCGCGCCTGACCTCCGCACGGCAGGCTCTGGCCCGCGAGCAGCGGCTGTTCGACGCCCAGATCACCGCGAGGCAGGACCTCGAAGCGGCCCAGACCGTCCTCGCAGAAGCTGAGGCGGAATCCCGTCGAACGGCTTCAGCCGCCGCCGCGGCTCGCGTGTCAGGCGACGGCCGCAGCACCGGCGTCGTCAGCCCGATCAGCGGACGCGTGACGGAATCGAACGCGACGCTCGGCGCCTTCGTCACGGCCGGGACCGAACTGTTCCACGTCGCCAACTCCAACCAGATCGAAATCCAGGCAGCGGTCTCCGCGGCCGATGCGGGCCGGATCGCACCGGGCGACCGGGCCAGCATCACCCTGCCGGAAGGCGAGGTTCAGGCCACCGTCCGTTCGATTACCCCAGGCGTTGACGCCGAAAGCCGCGCCGCCACGGTCATATTGAACGTCTCGGGTGTAGGCGGCCTTCGCCCCGGCCAGGCTATCTCCGTGCGCATATTCACACGCGATGGCCAGGCGAGCGGCGGCGTCTCGGTCCCGGAGGAGGCCATCCAGACGGTCGAGGGGCGAGAAGTGGTGTTCGTCCGGACCGCAACGGGCTTTGTCCCCGCACCAGTCATGGTCGGTCAGCGCACCGCCGGGCGCGCCCAGATCATCTCAGGCCTCTCTGCTGGCCAGACGGTCGCTACGCGCAACGCCTTCCTGCTCAAGGCCGCGCTTGGCGCCGGCGAAGTGGAGCACTAGGCCATGATCGCCAGCCTCATGGCCCTGTCAGTACGCGCGCGATGGATGATCATCGCGCTCGTGCTGGCCGTCTCCACCTACGGCGCCTGGCAGCTCACGCAGCTGCCAATCGACGCGGTCCCCGACATCACCAACAACCAGGTGCAGATCAACACCCAGGACGCCTCTCTTTCTCCCATTGAGATCGAAAAGCGCGTCACCTTCCCGGTCGAGACTGCAATGGCCGGGATCCCCGGCCTTCAGTCGACCCGCTCGTTGTCTCGCAATGGCTTCTCGCAGGTTACGGTCATCTTCGAAGAAAACGTCGATCTCTACTTCGCGCGCCAGCAGGTCAGCGAGCGCCTCGTTCAGGCTCAGGAAAGCCTGCCCGAAGGCGTCCAACCGCAGATCGGTCCGGTCACTACCGGTCTCGGCGAGGTCTTCATGTACGCGATCGACTTCGCCAATCCGGGCGGCCGAGGCGCGACGGTGCGCAACGGTCAACCGGGTTGGCAGTCCGACGGGTCGTTCCTGACGCCTGAAGGGGATCGTCTGACCGACGATATCTCACGAGCGGCTTATCTGCGGACGGTTCAGGACTGGATCATCGCCCCGCAGCTACGCACGGTCGATGGCGTCGCCGGTGTCGACACGATCGGCGGCTTCGAGAAGCAGTACGTCGTTGAACCTGATCCCACGCGCCTGGCTCAGTATGGCGTCTCCTTCACCGAGTTGGCGGAAGGCCTTGAGGCCGCGAACCTCTCAGTCGGCGCCAACTTCGTCGAGCGGGGCGGCGAGGCTTATCTGGTGCGGGCAGACGCCCGCATCCGCAGCCTGAGCCAGATCGAAGAGGCGATCGTCGCCACCCGCGGCGGCGTGCCTGTCGCAGTGAGGGATGTCGCCGTTGTCCGTCTGGGCGGCGATCTGCGAACCGGCGGCGCAACGATGAACGGCCACGAGGTCGTCATCGGCACCACCCTGATGCTGATCGGCGAGAACAGCCGCACGGTGGCCCGTGCGGTCGGCGAGCAGCTGGAAACAACTGTTCGATCCTTGCCGCCGGGCATCAAGGTCACCCCGGTCCTTGACCGTTCCAAGCTGGTCAACGCCACCATCTCGACCGTCCAACGCAACCTGATCGAAGGCGCCCTGCTGGTCGCCGTCGCCCTGTTCCTGCTGCTCGGCAACGTTCGCGCGGCGCTGATCGCGGTCGCGATTATTCCGATCTCCTTCTTCATGACCGCCATCGGCATGAACTTCATGGGGGTGTCGGGCAATCTGATGAGCCTGGGGGCGCTCGACTTCGGCCTTATCGTCGACGGCTCGGTGATCATCATCGAGAACTGTCTGAGGCGATTGGCCGAGAGACAACACCACGAGGGCCGCTTGCTGAGCCTGCGCGAGCGGCTCGAGGAAACCACCATAGCCACCCAGGAGATGATCAAGCCGACCGTCTACGGCCAGGCCATCATCCTTCTGGTCTTTGCGCCCCTGCTCACCTTCCAGGGCGTGGAGGGCAAGACCTTCTCGCCCATGGCCATCACCTTGATGTTGGCCCTGGTCGCGGCCTTCATCCTCTCGATCACCTTCATTCCGGCGATGGTCGCCCTGGTGATGCGCAACAAGGTCTCCGAGAAGGACGTGTTCGCCATTCGCTGGATCAAGGCGAAATACGAACCCGTCCTGCATCAGGCCGTCGCCCGTCCTTGGCCCTTCGTTGGGGGCGGCCTGGCATTATTCGTCGTGGCTGGCGTGGTGTTCTCGTTCCTGGGTCAGGAGTTCATTCCGACCCTCGATGAGCGGAACCTCGCCGTCGCCTCACAGCGGGTGCCTTCCACTGCGGTGGAGCAATCCATCCGAATGCAGCGAGGCGTCGAACGGGCGATCACGGCGCTGCCGGAGGTCGAGCTGATGTTCTCCAAGACGGGCACCGCCGAAGTGGCCACCGATCCCATGCCGCCCAACATCTCGGACGGCTTCATTATTCTGAAGCCGCAGAGCGAATGGCCGGAGGGGGTGCACACCAAGGAAGACGTGATCGAACGCGTGGAGGCGGCAGCCAACGCCCAGGTGGGACAAGGCTATGAACTCAGCCAGCCCATTGAACTGCGCTTCAATGAACTGATCGCCGGCGTGCGCGGCGACGTGGCCATCAAGCTCTACGGCGACGACCTGGACAAGCTGACCGCGACCGCCAACCAGATCGCGGCGCAGCTTAACGCCACGGCAGGCGCTGCCGACGTGAAGGTCGAACAAACCGACGGCGCTCCATCGCTGGATGTCACCTTCGACCGGGCCGCCATCGCGCGCTTCGGCCTAACGGTGGAGGAGGTCGCCGATACGGTCGCGGCCGCCATGGGTGGCCGCGAGGCGGGGCAGTTGTTCGAGGGCGATCGCCGCTTTGACGTGGTCGTCCGCGTGCCTAACGCCAGCCGTCATGACCTCGACGCCATCGGCGCCATCCCTGTGATGTTGCCCGAAGCAGAGGGTCGAACGCGGGCGTCGGTGCCCCTGAGGCAGGTGGCCTCGTTCCGCTTCGCTGAGGGGCTCAACCAGATCAGTCGGGAGAACGGCAAGCGACGCGTGGTGGTGCAAGCCAACGTCCGCGGTCGCGACGTGGGGTCGTTTGTCAGGGAGGCGACTCCCAAGGTGGGGGCCGTCGCCCTGCCGGCGGGCTCGTGGATCGAGTGGGGCGGACAATTCCAAAACCTGAAGGCGGCGTCTGACCGACTCTCGCTGGTGGTGCCGATCTGCTTCCTCGCCATCTTTGCGGTTCTGTTCCTGGCCGTGGGGACCTTTGGTCGGGCGGTGGCGGTCTTCCTCACCGTGCCGCTCGGGCTCGCCGGGGGCGTCTTCGCCCTGGCGTTGACTGGCATCTCGTTCTCGGTGTCGGCGGCAGTAGGCTTCATCTGCCTCGCCGGCGTCGCGGTGCTGAACGGACTGGTGGTGATGTCGTCGATCCGCCAGCGGCTCGATGATGGGATGGAGCTCTCCCGCTCCATCATCGAGGGCTGCATGGAGCGGGTGCGCCCGGTCATCATGACCGGCCTCGTCCCCGCCATCGGCTTCGTGCCCATGGCCTTGGCCCATGGCACCGGCGCTGAGGTGCAGAAGCCTCTGGCCATGGTGGTCATCGGCGGCCTCATCACCGCGACACTGCTGACGCTGCTCGTCCTGCCGGCCATGAGCCGGCTGGTCCTCGGCCGGACTGAGGGTCGGCGGGCCAGACCCGACGACACTATGGCCGCTGAGCCGGCCCCCGCGGAATAGTCCCCGTCCCCGCCGTCGCATCGGCGGCGGGGACCCTTTCAAGGAGGCGACATGTCTGACCCCATCAAACTGATGCGCATCTACACCGATGAGGCCGCTTATTTCGGCGACAGGAGGGTCTTCGAGATTGTGGTCGAACGAGCCCGGCAAGCTGGTGTCGCCGGGGTGACCGTGCTGCGGGCTTTGATCGGTTTCGGCCACACGCCGCACATCCATCGGCGCCACCTGCTGGACGACGACCAGGCTCTGATCGTCGAAGCGCTGGACCATGACACCAAGCTACGCGCCTTCGTCCAGAGCTTGGCCGATCTGGAGCATCTGGGGCCGATCACGCTTGAAGCGGTCGAGGTGCTCCGGTGGCCTGATGCAACGACCGCAACGGTCTAGACGCTGATTTCTTCGCAGGAGCTACGAACATGAGTGTCGACGCGGATGAACGCCGCCAGCGAAAAACCCTCCTGCTCGTTCTGGTGCTCAACGCACTTCTGTTTGTGGGTTTGGGCGCCGGCGGCATCCTTGCCGACTCTAGCGCGCTGCTGGCCAATGCGGTCGACAACGGCGCGGACTCGGTCGTTTATTTGATCAGTTTTCTTGCGGTAGGCCGCGCCCTGTCCTGGAAGCGCGGCGCCGCCCGATTGTCCGGCGTTCTGCTGCTGCTTTTCGCCGTTGGGGTTTTGATCGATGTCGGCCGTCGGTGGTGGTTCGGTGCCGAACCCGTCGGCTGGACCATGATGGGTCTGGCCATGGTGGCGGCGATCGTGAATCTGATCTGCCTGATGCTGCTGAAACGGGTCACATCTGATGATGTGAACATGGACGCCGCGGAGACCTTCAGTCTGAATGACTTCGCCGCGAATGGCGGCATTCTCGTCGCCGGTGGGCTCGTACTGTGGCTTGATCAGGCCTGGCCGGACCTGGTGGTTGGACTACTGGTCGCCGCGCTCGCGATCAAAGGCGGCGTCGAAATCCTGCGAGACGCTGCTCGCACCAAAGACAATGAGGAGGCGGTCCGATGAGTTCGTCCGAAACCCTCCCTCAAGCCGGGGGCGGTCATGACCACGCGGGTGTAGAGGCGGGAGCAGATCCCCACGCGCATGTCGGCATATTCGGGTCGAACACCGAGGTGATCTTCGCCTTGGCGAGCGGCGCCGCTCTGGCGGTGGGCTTCGGTTTGGAAAAGCTCACTCCGGGCGTCCCGGTCTGGATGTCGCTTGCGCTCTACCTCATCGCCTACGGTTTCGGCGGCTTCTTTACGGTCCGCGAGGCCTTCCACAACCTTCGCAACAGGCGTTTCGAGATCGACACGCTCATGCTCGTGGCAGCCGCCGGCGCCGCAGCGCTCGGGGCTTGGGCGGAGGGCGCGCTCCTCCTCTTCCTGTTCAGCATCGGCCACGCTCTCGAGCACTACGCCATGGGTCGCGCCAAGCGCGCCATTGAAGCCTTGGCGGACCTGGCGCCGCGCACGGCCCACGTGCGTCGCGGCGACGAGGTGGTGGAGGTTCCGGTCGAGGAGGTGGAGGTCGGCGACACAGTCGTGGTGCGGCCCAACGAACGGCTGCCGGCCGACGGCTTCGTCGTAGTGGGCGCGACAAGCATCAATCAGGCCCCCGTCACGGGCGAAAGCATGCCGGTCGACAAGCAGCCGGTTCCCGATGCGGCTGCGGCCCGCGCCCGGCCGGCGCAGATTGCGTCCGCGTCCATCGTGTTTGCGGGGACCATCAATGGGGCCGGTGCGATCGAGATCGAAACGACGCGCAAATCCAGTGACACGACCCTGGCCAAGGTCGTCCGGATGGTCAGCGAGGCGGAAACCCAGAAGTCGCCCACGCAGCGGTTTACGGACCGCTTCGAGCGGATTTTCGTCCCTGTCGTTCTCGGCCTCGCGTTCGTCCTGCTCTTCGCGTGGGTGGTGGTCGACGAGCCGTTCCGCGACAGCTTCTATCGGGCCATGGCGGTCCTGGTGGCGGCCAGCCCCTGCGCTCTCGCTATCGCTACGCCCAGCGCGGTCCTCTCGGGCGTCGCGCGGGCGGCTCGGGCGGGCGTGCTGATCAAGGGCGGCGCACCCTTGGAGAACCTCGGCTCGCTTCATGCCATCGCATTCGACAAGACAGGCACCCTGACCGAAGGACGCCCCCGCATCACGGACATCGTGCCCGTGGGCGGCGCGACGGAACTCGATCTCCTGAGGACCGCCGTCGCCGTCGAGCGGTTGAGCGACCACCCTCTTGCGGAGGCGATCGCGCGTGACGGGCTGGAGCGGCTCGCTGGCGCGGCGATCGCCGCGGCCTCGGAGCTGAAGAGCCTGACGGGGAAGGGCGTCACCGCCCGGTTTGAAGGCGCGCCGGTGTGGATCGGCAAGCCCGAGATGTTCGGCGTGGATGGGATCGGCCCGCTCAGCGATGAGGCGGAAGCCGCAGTCACCCGCCTGCGGCTGGAGGGTCGCACTCTGATGGTCGTTCGCCGGGGCGAGCGCGATCTCGGCGTGATCGGGCTGCTGGACACGCCGAGGCCGGCGGCCCGTGCGACGCTGGACGCCCTGCGCAGGCTGGGCGTGTCGCGGATGATCATGATCTCCGGAGATCATCAGAAGGCCGCCCAGGCGATCGCCGCCCAGGTCGGTCTGACCGAGGCCTGGGGCGATCTCATGCCCGAGGCCAAGGTCGACGCCATCAAACGACTGCGCGCCGAGGGCAAGATCGCCATGGTGGGGGACGGCGTGAACGACGCCCCAGCCATGGCCACGGCGACCGTAGGCATCGCCATGGGCGCCGCCGGGTCCGACGTCGCACTGGAGACCGCCGACGTCGCGCTGATGGCCGACGATCTGTCGCAACTGCCGTTCGCGGTGGGCCTCAGCCGCCGAACCCGTGGTATCATCCTGCAGAACTTGGTCGTCAGCCTCGGGGTCGTCGCCTTCCTTGTGCCCGCCACCATCTTCGGCCTCGGCATCGGACCGGCTGTGGCGTTGCACGAGGGCTCGACCCTGCTGGTCGTGTTCAACGCCCTCCGGCTCCTTGGTTACCGCGACCCCAACGTCAACGCTGCCCCATCGACTGCCGCGGCCGCCCTGGCGGTTCCAGACTCGAAGAGAACAACCTCATGAAGCGCATCGGCTGGGCTTCCGTCATCGCTGTGTTCCTCGCGCTGTCGGCCTTCGCCTACGGCATGCTGTCGGCACGGTCCCGGCCCGTGGCCGAGACGACGCCCCCGTCGTCCACCCGGGATGTCGCTGGGCATCAGACCCAGGGCGCGACGCCGGGGGAGGCTCCCTCCACGCAGGCCTATCGCGAAGCGAATGACCGGATGCACCGGGAAATGGCCATCGCCTATACAGGCGACGCCGACGTCGATTTTCTTCGCGGCATGATCGCGCACCATGACGGCGCCGTGGCCATGGCGAAGATCGCTGTCGAGCACGGCGAGGCCGCAGACGTCGAGAACCTCGCTCGCGAGATCATCGCCGCCCAGGAGGCCGAGATCATCAGAATGAGGATCCTGCTGGCGCGCCACGAGGACGCCCCGCTCCGTGGCGTGAGACCCTGACCTCTTGGCCGGCAAGCGCTTCACCGTCCGGAGTCGCGACATTCGTTGGAAGGAGGGCCGCGTCAAGACCAAGCGGTCGCGGCCGAGGCCCCCGCCCAAGCCGAACCTGACCCTGGATTTGGTCGTCGCAGGGGTCGCAAGCCTCTTGGCGGCCGGCGTCGTCTTCTGCCTCGCCTTCACCCTGTCCGTGTCTCACGGCGTCCCCCTCTATCTGGGCTATGCCGTCGTCCTGGGCGGCGTCGGCGTCGCCTGTCTGACTCTGGGGCCCCAGGACCGCGGAGGACGCATGATCGCAGGTGCGATCGGCCTGCTCTGGCTGATCGGATCGGCTGGCCTGTTCGCCGCCCGAGCCGATATCGTCATACCCGCTCAACGGCATACGACCGTCGCTCGGCCGGTCGTGATCGACAAGGTGGAGGACTGACGCTGCCGTCGGTCCAGTTGCGCCAGGCGCTAACCTTTCTTTGGCCGCTCCCGGAATAGGGTCCGGCATGTCTCGCGCCAACGACGAGCCGAAAAAGCCAATCCCGCCGCGCATCGCCCGGGGCGGCTGGCTGGACGCGCTCCGCTTCATCGTGGGGGCGCTGATCATCCTCTACCATTTCCGCGAGGCCTCGCCGGTTCCCCTGCCGCAACTGCATCCGGTGTTCGACCGCGGCTATCTGCTGACTGACTTCTTCATCATCGATTCCGGATACGTCCTCGCCCGCATTTACGGCGACCGCCTTGCCGCTAGACAGGCTCCGTTGGTCACCTATGCGCGCCAGCGCCTCTTGCGAGTCATTCCGGCCCACCTGGCGGTGAGCCTGATCCTTGTGTGCATCGTGGGCGGCGCTGCTCTAGCGGGCCTCACGCCGAGCAATCCGCAGTGGTTTGACTGGCCGCAACTGCCCGCGCAGGTGATGCTCATCCAAGCTTACGGGGTCCCGGGCGGACAGGGGTGGAATGCGCCGTCCTGGACACTATCGGCCCTGATCGGCTGCTATCTCCTGCTGCCGTGGATTTGCCGAGCGCTCTGGCGCTGGAACCCGGTGATGGTGGTGGTAGGCGCGACGCTTCTCGTCATCGCCGCCGACGTGGCCGCATCGTTCTGGCTCGGTGATCCGATCTACCGCCTGCCGCTGCGCTACGGCATCCTTCGCGCCTTGCCGCTCTTCGTGCTCGGCGTCGCGGCGGCCTATTACGGCTCTCGGGTCTATGTCGTGCCGCGCTTGGCTGGCATTGTTGGGATGAGCGCAGGGCTAGCCCTTGTTCTTCTCCAAACCTTCGGCGACTTCAGTCTGCTGTCCCTGGGCCTGATGACGATCATCATCTGGGCTGCCGGCGCGGTCCCGGTGTTGAAGCCATCCCGGCTGATCGAACATCTCGCGCTGATGTCGTTCTCGATGTTCCTCACCAACGAGGTGACGCGCATCGTCTGGTTCGGTCTGCTTGATGCACTGGGCCAAGAGACCCTCGTCTCGGGCGTTCGCTGGGTGCTCTGGGGCGTCGGCTTCATTGGCGCCTTCGTCGTTGCGGCGCTCTTCCGATATGGCTTCGACCGCCCTGTGCAGGTCTGGCTCAATCCGGTGTCGGCTCGTCGGGATCCGGCTCGGCGTCAGGCCCCTCTTCCCAAGGCGGCGTAAAGCCGGAGATTTCAGCCTAGGTCAGCGCGTCCACTGGCAGCGTCGTGCCATCCAAATGCGCCCACGACGATCACAGAACATGGAGGAGTTGGTTCGGTTCACGATCCTGACCCGCCCGCACGCCGTCGATCTGGTGGACCATCCTCTGAGCGGAAGAGCGCCGGGATCGAGCGCGACGCCACAGACCCTTCAGCAATCGCACTCCGATCCGGTCAGCCAAACTAGCGTCGCGCTATGCTAGCGTTGTCTGGTTAACCGCCACCGGACAGCGCTAGCCGTACCCTCACCGTTCAGGAGAGAGACGCCGCCAGCGGCGGCTGATTTCTCCCAATCACGTATGACGCTCGCCGGGCCCGAGCTCGGTTATCGTTCACTCTCTTGGCAGCCTCCAATGACCGCGCCTTGTTGTAATATTTCTCTGACGTGCGGATCGAGACGTGACCCAGGATGGTCATGATCAGGTCGGTCTGTTCTGGCACGAGGGTCGCAATCGTCGTCGCGGCCATATGGCGGAAGGCGTGCGGGTGGATGGCCGTCCCGAACTCGATTTTCGTACGACGGCACACGGTTTCGTAAATGGCGTGAGACGTCATTTTGCGGCCCAGCCGAGATATCCAGAGCGCTTCGGTGGAAGGTCCGCGAACTCGGTACCCCGCAAGCAAGGCTGGCCGGTGCACCGTAAGATACTCTTCCAATGCCTCATCCAGCAGACTCGGCCAGCGACAATAGACTTCTCGACCTGATTTGGTCTCTTCGCCTGGTATGCGGATTTGCCAGTGATCACCTTTCCTTTCCAACCCATTGCCAAAGGCCAGGGACGCCAGATTGCGGCGGCGCAACGGGCAAAGGATGAGGAAAGCAATGATCAGTCCGTCCCTGAACCGTAACGAGCTGTAGCCACCGGCATCCAATCCATCACCTTTAGGGGTCGCGCTTTCCATCAGCGAAAATCCAAAATCCAGCACCGCGGCAGCCGGCTGTAGAATCTTGCGGATGTCTTTTTTCGGCTTGGCCTCGCGATGGATCCGATCTGCGGCGGATTGGATGAGGGACCAGTCGTTGTCTGGTTCGATCGCTCTCAAAACTCCTGCGATCGAACGGATGCGTCCAGCCACGGTGAAGTCGGCCAGCTCCTGCTCCATCAGCGCACAATGATAAGCTCGTAACCGCTCGATGCCCGCCCGATCCCCCGGGCTCAACGTGAGCAGGGATGGATCTTGTTGATGGAGCCAGTTCAACCACTGACCGTACCCATGTTGAAGGCCGCTGAGCGTAATCGGCGCCAGTTCGGACACATCGTTCGCCGCCGCGTCGAAGATGCTGCGGGGGTGCATGGCTTCAGTCCAACGCTCGCGGTCGACGGCCGGCCATTGGCGGAGTGGCGTGGATCGGTTCTCAGGTGTTTGTCTCATTGAAAATCCTCACGAATGTTCGAGCGGGCTTCAGCCAGTGTCTGGTGGTATCGGGCTTGGGCAGCGCTGCACTGCGACTCCGCGTAGTGGGCGCGGGTAACCTTATCGGACCGGTGCCTCAGGAACTGCCGCGCCGTTTCCATGTCTCCCTTGTGTGCATCGAGGTACAGCTTGACGGCGAAGTGGCGGAACAGGTGCACATGCATGATCAGGCCGGTTTCTTCGCGGATGAATGCGGAGATCGCCTGAGCGAAGTGTGACTTCGCCCGCTTCTGACCATAGCGGTTGGGGAACAGGTATGCAGATCCAGCTTGCGCCAGCTGGGGCCAGTAGACGGCGAGATACTCGTCCATCAGCGCGCTGGTGTCGGACGGCATGGCCATTTCGAGATCTTCGGTGCCCTTCATCTCGTCGGCGGAAATGTAGAGATGACGTACTTGGTGGCGTCCACGCCCGTTCACGACGAAGTGCCGGTCAAGTTCCAGGGCGGTCAGGTTGCCGCCGCGAAGTGCTGCGAACAGCAGCATCTCAACGGCGAAGGCCAGCATGAGGCGGCGCGGATCCCTTGCTTTGCCGCCCTCGCTCGCCCGCGCTTCAGCAAAGATTCTGTGGGGCAGGTTCAGCAGCGCCGCCATATTGGCTGGCACGTCGAACTGCCGCAGGCGCGCCTTGTTGCGCTCTGACACACCGGCACGCTTGTTGAGTTTTTTGCTTATTCATCTTGCGCGCTTTCGCAGTTGAGCGCCGTGGTCACTGCGTTTGGCCCAGTCGTCGGCAATGAGCGACAAGAGCCAAACCTGCTGCTCCAGCGAGCGGCATATGCCTTTACGCTTCTCTTGGATCATCAAGGCTGCGAAGGCGTTTTCCGGGATGGTGAGCACGAAGAGACTTGTGAGATTCTCGATCGGAAACCCGCTGCGAACCAGGAGGCTTGAGAGGATGAGTAATTGACGGCGGCGGAGCGAAATCGTCGCGGGAGCGGACCTGGCTTTGTAGTCATCGGCCCAGATGTTGTCCTCGGCCGATTCCGTAAGGAAAGCCTCGACATCTGCCACGTAGCTAGCTGGGAAATCGGTCCAGGGCTGGGAGAAGTAGCGCGAGTGCCGCTGCAGGGGGATGGTCACCTGGGGCCAGCCCTCGACGGAGCCGACAGCATCATTCCAGCGGCGAACCGAGTTACGGAAGACGGCGTCGCGATTTTCCTTCAGAGAGCGTTCGCGCAAGCACATCTCGAACTGTTCGAAGGTCGCTTCGGTGACATCAGCCGGCTCGAGGGCATTGCGGGTGCAATAACTCGCGAAACGAGACAACCCCAGCTGGATAGGCTTTGAAGCCGCACTCAGGAGCGCAGTCCACTCAGCAGCATGGCCGCCCACATCACGCCCGGGCTCAATTTCAATGCCGCTTTTGCGGAGGTGTGTCGTCACCAGGCTGCGGATGCGGGTCCAGCGATTTGCGGTCATTTTGGGCACGGCGGCGGGCAAGGCATCAGCGATGAGCCTGCGTAGTCCCGCCGGGTCGGTCGGCACCTGCTCGGGATTCTTACCGAAAACATCGCACATGCGATTGAAAGCGGACTTCACCTCAGCGCCATACGGGTGCGGCGGATCCTGTGCCTCGAGCCGCGAGATGACCTCCGCGAAGGTCTTCGGGGGGTCAGACGGATCGTCCAGGTCGAAGGAGCGGACCCAGCCGCGGCGGGACGAAGCCTTTGATGAGCGCCCAGAACCGACGCCAGTGCGGGATGCGGCAGCCATGCCGATTTCTTGAGTGTTCATGTCTCAGCCTATTTGATAAAATGGACTAACGGAAACGTTCGGAGACGATTGTGGACATCAAATCGCGCCAAACAGCGACAATAGTCAATACATGCCTCATATAATGGCGTCATATACTCAGCCAGTGTAATGCCTATTGTCATTTTGGAGCAATTTTGACCGTCGTATGGAGATTCATACGACAGCGAGAACTTCAGTTTACCCGGCATGTATCACGCTCCATTTCCGAGTCCTGTCGACAAAGGCGCGGTAGTCGGGGACTGAGATCCGGACACTTTTGCCGAACCGGTGGACCGGAAAATCGCCAGAGGCCATCCACCGCTCGACCGTTTTGATCGACACTTGGAGGCGTTGTGCGACTTCGAGCTTGGTCAGCATCTCCGGGGACTTCGGAGACGCGTTCATGCGCGCCCCTTATACTGAGCCGGGTACAGACGCGAACCGGAGATCAATGCGTTCTCGATCCACGCATCAACCGCGCTGCTGTCCCAGCCGCTGGAGCGACCGATCTTCACCGGAGGCGGAAAACGCCCAGCGGCGATTTCGCGATAAATCCAGGATTTGCCCATTGCGGTCCGCGACAGGACAGACGGCAGCCGCTCAAGGCGGGGTGATTGGGTGCTGTAGTGCATGTATTCAGGCTCCTTGGCGGGCAATCCGCCTGAGACCGATCATCCGGTCACGACACGATCCAGCGTGAATCGGAGCGTTCATTCACACGCTCCAGCTGATGCTCCGGACATTGCGCACCTAGCGTAGATCCAAGCATCGACCGCAGCCGTGTCCCAGCGCGAAGCGCCCCCGACTTTGCAGGGGGGCGGAAAACTGCCGGCGGCGACCTCTTTATAGAGCCAGGAGCGGCTCATGCCCGTGCGGGCGACAACGGTCGTTAATCGCTCAAGGCGGGGGCTATCGGATGGCATGGGGATGTCCCTTCAAATCGCGTGCGCTGAATGCGCAAACGGGACATCAGCTTGCCGTCACGACCGTCGTGGCGGCTCGCACCCCAGAGCAAAATAAATCGCTTGGTGTTCCACCTGTGAGACAGGTGAGCCATCACGACGTACCGATATCAGTGGGTTAGAGGATTTTTCGGGGCACCGTTTGGGCTGGCCTCATCCTCGAATCCTTCCGACCTGCGCTCGTCATAGCGAGAAGGCCGGCCCCAGCTTCGACCTCTGCACTAGGGCCGTCTGCCGCCCTGCGGCGATGCCGCGCAGTTGCAATCATCTTGGTCGTGATAAGCTTTTCGACACTCAATCCGGCGTCGGTTTGCCCGCACAGAAGTCGGCCCAGTCGTTCATCAGCGCGGCCCGCTTCTGGAGCAGATCGCCGCGCTGATAGGCGGCTTCAGCCTTGTCTTTGAGTTGGTGCGCGAGGGCATGCTCGATAACCTCGCGGGCGTAGGGCGTGGTCTCCCCCGCCCAGTCGCGGAAAGTCGAACGGAACCCATGCTGGGTTATGTCTATATGGCCCATACGCTTGAGCACGGCGGTCAATGACATGTCAGACAGCGGCCCTCCCCGAGGCGCTCCAAACACGTGGAGCTCCTTGTCGAAACGCGGCAGGTCTCGCAGCAACTGGGTCGCCTGAGGGGCGAGTGGAACCCTGTGCTCTTTGTTCGCCTTCATGCGCACCGCTGGGATGGTCCAAAGGCCTGCCTCCAAATCGAACTCATCCCAAAGCGCACCCCTGACTTCGCCGGACCGCGAAGCGCAAAGGATGCTGAATTCGAGAGCACGGGCGCTGGTGCCAGGTCGCGCTTGAAGCTCACGGATCAACGCAGCGACCTTGGTGTAGGGCAAAGCCGCATGATGGGTGACCCCCTGCACACGCCGGCGCGGGGGCAGTGTTTTGTCGAGATGGCCACGCCATCGCGCCGGGTTGTCGCCGTCCCTGAACCCTTGGACGCGGGCCCAATCGAGCACCGCCTCAATCCGCCCTCGCAATCGGCTGGCTGTTTCGGTCTTCGTCGTCCAGATCGGCTGGATGACGGCAAGCACCGCGGGAGTATCCACGTCAGCGATCCCGGTTTCGCCAATCGTCGGGAATGCGTAGTTTTTCAAGGTCGCTGACCATTGAGCAGCGTGCTTCTTATTCTTCCATCCTGCACGGTTCATTTCGACATAGGCCTCAACGCATGATCGGAAGGTGATCAAGGGCTGCCGCTCAGCTTGGCTCTTCAGTCGGGCCTGCTTGCGCTCCCCTAGGGGATCGATACCCCTTCGGATTTGCCGTCTCAGGTCGATCGCCGCATCGCGTGCGTCAGTAAGCGTCACCTCTGGAAACGGTCCCAAACCGATGTCACACCGGCGCGCGCCGATCTTGGCGCGGAGCACCCAAGCCCGGCTTGCTCCGGCTATACGTAGGTGCAGGCCATCGGCACCGCCCACAGCGTGACGCCCATCCTCTCGAAGCCTATTTACGGCCAGCGCCGAAAGTTCTCTAGCCTTGCGCGGCATAGGCGCCTCCCCTTTGACCCACCTCTTGTCCCACATAAAGTCGGGGATTTCAAGCGACGCGCATGGCTGGGCATGGACGCAATACATAGTTAACTTATTGTTTTTAGACGACTTTAGATACCGAAAAACACGTCCATGGACCTCGACAGGGCAGACACCCTCTCCGCCACCGCCCCCCCCCGGCCACCAGCCCCCCTTTTAAGGGCCGCAACGCAGGCCGCCGCCCCAACCGTTGGCTGGGCACCGCGTTGAGGATTTCCATGGGCTTCGGTATAGAAGTCCAATGATTGGCATAGTCGAGGGTGACGCCGGGCTCGGGCGCAGTGCGGTCTCCCGATATATCCAGCTTGCTACCCTTTTCCGCCGCCGAATTGAGTCCGGGCAGTGGCCGGTTGGGCAGCAAACCCCAACGGTTGACGACCTCGCTCTTGAGTGCGGCGTGGCCCGGGCCACCATTCGCCAGGCGCTCGGCCTGGTCGAAGCCGAGGGGCTTATCGAGCGCTTTCGCGCCAAGGGCACCTTCGTCAAACGCCGCCCCCAGGACCTGCTCTGGTGCGGTGTGGAAACCGACTGGCAGGGACTGCTCAGCTCCCGGGAAGGGGCCGAGATTGAAGTCCTGGTCGATGAAAAGGGCGGGCCGCCACTTGTGCATCACGCGATCGGTCAAGCCGGCCAGACCTATCGCCGCTTGCGGCGGCGCCACTCGATGAATGGGCAGGCGTTCCTTCTGGCCGACATCTATGTTGACGAACGGATCGCTTCCAAGCTCAGCAGTGAAGACCTGAGAACCAAAACCGCCCTCCGACTCGTGTCCGGCGTGCCGGGCGTGAAGATCGCCGAGGCGCAGCAGACACTCACCATAGGAACCGCAGATATCGAGATCGCGCAGCTGATCCGCCTGCCGCTGAACGCGCCAATTTGCCATGTGACCCGCTCGGCGGTTGATCAGCGCGGCTGTCTGGTTCTGGTCTCGAACGGCATTTACCGGGGGGACGTCGTGCGGGTCGACAACCGGCTGAAATAGGACAGCCAGCGCGACAGTTGGGCGGCCGCTGACCCATGACTGCCGCCATGTCATACTCTTGAACCGAACGGAGCCGGCGCGCGCGCTGCACAATGTGTCCGGGCGCGTGTCAGCGTCTTCAGCCTTGCCTCTCCGGCGGTTGCCGCTACGCCACCAGATCGCGGTAGGCACGCCAGCTGGCGAGACCCAGCCAGGGGAAGACCACGACAAGAGCGAGAAAGCCCGTTGCTGCGGACATGACCAGCAGAAGGGTGATGATTACGGCCCAAAGTACCAGCGGCAGGAAGTTGGCGTTGACAGCGCGGACACTCGTTGCCACGGCGGCAAAGACATTGGAGCTCGAGTTGAGCAGCATGGGCGCTGAAACCACGACGAGCGCATAGGCCACAAAGGCCAGCAGCCCCCCCGTGAACGTTCCGGCCATGAGCATGGTGCGGCCTTCTTCGGTGCCGAGGGCGAACGCCGCCAAGGCCTCGACATCCCGGTGAATCTGGTAGGTCGACAGGCCATAAACGATCTGTGCGACGCGCCCCCAAAGGAAATAGAGCATCACCAGAAGCAGGCTGAGATAGGCAACATCCTGCCGAAAGGCCGAGCGTACGAACAGGATATGCCCAAGCTCCGGTCGCTGACCCTGCTCGATGAGCCGGCCGGCCTCGTAGGGGCCCATGGCCAGAATGGGCGCGATCATGACAAAGCCGATCGTCAGCACCATGACCCAGAAGGCACCGTTGGTAGCGTAGATGCCGTAACTGAGAGCGAAACTGCCGACAGCGACGCCGAGTCCGTAAAGCAGCAGGGGACCCGGTGCCTTCATCAGATCCAGCCAGCCTTCGGCCAGCCAGCGGAAGGGAGCCGCGATCGTGACCGGCCTGATAGCCGGCAGCCCCAGGGTCGCGTCCATATTCGGCCTCCCGTTCTCGCAAGACTTCGGTACGCGCGAGCGATCATGTCCCCGAGCGCCTAGCCATGCAAGCGACCGGGTCCGGCCGACCAAACGTCAGCCGGCGGAGTAACTCGTCTTGGTCTGGGTGAAGAACTCGACTGCCGCGAAGCCCTGCTCGCGGGCACCGTAGCTGGAGGATTTCGAGCCGCCGAACGGGACGTGATAGTCGACCCCGGCGGTCGGCAGGTTGACCATGGTCATCCCCGCCTTTGCGCGCCGCTGGAAGTCACGCGCGTGCTTCAGCGAGCTGGTGACAATGCCGGCCGACAGGCCGAACTCCACGCCGTTGGCAATCTCCAGGGCCTGCTCATAGTCCTTGACCCGAATGGTCGAAGCAACCGGGCCAAAGACCTCCTCATGGTTGATCCGCATGCCAGCCTCGGTGTCGGCGATCAGAGTCGGCTGGACGTACCAGCCCGGCTTTTCCATCTGCAGTCGCTCGCCGCCGGTGACCACGCGACCACCCTCGCCGCGCGCCACCGCAATATAGCGATAGGAGGTCTCCATCTGGTCCTCCGAAACGGCGGGGCCCATCTGGGTCTGCGGATCCAGGGCATCACCGACGCGCAGCGCCGCAACCCGTTCGGCCAGCGCGGCGACGAACCGGTCATGAATGCCGTCCTGCACGATCAAACGGCTGGAGGCCGTACAGCGCTGACCCGTGGCGAAGAACGAGCCGTCCAGGGCGATTTGCACCGCCCGGTCGAGATCGGCGTCATCGAGCACGATCAGGGGGTTCTTGCCGCCCATCTCCAGTTGGACCCTCGCCTGTCGCTTCACCGCGCCAGCCGCCACGCCCCCGCCGACGCCCTGCGAACCGGTGAAGCTAAGCCCGGCCACATCAGGATGGTCGACAATCGCCTGTCCCACCCGGCCCCGCCCGATGACCATGTTCAGCACGCCCTTCGGCAGGCCCGCCTCATGAAGGATGGCCACCAGCGCCTCGGCTGTTGCGGGCGTCGGGCCGGCGGGCTTCATCACCACCGTATTGCCAAAGGCCAGAGCCGGGGCGGCTTTCCAGGCCGGGATCGCGATTGGGAAATTCCAGGGCGTGATCAGGCCATAAACACCGACAGCCTGGCGATAGGTCTGGATCTCCACGCCGGGCCGGACAGAGGCGAGGTTCTGGCCATGGACGCGCAAGGCCTCGCCCGCGAAATATTTCAGCACCCGGCCGGCGCGCACCGTCTCGCCGATACCCTCGGCCAAGGTCTTGCCCTCCTCGCGCGACAGCAGCCGGCCCAGCGCCTCACGGCGCTCCATCACCAGCGTCCCGGCACGGTCGAGAATGTCCGAGCGGAATTCCGGTGAGGCCTCGGACCAGCCGCTGAAGGCCGCCTTGGCGGCCGCCACCGCCGCATTGACCTCGGCCTCGCCGCCATCAGGCGTCCGGGCAACCACCTCGCGGGTGTCAGAAGGGTTCAGGCTTTCGCCGGGCCGATCAGCGGAGACCTTCTCGCCGTTGATCCAGTGGCACAGTTCGATCGACTCGGTCATGGCGCGTCCTCAGGCTGGTGAGGTCGATCTAGCAACGTGAACGCCCTCGCGACAGGCCTAAGCCAACAGGAGCGGCAAAGTCTGCGATAAGCTTTCCGCAATGAGCGAGTCGGAGCCGAGCATGAACGCAGTCCAGACCGGCCCTTCGGCAGGCTGGCGCTTCTGGATCGACCGGGGCGGCACCTTCACTGACATCGTGGCCTGCGCCCCGAACGGGTCGCTGCAGACCCGCAAGCTTTTGTCCGACCAGCCGGAACAGTATGCCGACGCTGCGGTCGAAGGCATCCGGCGGATCCTCGGTGCGCCAGCAGGCCCTCTGCCCGGCGGTCTCGTCAGTGAAGTCCGCATGGGTACGACCGTGGCCACCAACGCCCTGCTGGAACGAAAGGGTGAGCCGGTCACCCTCGCGATCACCCGTGGCTTCGGCGATGCCCTGCGCATCGGCTGGCAGAGCCGGCCCGACCTGTTCGCCCGCCACATCGTGCTGAATGACCAGCTCTATGACCGGGTCATCGAGATCGACGAGCGGGTGCGGGCCGATGGAGCCCTGGACCGACCGCTGGACGAGGACCGGGCGCGTCTGGATCTGACCGCCGCACACGCAGCCGGATTCCGGGCAGTTGCCATCGTTCTGGTCCACGGCTGGCGATTCACCGACCACGAACGGCGGCTGGCCGCGATCGCCCGCGAGATCGGCTTCGAACAGATTTCGGTCAGCCATGAGGTCGGGGCCTTGATCAAGCTGATCGGACGCGGCGACACCACCGTCGCCGACGCCTACCTGTCACCGATCCTGCGGGCCTATGTAGACCGGGTCGGGGCGGACCTCGGTCCCTCGACCCCGCTGCTGTTCATGCAATCGAGCGGCGGACTGACGGCTGCCGAGGCGTTCCGTGGCAAGGACGCCATCCTGTCCGGCCCGGCAGGCGGCGTGGTCGGCATGGCCGAGACCGCACTGGCGGCCGGCTTCGAGCGGGTCATTGGTTTCGACATGGGTGGCACTTCCACCGATGTGTCGCATTTCGCCGGCGACTATGAACGGACCTCTGATGCCGTGGTGGCCGGCGTCCGGCTGCGCGCCCCGATGCTGGGCATCCATACGGTGGCGGCGGGTGGTGGCTCGATCTGTCGCTTCGACGGGTCAAGGCTGAGGGTCGGGCCGGAATCGGCCGGTGCCGTGCCGGGCCCGGCCGCCTACCGCCGCGGCGGACCACTGACGGTTACGGACTGCAACGTCATGCTGGGCAAGCTGCGCCCCGACCAGTTTCCGGCCGTCTTCGGGCCCAACGGCGACCAGCCGCTTGATGCCGAGGCCGTTAATGCTGGCTTCGAAGCCTTGGCGGCCGAAGTCCGTCGCGCAACCGGCGTTGACGCGACGCCGGAGACCCTGGCCGAGGGCTTCATCACCATCGCAGTCCAGAACATGGCGGAGGCGATCAAGTCAGTCTCGATCCAGCGCGGCTATGATGTGACCCGCTATGTCCTGAACTGTTTCGGCGGTGCAGGCGGGCAGCACGCCTGTCTGGTCGCCGACGCCCTCGGGATGACTCGCGTGATGCTCCACCCGTTTGCGGGCGTACTCTCGGCCTACGGCATGGGACTGGCCGAGGTTCGAGCCATCCGGCAGGCTACCGTGGCCGCTCCATTGGCGGCCTTCGGCGACGCCGCCTTGGCCGAGCGCGTTGAGGCACTGGATCACCATGCGCGTAGCGACCTCATCGCCCAGGGATTCTGCAATACGGCCCTCACCACCCTGGTCCGCGCCGAGATAAAATTCGCCGGCTCGGACACGCCACTGGTGGTTCCATTCGGTCCGGCCACCGAGATGCGGGCGGCCTTCGAGACCCTGCACAGGCTTCGGTTCGGCTTCTTTGCCGATGACAAGGCCCTCGTGGTTGAGGCCCTGGAAGCCGAGGCCGTTGCCGTCTCGGGACAGACCCCATCACGCATGGGGACGGGATCGGCGGGCCTGGTCCCCACCGCCGTCGCACGGGTCCCGGTGCGCATGGCGGGCACCACCCATGAGGCTCCGGTTTATCGGCGCTGCGACTTCGGGCCCGATGCGGCCGTCGACGGACCGGCGATTATCCTGGAGGACACCGGCACCACCGCGGTGGAGCCTGGCTGGCGCGCCTCAGCCGATGCGGCGCTCAACCTGATCCTCGAGCGGACCCAGCCCATACCGAGGCGCCGGGCCATCGGCACCGACGCCGATCCGATCATGCTTGAGGTGTTCAACAGCCGGTTCATGGCCTGCGCCGAACAGATGGGCGAGGCGCTGCGAGCGACGGCCTATTCGGTCAACATCAAGGAGCGACTCGACTTTTCCTGCGCCCTCTTCGACGCAGACGGAGCCCTGATCGCCAACGCTCCACACATTCCCGTCCACCTCGGCTCGATGGGCGAGAGCATCCGTACGGTTATCGCTTCCCGTGGCGGTGATCGAGACCGTCGCGGGATGAAGCGCGGCGACGTCTATATGCTGAACGCCCCCTACAACGGGGGCACCCATCTGCCCGATATCACCGTCATCATGCCGGTGTTCCTCGACGCGGACGCGGCACCCGCCTTCTTCGTCGCGGCGCGCGGCCACCACGCCGACGTCGGCGGGATCACCCCCGGTTCAATGCCGCCCGCCTCGCGGACGGTCGAGGAGGAAGGTGTACTGATCGACGACTTCCTGCTGGTCGATGCGGGGCGGCTGAGGGACGCCGCAACCCGTGCCCTGTTTGCCTCGGGCCAGTACCCTTCCCGGAATGTCGATCAAAACATGTCCGACCTGAAAGCCCAGGTCGCTTCGTGCGCTCGAGGCTGCGACGCGTTGATAGATATGGTCGCCGAGTTCGGTCGCCCCGTGGTCGCCGCCTACATGCGCCACGTCCAGGACAATGCCGAGGAATCCGTCCGGCGCGCCATTGCGGCCCTGAAGCCGGGCTCCTTCGCGCTTGAAATGGACGACGGTGCCTTCATCCGGGTACGAATCGACGTCGACCCTGAGGCCCGTAGCGCCGTTGTGGACTTCACCGGCACGAGTGACCAACTGCCCAATAATTTCAACGCGCCTCTGTCGATCGCCCGCGCGGCGACCCTGTACGTCTTCCGCACGCTCGTGGATGACGCCATCCCGCTGAACGAAGGCTGCCTGAAGCCGATCCGGCTGATCGTGCCTGAGGGCTCGATGCTGAACCCTCGCTACCCGGCAGCTGTGGTGGCCGGCAATGTCGAGACAAGTCAGGCCGTGGTGGACTGCCTGTATGGGGCCCTCGGTGTGTTGGCCGGCAGCCAGGGAACGATGAACAACTTCACCTTCGGTGACGACGCCCGCCAGTACTATGAGACCATCGCCGGAGGCTCGGGTGCCGGGCCCGGGTTCGACGGTGCTTCGGCGGTCCAGACCCATATGACCAACAGCCGCCTGACCGATCCAGAGGTGTTCGAGACCCGCTTTCCGGTGCTGCTTGAAGGGTTCTCGATCCGGCACGGCTCAGGCGGCGACGGGGCCAACTGCGGCGGCGACGGTGTCATACGTCGGGTGCGGTTCCTGGAGCCCCTGACAGCGGCCATCCTCTCCAACCACCGGCGCACGGCCCCATTCGGCGCGGCTGGCGGCGGCGGCGGCGCGGTCGGCCTGAACCGGGTCGAACGGGCCGATGGCTCCGTTGAACATCTGGGCGCAACAGCTGAAACCGGAATGGCCGCCGGCGACGTATTCGTCATCGAAACACCGGGCGGCGGTGGTTTCGGCGCGAAAAGGGCTTCCTGAGCCGCGCGTTCGGCGCAACCATCCGGGCAAGGGGGAGAATCCGATGCTGGTGCTTCTGGGAATAGCGGTCGTGGTGGCGGGCTTTGTCGCCCGCATCAATCCGCTGCTGGTCATACTGATCGCGGCCATCGTCACCGGTGTCACGGCCGCTGTGGGGCCCGGGGTCGATTTGAGGGCATTGGCGGAAGCGGCCGTGGCGACGCTCACCGCCTTCGGTGACGCCTTCAATGACAATCGGTATTTCCATATCACCTGGCTGATCCTGCCGGTGATCGGACTCCTCGAGCGGGCCGGCTTGCAGGAGCGGGCCCGGATGCTGATAGCCCAGGTCAAGGCGGCGACCGCTGGACGGCTGCTGCTCAGCTATCTGTTCGTCAGGCAGGCGACTTCGGCCCTGGGTCTGACATCCCTGGGCGGCCATCCACAGATGGTCCGGCCGCTGGTCGCGCCGATGGCCGAGGGTGCCGCCGAGGTCCAGGCCGGTGGCAACCTCCCTGACAAGGTCCGGTTCCGCATCCGCGGAATGTCAGCTGCCACCGACAACATCGGCCTTTTCTTCGGCGAAGACATCTTCATCGCCATCGGTTCGATCGTCCTGATGGTCGGCTTCCTCGAACAGGCGGGGATCATCGTCGAACCGCTGCAGCTATCTCTCTGGGCGATTCCGACCGCCATCGCTGCCTTTGCCGTCCATGGCGTGCGCCTGCTGCTGTTCGACCGGCAGATTAGGCGCGATCTTGCCGCCCGTGACGCGGAGGCGGGCCAATGATCACGCTCGAACACGCTTACATCCTCGTCGGCCTGATGTTCCTGGCCTTCGCCGTCCTGACCCTCCGCGATGCGGAACACCCGACCCGCATCCGCAGCGCCATCTTCTGGGGTCTGATCGCCACCTCCATGTTGTTCGGCTCCTGGCTCGGCGGCCTCGGCAACGGCCTGCTGGTTCTGGCTCTGGTCGCTGTCGGCGGGCTCAAGGCACTGGGCGTCGGTCGTCCGGCCACCACCTCCCTGGAAGAGCGGCGCGAGAGTGCCACCCAGAGGCGGAACGCCCTGTTCATCCCCGCCCTCATCGTGCCCCTGATCGCTGTGGGCGGAACCCTGGCGGCGAAACACACCAGTGTCGGTGGCTGGCTGATTTCCTCCACCCAGACGACCCTGATCGCCCTCGGCCTCGGCTGCATCCTCGCCCTCGTCGCCGCCATGGCCTGGCTACGGCCACCCGTCATGGCCCCGCTTCAGGAGGGACGGCGGCTGATGGACTCCATCGGCTGGGCGACCTTGTTGCCGCAGATGCTGGCCTCGTTGGGGGCCGTTTTCCTTGCGGCAGACGTCGGCGGCGTTGTCGGAGAGTTGGTTACCCAGGCCGTGCCGATGAGTTCACCACTGCTGGCCGTTGCCGCCTACTGCTTGGGCATGGCCCTGTTCACCATCATCATGGGCAATGCCTTTGCCGCCTTCCCGGTGATGACCGCAGCCATCGGCCTGCCCTTTGTGGTCGGCCAGTTCGGCGGTGATCCGGCCATCGTCTGCGCGATTGGCATGCTGGCCGGTTTCTGCGGCACGCTGATGACGCCCATGGCCGCCAATTTCAATGTGGTGCCGGCCAATCTGCTGGAACTGCCGGACCGGAACGCCGCCGTCAACGGAGTCATCCGCGCCCAGATTCCAACCGCCCTGATCCTGCTCGGGGTCAATATGGCGCTGATGTATTTCTTGGCATTCCGGTTCTGACGATCATGCACGCCCTCGATATTGCCTCCGCCT
>JAIESL010000032.1 GCA_019746095.1 Caulobacteraceae bacterium
TCCTAGTTCCCCAGCCATCGGCCCCACTGTCCTGCCAGAGCTGCGACAAGCACCCCGATACACACGGGCATGGCCCGGTCGCCTACTCTCCCGGTCCGGCGTTCAAGCGAGGCCGCCACCGAGGTTCAGTCCCTGCGACTTCGGCGCAGCTCCTTCAGGGTCCAGGTCCAGCTGCATCAGGGTGACGTCAAGCCAGCGCCCGAATTTCCAGCCGACCTGCCGGTAGACGCCCGCCTGGGCGAACCCCAGCGACCGGTGCAGGGCGATCGAGGCCGCGCTGGTATCACTGTCACTGATGGCCCCGATCAGGTGCCGCATGCCCCGGTCCCGGCTTCGTTCGATCAGCGCCTGCAGCAGGGCCCGTCCCACGCCCCTGCGCCTTGCGTCTTCCTCGACATAGATCGAGACCTCCACGCCGTAGCGATAGGCCGGACGCGGCCGGAACGGCGAGGCATAGGCATAGCCGGCGAAACGGCCGTCAATCACGGCGACCAGCCAGGGCAGGGCGTGGCCCTGCACGGCCTCGAACCGGTGCCTGATCTCCGGCAGACCGGGCGCTTCCGTCTCGAAGGTCGCGGTGCCGCCCTCGACCTCGCGGGCGTAGAGGGCGGTGATCTCCGGCAGGTCCTGGTCGACCGCGTCGCGGAGGACGAGGCTCACTGGAGCAGTGAGGGACTGGACAGGCCGTCAGCAGCTGTCAGTGGCATCTTTGAAGAACCTTGATAGTCTGAGCCGGTCACCTGGGGGGAGGAGAATATGAAAACACGTCTTTTCGTCGCTGCGATAGCCGTTTCGCTGGTCGTCGGCATGCCGGGCACCGCGGCCGCCCAGTCAAAGCCGGGCATGTCCAAGCCCGGCCCGGCGGTGGCTGCCGCGACCGTCGATGTCCGGGTCTGCAACCGCAGCGGTCGCAACGGCACCGTGGCGGTCTCCTATGTCGAGGTCGGCACCGGGCGGTTCATCAATCGCGGCTGGTATGTGGTGGATAACGGTGCCTGCACCGCCCTGGTCTCGACCGACAACGCCACCTTCTACATGTATGGCGAGACCACGGATGGCTCGGGCCGGGTCTGGGCCGGTAACCACGCCCTGTGCGTCCAGTATCCCGGCCCCTACACCTTCTGGTCAGACGGCGGCAACACCTGTCCCTCCGGCTATGAGACGCGGAATTTCGTGGTCATCGAGGCCGAACAGGCCGGGACCTACACCTGGAACCTCGACCCCTAGAATGCCGGCGGTGGCCGGGGCGGGTCAGACCCGCTCCCAGCCCCTGTCGATGGCCCAGATCGCGAAGGCGTAGTCGTGGGCGACCTCCTTCAGATAGTCGAACCGCCCGGATGACCCACCGTGGCCGGCCTCCATGTTGATCTTCAGCAGGATCGGCTTGCCCGAGGTCGTGGCCGGCCGCAGCTTCGCCACCCATTTCTCCGGTTCCCAATAGGTCACACGCGGATCTGACAGGCCGCCGGTCGCCAGCACCGCCGGATAGGCCATAGGCCCGACCTGATCATAGGGGCTGTAGCTCATCATATAGTCAAAGGCCTCGGGGTCCTCGATGGGATTGCCCCACTCGGGCCATTCGGGCGGCGTCAGCGGCAGGCTGGTGTCGCTCATGGTGTTGATCACATCCACAAACGGCACCATGGCCATGACGCCGGCCCACAGGTCGGGCCGCATATTGTTGACCGCCCCCATCAGCAGGCCGCCGGCGGATCCGCCCTGGGCCACGATATGGCCGGCCTTGCCGTGGCCGCTGGCGATCAGGTGCTCGGCGGCGGCGATGAAGTCGGTGAAGGTGTTCTTCTTGGTGAAGCGCCGGGCATTGAGGAACCAGCCCCAGCCCTTGTCCGAGCCGCCGCGGATGTGGGCGATGGCGTAGATCCAGCCCCGGTCGACCAGCGACAGACGGTTGGTCGAGAAGCTTGCGGCCATCGGGATGCCGTAGGAACCGTAGCCATAGAGCAGCAGCGGGGCCGAGCCGTCGACGGGTGTCGACTTGCGGCGCAGCACGGTCACCGGCACCAGCTCGCCGTCCGGGGCAGGGGCGTTCAGCCGCTCGACCACATAGTCGCCCGCATTATGGCCCGACGGCACCTCCTGCACCTTGCGCAGGGTCCGCGCGCGGGTGGCCAGGTCATAGTCATAGGTCGAGGTGGGCGTGGACGGCGAGTTGTAGCCGTAGCGCATGATGGTGGTGTCGAACTCCGACGCTCCGCCCAGCGACAGGGAATAGGCGGGCTCGTCGACGGCAATCCCGTGCTCGGCACCCGAACGGTCGCGGATGACGATCGTCGTATTGGCGTCGGCGCGTTCTTGACGGGCGATATGGTCCTTCACCAGCGCCACGCCCTCGATGTAGCGGCCGGGCGTATGCGGGACGAGATCGGTCCAGTGCGCCTTCCCCGGGGTCCCCGTCGGGGCCTCGACGATCTTGAAGTCGATCGAGTCATCGGCATTGGTGCGGATGACCCAGCGATCGCCCCAGTGATCGGCGTCATAAAGTCGACCGGTGTGGCGCGGCTCCAGAACGACCGGTGTGGCGGTCGGGGTCGCGGCCGGGATGACCCGGGCCTCGGACGTCTCCTGGTTGGCGATGGAGATCAGGATAAAGCCGTCGTCGGCGGTGCGGCCGATGCTCATGAACAGGCCGTCGTCATCCTCCTGATAGACCAGGGTCGTCTCGCCGCCGCGGGCCGGGCGGCGGAAGATCCGGTCCGGCCGGCCATTGTCGTCGCGGTTGGTCCAGAAGATCCATTCGCTGTCGGGTGAGAAGGCAAATCCGCCATAGGCCGAGCCGATCGGGTCAGGCAGGACCTCTCCGGTCGCGAGATCCCGGACGAAGATCTGGTGCACCTCGGACCCTTGCGCGTCCTCGGCATAGGCGAACAGGGTGTGGTCGGGGCTGTGTTCAGCCGCCGAGACCTCCGAATAGGCCTTGCCCTCGGCCAGGACGTTGGCGTCGAGCAGCAGTTGCGCCGCTCCACCGCCGCGCGGCTGGCGCATGTACCGGGGATGCTGGTCCCCGGTCCGGTATTCGACATAGTACTCCCAGGGTCCGTCAGGGGAGGGGACGGAGCTGTCCGCCTCCTTGATCCGGCCCTTCATCTCCTCGAACATCGCCGCCTGCAGCGGCAGGGTCGAGCTCATCATCGCCTCGCGGTAGGCGTTCTCGGCGTCGAGGTGTTCCTTGACGTCGGCCTTGATCAGCGTCGGGTCGCGCAGCACGGCCTGCCAGTTGTCGTCCTTCATCCACTGATAGTCGTCGGTGCGGACGCGGCCCAGTTGTTCGATGGTAACCGGAATTTTCCTGGCGACAGGCGGGACGGGCATTCCTTGGGACATCGAGGCTCCGGTTGGGCGGGCTTGGGCGGGAAGGGCGGTCGCCGCGAGGACGGCGGCGGATGTGGCGAGAAGGTCGCGGCGGTTCATGTCGAAGCCCCTGAAATGACGCCGGACCTTGTGCGCAGGTGCAACCCGCCGTCAAATGACAAACGACAGTGACCGGGATCGGGATGATGTTCGATTTTCAGACGCCGCCCCAGCCCGCTTACGAGCAGGTGCAGGTCCAGGAACCCCCCATCGCGGAGCTCGCCGCCCCGGCCTGGGACCTGACCGTCGGCCTGATCAGCGCCACCGTCCAGATCGACCAGAACAACGGCGACGGCACCCGCAGGGTCGGCACCGGGTTTCTGATCGACGCGCCGCGCCCGGATGGAACCCCACGCACGGTCCTGGTGACCGCCCATCACGTCCTGGACGGCATGAGCCTGCGCGACGCGCGGGTCGGCTGGCGCAGCGAAATGCCTGGCGGGGGCTGGCGGTTCGCGCCGGACCCGCTGCGCATCCGTGACATGATGGGTGAGCCGGTCTGGACCAAACATCCGGAGCGCGACATCGCCGTGATGGAGATTTCAGCACCGCCGGTCTTCGCCCGCGCTGCCATCCCGCTGGGATGGCTGGCCAGTGCCGAGGACCTCGACAACTGGCAGGTCGGGCCCGGTGACGAATTGCTGACGCTCGGCTTTCCGCGCGGCTATTCCTCGAACACGGCCGGTTTTCCGATCCTGAGAACTGGACGGATCGCGTCCTGGCCGCTGACGCCGATCGAGAGTTTTCCTGTCTTTCTTCTGGATTTTCCGGTGTTTCCGGGAAATTCCGGAGGACCGGTCTTCTGGACACCTGCGGCCCGCAAGTTGCCGGGCACGGTCCAGCCGGATCATCCGTTCATCGCCGGCGTACTGACTTCGGAAGTCCGGCCGTCTGACGAGCCCCTGGGCATCGGTGTCGTCGCTCACGCGGTCTATGTGCGTGAGGCGATCGCCTTGCTGGATGCCGCGCCGACCTTGGGGCAGGCCCCGTGATCGGGGCCCCGCTTCCCATATCCGTAATGCGCATAAGATATATTATGTGAAGCTACGGACAGGCTTGGCGGCTCAGGCCTTCGGGGCCCGATCCTGCAACCGGGCTGCCAGGCTGGACGTATCCCAGCGCGACCCGCCCATGGACTGCACCTCGGAATAGAACTGATCCACCAGCGCCGTCAGCGACAGATGCGCCCCGTTGGCCCGGGCCTCATCCAGAACAAGCCCCAGATCCTTGCGCATCCAGTCGACGGCGAAGCCGAAATCGAAACGGCCGGCGGCCATGGTCTTCCAGCGATTGTCCATCTGCCAGGACTGGGCTGCGCCCTTGGAGATGGCGTCATAGGCCGCATCCGTGTCCAGCCCCGCGACCGCTGCGAAATGCACCGCCTCGGCCAGGCCCTGGACAACCCCGGCGATCGCGATCTGGTTGACCATCTTGGTCAACTGGCCCGCCCCGGACGGCCCCATATGTTTGACAGCCTTGGAATAGGCCATCAGCACCGGCTCGACGCGAACCAGGGCTGCGGCATCCCCGCCGGCCATGACGCTGAGCTGGCCGTTCTCGGCCCCCGCCTGCCCGCCCGAAACCGGCGCATCGATGAAGGCACGACCACAGGCAGATGCGCTGTCCGCCATCTCACGCGCGACCCGGGCCGAGGTGGTGGTATGGTCCACGATCACGGCCCCTTCGGCCAGATGCGGCAGGGCCTCGCCCACGACCTGCCGGACGTCGTCGTCATTGCCGACACACAGGATCAGCAGTTCAGCCCCGCCTGCGGCCTCGGCTACCGTGCCGGCGAAAAGCCCGCCCGTGATCTCTGACCAGGCGCGGGCCTTGTCCGGCGAGCGGTTGAAGCCGGTGACCTCATGTCCAGCCTGAACCAGATGCCGGGCCATCGGTCCGCCCATGACGCCGAGGCCTGCGAAACCGATCTTCATCCTGCGGGCTCCTCGGCGACGCCGTAGCGTCCGCGGAAATAGGTCAGGCCTGCCCCCGGCCGCGTCTCGAACCCCTTTACCGCCCCGACGATCGTCAGATGGTCGCCCATCACGATCCGCTCGGTTGTCACACAGTCGAGTCGGGTCAGGGCATTCTTGAGGCGGGGCGGTTCCGGACTGGAACTGTCGAATTCGTCGGAGGACAGCCGGCATATGCCCCAGGCAAACCGGTCCGACATCTCCCGGTCCTCGACCGGAAGCATATGCACAGCGAACCGCTCGGCCGCCGCGAAGCCGTCGTGCCGCTCCGAACCCCGGTCCAGGCACCACAAGACCAGCGGCGGTCTCAGCGACACGGAGGTGAAGGAGTTGACCGTAATCCCGAACGGGCCGTCGGGCGTATGGGCCGTGACCACGCAGACGCCGGTGGCGAAGCCTCCCAGCGCGCGACGATAGGCGGTGACGTCAAAGTCGGTGGGTTCAGGGGTGCTCACGCCTGAGGACTAGGCGACGGACCGGCTCGCGGCAAGGCGCGACATGGGAAACGCGGCCTTAACCTTGGTGCCCCCACCCTGCCCCGGAGTTCCCCGTCAAAGGTCCCCGCCTCCATGTCCCTGAGCGATCGCCCGATCCTCATCAAGAAGATCAAGAAGGTTTCCGGCGGCGGCCACCATGGGGGTGCCTGGAAGGTGGCCTATGCCGACTTTGTGACGGCCATGATGGCCTTCTTCCTGCTGATGTGGCTGATCAACACGACTGATCCCGAGCAGAAGCGGGGCATTGCAGAGTATTTCGCCCCGGCCAGTGTGTCTGCGACCACCTCGGGCTCCGGCGGCATCCTCGGCGGCACTTCGCTCGGTGATGACGGTGCCAAGAGCGAAGGTGCCCAGGCCACCATCACGGAATTGGCCCCCGAGGCTCCCAGCGATTCGCCCCAGGAGGTCGGTCAGAGCCAGAACCTCGCGGCGGCCAGCGAGGAAGCCCTGCGCGCTGAGATCGCCCGCAGGGAGGCTGCCGAATTCGCCTCGGCCGCCGAATCGCTGCGCCAGGCCATGCAGTCGATGCCGGAACTGGCGGAATTGTCGAAACAGCTGATCATCGACCAGACCCCCGAGGGTCTGCGCATCCAGCTGGTCGACCAGGAAGGCCGGTCGATGTTTGACCCGACGTCCTCGCGGCCGAACGCCCGCGCCCAGCTGCTCCTGCGGACAGTGTCGCGCGTCATCAACCAGCTGCCGAACCGTATCTCGATCACCGGCCACACCTCGGCGGCCCCGGGCTCGAACCGCGCCACCCTCCCGAATGACTGGCCCCTGTCCTCCGCCCGCGCCAATGCCTCGCGCCTGATCCTGCAGAGCGCAGGCGTGGATCCGGACCGGGTCTATCAGGTGTCCGGCAAGGCCGGTTCTGATCCGCTGTATCCCGACGACCCGACCCTGGCCGGCAACCGCCGCATCGCCATCGTGCTGCTGCGCGAGGCACCGGTCCTGCCGACGGATACCAGCCTGTGAGCCCAGGCCCCACATGCGTGTGTGGGGCGAATGGCCTTGCCCTGCCCCGTGGCGCGGGTGCAGATTCCGCTCATGAAACGGCGCTTGCCTCCCTGTCGGCGAAACTGGATGCGGACCTGACCCCGTGACCTTTGTTCCCCAGCGCCAGCTTCGCTTCTACATGACCACGGTGGCTCCCTGCCCCTATCTGCCGGGTGAGACCGAACGAAAGGTTTTCGCCAACCTGCCGTTCAGCGAGGGCGTTCACGTCAATGACGAACTGACCCAGGCCGGCTTCCGCAGAAGCCAGAACATCGCCTACCGGCCGGCCTGTGAATCCTGCGACGCCTGCGTCTCGGTGCGCCTCCCGGTTGGCCGATTCAGTTTCTCAAAATCCCAGCGCAAGGTTCTGAAACGAAACGCTGATCTGTCGCGTGATCTGGTCGAGGCCGAGGCGACGACCGAGCAGTTCGACCTGCTGCGCCGCTATCTGCACGGCCGCCACCCCGGCGGGGGCATGAGCAGTATGGGCTGGCTCGACTATGTCGCCATGGTCGAGGACACGGCCGTTCGGACCCATCTGATCGAATACCGCCTGCCCTCGCCTGACGGCGGGCCCGGCGACCTGGTCGGCGTCTGCCTGACGGACCTGCTCGGCGACGGCCTGTCCATGGTCTACAGCTTCTTCGACCCGGATCTCGAGGCTCGCAGCCTCGGTCGGTTCGCCATCCTCGACCATGTGTTTCAGGCCCAGGTCGTCGGTCTGCCCTATGTCTATCTGGGCTATTGGGTCCGTGGGTCGAAGAAGATGGACTACAAGGCCGGGTTCCGTCCGATGGAACAGTTGACCCGGCTCGGCTGGCAGGCGCTGGAAGAGCCGGTCGCCGCGCCCCGGGGACCGCGTTAGCGGAATTTCCTCAGCCCGCGAGGGCCCTGACGTCCGGCGCCGGCCCGCTTGCCCAGCCAGTCCTTCCAGTCGGGCCAGTTGCGCCGCCGTCCGCCGCCATCAACCCATTCCGGACCATGGGCACCGTCGAACACGGCAACATCGGCGAGGCCACCCTGTTTGAGGCTCTGCAGCTTGACGCCCTTGCCGCGGCCCATCTCGGGCAGGTCGGCGAGCGGGAAGATCAGGGCCTTGATGTTGTCGCCGATGGCCGCGACGTGGTCGCCTGTCACCCGGAGGGCCGCCAGCATGTCCCCGTTCAGCACCTGTTTGCCGCCCCGCTTCTGGGCCAGGAGTTCGTCCTCGGGAGCGATGAAGCCATAGCCGGCCTTTGACGCGACCAGCAGTTTGGCACCCGGCTGATGGGCCAGCAGATTGATGATGTCGGCCTTCTCATCGAGGTCGATCATCAGCCGCAGCGGTTCGCCGTGGCCCCGGCCCGAGGCCAGTTTGTCGGCACCCACGGTGAAGATGCGACCATCGGAGGCCGCGACCAGGATCTTGTCGGTCGTATAGCCAGGCACCAGGAAGGCGAGGCTGTCGCCCTCCTTGAATTTGAGTTCCGACGGATCCTCGACCTTGCCCTTGGCAGCCCGGATCCAGCCACGCTCGGACAGGATGACGGTGATGGCCTCGCGCGGGATGAAGGCCTCGACCGAGACGAAGGCCGAGGCGTCCACGGCCTCCGAGATCAGGGTCCGGCGCGGCGAAGGCATGGCCTTGCGCACGGCCTCCAGGTCCTTGCCGACCTGCTTCCACTGCTTGGCCGGCGATGAGGAAAGCGACTGCAGAGCCGCAAGTTCATCGGCCAGAGCCTTGTATTCGTTCTCGATCGTCATCTCCTCGATCCGCGCCAGCTGGCGCAGGCGGGTGTCGAGGATGAAGTCGGCCTGGAGTTCACTCAGCCCGAAACGTGCGATCAGAACCGCCTTGGGCTGTTCCTCCTCGCGGACGATCCGGATGACCTCGTCGAGGTTGAGGAAGACGATCCGCAGGCCTTCCAGCAGGTGCAGCCGCTTCTCGACCCGGTCGATCCGCCAGCCGGCCCGGCGAACCAGTACCTCGCGGCGGTGATCGAGGAAGGCCTGCAGACAGGCCTTGAGCCCCATGACCCGGGGCGTGCCCGTAGCGTCCAGGACGTTCATGTTGATCGGAAAGCGGATCTCGAGGTCGGAAAGCTTGAACAGGCTCTCCATCAGCACCTCGGGCTCGACGGTGCGCGACTTCGGTTCGATGACCAGCCGGATATCCTCGGCGGACTCATCACGCACGTCGCCCAGCAGCGGGGCCTTCTTGTGCTCGATCAGGTCGGCGAGGTCGGCGATCAGCTTCGACTTCTGCACCTGGTAGGGCATCTCGGTGATGATGATGCGCCAGACGCCACGGCCGAGATCCTCGGTCTCCCAGCGCGCGCGCAGCCGCACCCCGCCCCGGCCGGTCTCATAGGCCTCGAGAATGGACGCATGGCCCTCGACGGCGACGCCCCCCGTCGGGAAGTCCGGCCCTGGAACGATGCCGGCCAGTTCCTCGGTCGTCGCGTCGGGACGCTCCAGCAGCAGGTGGCAGGCGTCGATCAGTTCGCCGACATTGTGCGGCGGGATCGAGGTGGCCATGCCCACGGCAATGCCCGACGAGCCGTTGGCCAGCAGATTGGGGAAGCCGGCCGGCAGGACGATCGGCTCCTCGTCCTGATCGTCATAGGTGGCCTTGAAGTCCACCGAGTCCTGGTCGATACCCTCCATGAGGAGCACCGCCGCGGGCGTCAGCTTGCACTCGGTGTAGCGCATGGCCGCGGCGTTATCGCCGTCGATATTGCCGAAATTGCCCTGGCCGTCGACCAGCGGATAGCGCTGCGAAAAGTCCTGCGCCAGCCGCACCAGGGCGTCATAGATCGAGGCGTCGCCGTGCGGGTGATAGCCGCCCATGACCTCGCCCACGACCTTGGCGCATTTCCGCGCCGCCGCCTGCGGGTTCAGCCGCATCTGGTGCATGGCGTACATGATCCGCCGGTGCACCGGCTTGAACCCGTCGCGCACGTCCGGCAGGGCCCGGTTGGTGATGGTCGACAGCGCATAGGCGAGATAGCGGCGCGACAGCGCCTCGCTCATCGGCTCATCGACAATGCGTCCGCCTTCCGGCGGCGGGGTGTGAACGGTCATGGGGTCCGAATCGGCAAACTGAGCAGACGAGTCTAGCGCCTAAAGCCGCCCGGCTTCGCGCAGCTTGTCGATCATCCACACCCGCGCGGGCGGGATCGGCCGGTTCTGGGGATGGAAGACGAACTGTTCGAGGAAATGAGCCGTCAGATCGAGGCCTGCCCCGACATCACCCTCACCCAGCCCCGCCTGCGCCCCGAGCATGAAGGGCGGCAGCTTCAGAAGCTTGTCCGCATAGGGCGCACCGGCGTCAGCACTGACGGCGCGCCCGGTGCGCGGGCTGACCCAGACGAGGTCGTCCATCGTTCCCGTGACGGCGCAACGTGACAGATCGAGGCCAAAGCCGAGATCTTCCAGCAGCCCGGCCTCGAACCGGACGAAGATGGCGGGCCAGACGTCCGGCAGGGCGAAGGCCGACATCAGGGCCTCGAAGGCAAGGAAGGCACCGGGATGCGGTTCCCGCTCCGGCAGCGCCCCTTGCGCCACCGCTGCGGCGGCGGCCAGCCCTGTCAAAGCCAGCGGATCATCGAACAGGGCGCTGGGCCCCTCCCCCACCGGCTCCAGCCGCGCCGAGCCGAGATGGTCCGAGGTCCGCGCCTTGTAGTCCGCCACGACCCGCGCCCCGGGCTGGAGGAAGGGTTTCATCTTGCGCGAGGCTCCGCCCGCGACATAGGCCGCGCGCCGGCCATGTGTCTCGGTGAGCAGCTCGACCACCACCCCGGTGTCGCCATGGGCGCGGGCGGACAGGACGAAGGCGTCGTCGGTGAAATCCATCCGGCGGTGTTAGAGGACTGCGCCGGGGTTGGCCATATGTTCCGGTTTACCGGCTATTGCGCCGCCCCCGCGCGGATCCGCGCCGTCATGTCCCGGGCCAGGGCGTTGGGGATGGGGAAGGTCAGGGCGTAGAGGGCGATCCGCCACTTGCCGTCGTCACCCCGGACCAGCACCCCCGTGCCCCGGCTGGTGCCGTAGGACTGGTTGTCCAGGGCCTCGTCGAACCAGACCACACAGCGGCAGTCCAGGGGCGCGAGCGTCAGGGAGCGAGAGCGCGGTGTGTAGGTCCACCCCCGGCCTCGGTTGAAATAGGGTTCGGCATAGGCGCGGAACTCGGCGATCGACCAGTGCTCGGTCACATCGGAGCCGATGTAGGTGGCGTCGGGCGTGAAAAGGTCAAAATAGGTCGCGCCGTCCGCCTTTGAGGCCGCCTCATGCAGGGCGTCCAGGACAACGGCAGCAGCGGTTTCTTCCGGCGTGTCGGCCGCCTCGCCCAGTGCGTCCACGATCGGGGTGGCCGCTTCAAAGGCCTTGATCTCAGCCGTCATCTCCCGGGCAAAATCATTGGGGATGGGATAGCTGAGGGCGTAGCGCAGCACACGCCAGGTCTCACTGTCCCGGACCAGCATGCCCTCGCCGCGCGCCGTGCCGTAGGTGACGCTGTCCAGCACCTCATCGAACCAGGCCACGCAGGCGCAGGGGTCCGGTGCCAGGGTCACATGGCGCCGGGAGCCGGCATCGCGGGCCGAATAGACCCAGCCTTCGCCCCGGGCGAAGACCGGTGCCGCGAAGCCGAGAAAGGCCTCCCGGTCCCAGCGTTCGGAGGTCTCATTGCCCACCCAGACCAGACCGGGTGCCAGCCGGTCGGCCCAGGCCGCGTCGTCGGAGCGCGCGGCGGCGGCATGCATGGCCTCAAGCGCCGCAGCGGCAGCGGCTTCGGGTGGATCGTTCGCCGGTCCGCTCAGGGCGAGGATGGCGGCGGCGGCGGCGAGAGACAGCATGGCGGACTCCTGGGCGAACCGGATCAGCCTAACCCCGGCCGCTCTGAATGGGCGAGCGGTTTGTGAGCGCCGACGGACGGATGGCCCTAGCGGGTCAGCGCGGTCGGGAACGGCCGCCCCAGGGCCTCCGCCATGCCCTGCTGCGACACCAGGAAGACCGCGTCGCGTTGATGGTAGTTGTTGGACAGGACGATCACCGTCACATCCGCATCGGGCTGGTAGGTCACCATGTTCCGGAATCCCGACCAGCTGCCGGTGTGATAGATCTGGCGATCAGGGAAGTCCGGGCTGACCCGACGGCCGAGGCTGTTCGAGAACAGACCGTAGCCCCAGTCGCGACGCGGCCGTCCACGCTCCGACGGGGTCGTGTCCGGGGCATGGTCGGCGATCATCATCGCATAGCTGTCCGGGCTCAGCAGCCGGCTACCCTGCAGGGCGCGCTGCCAGACCAGCAGATCATCCAGGGTCGAATACAGGGCTCCTGCGGCGAAGATGATGCTGAGATTGGCGTCCGGCTGTTCTGTCGGCCCGCCGGCAAGGTTGGCATAGCCCATGACCACATCCGAGGCGTCGTCATCATAGCCGGTGTCGGCCATGCCGAGCGGCTTGAAAAAGGCCTCACGCAGATAGGTGTGAAGCGGCCGGCCGCTGGCCTTCTCGATCACGGCTCCGAGCAGATTATAGCCGGCATTATTGTACCGAACTTTCGTGCCGGGCGGAAACTGAAGGCCATAGAGCGCGGATTGCGCTGTCAATTCCTCGACTGTTGCGGGAGTCACCCTGCGAATACCCCAGGCCGGGCGGGCCATCAGGTCGGGCACCCCCGAGCTGTGGCCGAGCAGGTGTCCTAGCCGGATCGGAGCCCAGGCCGGCGGACAGGGCTGGATCCATTTGCACAACGGATCCTCGACCGACAGGACCCCCTCGTCCTGCAGCCTGAGAATGGCGGCGGCGGTGAACTGTTTGCTGACCGAGGCCAGACGGAAACGCGAATTCAGTGCCAGTGGCTTCATCAGGCTGCGGTTTGCATAGCCGTACACCTGACGGAACAGCACCTCGTCTCCCCGGGCCACCAGCACACCGCCGGTGAACTGACCCGATCCACCCCAGCGGTCCAGCTGTTCGGTCAGGCGCGGCAGGGACTCGACCACCACCAGGGGCGGACGCGGTGGCAGCGGCTCAGGTTCCGGCGGGGTCGGTCCGGGCCGCAAGACGGCCCAGGCGATCAGGCCGGCCGCGAGAACGAACAGAACGGCGATGAAAGCCAGCGCCAGCCGGGGATGGCCCCCGGATTGTCTGGGAACGTGGAACAACGGCCTAGACGTCGAAATCCAGCCCGAACTGGGCATAGAGGGCGCGGCTGTCCTGCCATTTCGGGTCGACCTTGACCGTGATGAACAGGTGCACCGGCCGATCCAGCAGTTCGGTCAGTTCCTCGCGCGACTTCTGGCCGATCCATTTCAGGGTCTGGCCGCCCTTGCCCAGCACGATCGGCCGCTGGCTTTCGCGCTCGACATAGATGATCTGCTCGATCCGGGCCGACCCATCGGCCTTGTCCTCGAAGGCCGTGGTCTCGACCGCTGCCGAATAGGGCAGTTCCTCATGGACCCGCAGATAGACCTTCTCGCGGGTGATCTCGGCGGCGAGAACGCGCATCGGCACATCGGCCGACTGGTCCTCCGGATAAAGCCAGTGACCGGCCGGCATCGACCGCGCCAGCCGCTGCTTCAGGTCATCAACCCCGTCACCGCTGAGCGCCGAGATCATATAGACCTCGGAATAGACGCCCGTTTCGAACAGGGCATGGGACAGGGCCAGCAGGGTGTCGCGGCGCATGCCGTCGATCTTGTTCAGGGCCAGGATGACCTTGGTGTCGGATGCCTTGAGGTTGGCGATGATCGTCTCGGTGTCCTCGGCCGAGCGCCGGTCGGCGGCCTGGCCCTCCTTGCCCTCCGACGCGATATGCGAGGCGGCGTCGATCAGGTGCACCACCACATCCGCGTCCGAGGCTCCCCCCCAGGCCGAGGCGACCATGGCCCGGTCCAGCCGGCGGCGCGGCGTGAAGATGCCGGGCGTGTCCACCAGCACGATCTGGGCATTGCCCTCGATCGCGATGCCGCGCACCGGGAAACGGGTCGTCTGGACCTTTTGCGTGACGATCGAGACCTTGGTTCCGGTCAGCCGGTTGACCAGCGTGGACTTGCCCGCGTTGGGCGCGCCGATGATGGCGGCAAAGCCGGCCCGCTGGATTTCTGTATCGGTCAAATCACGCCTTCACGCTGCAGCAGGCCGATCGCGGCCGCCTTCTCCGCGTCCTGACGCGAACGACCTTGTGCGGTCAAGGGCGGATATCCGGCGACACTGGCTTCGACCGTGAAAGTCGGGGCGTGATCGGACCCCTTCCGGTCGACGATGCGGTAGGCCGGCAGGGGCTTTCCGAGCCCCAGCGCCCATTCCTGCAGGGCCGATTTCGGGTTGGTCAGGGATTTCTGCGGCGGGGCGGACAATTCGTCCGACCAGGCCCGGTCGAAGACCGCGCGGACCGCGTCGAAGCCGCCATCCAGCCAGACCGCGGCCAGCAGGGCCTCCATGGCGTCGCCCAGGACACCCTCGCGCCGGCGACCGCCCTGTTTGGCTTCACCGGGGGACAGGCGCATGGCGTCGCCGACCCCCAGGGCCTCGGCCACGCGGGCGCAGGCGGCCTTGTCGACCAGCCCGTGGAGGCGCGAGGACATTTCGCCCTCGTCGGCGCTTGGGAAATCGCGCACCAGCCGGTCGGCGACCAGCAGCCCCAGCACCCGGTCTCCGAGGAACTCGAGCCGCTGGTTGTCGGCGAACAGGCGTCCCCGGGCATCGCGCTCGGCCCCCTCCCCGACACTGGCATGTGTCAGGGCCAGGTCCAGCAGGCCGGTATCCCGGAAGTCGTGGCCGAGGCGACGCCGCAGCGCCTGGACTGCCTCGGCCCTTTTGTCAGCCATCAGTCGAGGCGGGTGAAGAAGCGGCTCGGTTGGACCTTCGAGAACCAGCTCACCGGATTCCACAGCGAGGCGCCGGGCTTCCAGGAGAAGAGGATGATCTCGGCCTTGCCGATCAGGTTTTCGGCAGGGACATAGCCCACGCCGACGGACTGGTCGTACCGGCTGTCCTGTGAGTTGTCGCGGTTGTCGCCGATCATGAAATAGTGGCCCGCCGGAACCTCGAACACCGGGGTGTTGTCCGAGATATACCCCGGACCCCAGTCCTGAACGTTGATCTGACGGCCTTCCGGCAGCGTCTCACGCATCTGGATGACGGTCTGGGTCCCGTACAGGTTCTGGACGTCCTGGCGGCTCAGCTCGACGTCGCGGACCGCAGTGCCGTTGATGAACAGCACATTGTCGATCATCTGGATGCGATCGCCGGGCAGGCCGATCAGGCGTTTGATGTAGTCCGTCTCATTGTCGCGCGGCAGTTTGAAGACGACGATGTCGCCGCGGCGGGGCTCGTGGCTGACGCCCGGCAGCATGATGCGGCCGTCGAAGACCGGCGGGCTGAACGGGATCGAGTGTTTCGAATAGCCGTAGCTCCATTTCGAAACGACGATGTAGTCGCCCTCATAGAGGTTCGGCTCCATCGAGGCCGACGGAATGGTGAAGGGCTGGAACAGCAGGACACGCAGGACAAAGGCGATCAGCAGGGCAAAGAAGATCGTCTTGAAGATCTCCATGCCTTCATTGCTCGAGCCCTTGGACTTGCGCTTCTTGCCGCCAGAACCGCGGGCATGGACGGGCGCAGCCGCAGCATCCTCGAACGGGGCATCGCCGGCGTCGCTCCAGACCGGGGGCTTGGACGCCGCAGCGGCGACGGTGCCGGCAGCGGCCGCAGCCACAGCCGTCGCGGCCGTCGCGGCCGCATGGTCATCGTGGCCGTGACCGGCTGATGCCGCGGCATGGCCGTGGTCATCGTGGCCATGGTCGTCATGCCCATGGGCGGCCGGCGCAGCGGCATGCCCATGATCATCGTGTCCGTGAGCGGCCGGCGCAGCAGCATGTCCGTGATCGTCGTGCGCGGCGGCGTGACCGTGGTCGTCGTGGCCATGGGCGGCGGGCGCAGCGGCGTGGCTGTGATCGTCATGACCGTGACCGTGATCGGCCGGCGCAGCGGCATGTCCATGATCGTCATGACTGTGTGCGGCCGGCGCAGCAGCGTGGCCGTGATCGTCATGACCGTGATCGGACGGCGCAGCGGCATGGCCATGGTCGTCGTGGCCATGGGCGGCGGGCGCAGCAGCGTGGCCGTGATCGTCATGGCCGTGATCGGCCGGCGCAGCGGCATGTCCATGGTCGTCGTGGCCATGAGCGGCGGGCGCAGCGGCGTGGCCGTGATCGTCATGGCCGTGATCGGACGGCGCAGCGGCATGTCCATGGTCGTCGTGGCCATGAGCGGCGGGCGCTGCGGCATGGCCGTGGTCGTCATGCCCATGATCAGCCGCGGCCGGATGGGCATCGTGCCCGTGTCCGCCATCAGGTCCGTGACCGGCACCATGACCGTGATTTCCGCCGTGATCGTCGTGCGGCTTGTGCTCGTCGCTCATAGTGACTCCATCCCCCATGCCGCTGTCCGCGGTCTTTGCGGCGAAATCGGTATAACGTGATTAGGATATCGGCAAGGCTTCGATCACCACGAAGGCGAGTGCATACGGGTGTTCGTCCGACAGAGTCAGATGTATCCGGACTTCGTGACCCTCTGGTGTCAGTCTCGCGAGGTGTTCCGCAGCGTGCCCGGTCAGGGCCAGGGTCGGCTGGCCGGACCGGAGGTTTACCACTCCCATGTCGCGCCAGTAGACATCCCGCCGCATCCCGGTCCCGAGGGCCTTGGCACAGGCCTCCTTGGCCGCAAACCGCTTGGCATAGCTCCAGGCCGCATCAGGCTTCCGGTCCGACCGGGCGCGCTCGATGTCGGTGAAACAACGCTGCCTGAACCGGTCGCCGAACCGGTCGAGGGAGCCCTGGATCCGCCGGATATCGCACAGGTCGGCTCCGACACCGATAATCACGCGGCCCGCGCTCCCGCCTCATCCATGGCCGCACGCATCCGGTGGATGGCCGTGGTCAGGCCCACGAAAACGGCCTCGCCGATCAGGAAATGGCCGATATTCAGCTCCCGCAGCTCCCGGATGGCCATCATGTCGGCCGCCGTGGCGTAGTCGAGACCGTGCCCGGCATGGACCTCAAGCCCGAGGTCAAAGGCCCGGCTCGCGGCGGCCTGCAGCCGTTCGAACTCCACGGCCCGCTCGTCGCCGGAGAGATGACAGTAGCGTCCGGTGTGAAACTCAACGACCTGGGCCCCCACCGCATGGGCCGCATCGACCTGTCTGGCGGTCGGTTCGATGAACAGCGAAACCCGGATACCGGCTTCCGCCAGGGCCCGGGCGACCGGTGCGATCCGTGTCTCATGGCCCGCCACGGCCAGTCCCCCTTCTGTCGTCACCTCCTCGCGCCGCTCGGGCACCAGACAGGCGGCATGGGGGCGATGACGCAGGGCGATGGCCAGCATTTCGTCGGTCACGGCCATTTCGAAATTCAGCGGTCGCCCGGCCTCGGCACACAGGGCGCTCAGGGCCTCGATATCGGGGTCCGTGATATGGCGCCGGTCCTCGCGCAGGTGGGCGGTGATGCCGTCGGCGCCGGCTGCCAGGGCCTCGCGCGCCGCCCGCACCGGATCCGGATGCGAACCGCCACGGGCGTTCCGCACCGTGGCCACATGGTCGATATTGACGCCGAGACGGACGGGTGAGGCCATCCCCTAGGCCTTGCCCGACAGACGGCGGCTGCCGGGATCCTCGACCGGCAGGGCTGCCAGTTCGGGCGGCAGGGCATCGGCGGCATAGGCCGGCACGTCCAGGGTCGCCAGGGCCACGAGCGGCACCCCGACATCGGCCCGTCCGCCCGAGCGGTCGACGATACAGGCCGCAGCGACGACCTCCCCGCACGCCGCCTGGATGGCCGCGATACATTCCCGCGAGCTCAGCCCCGTCGTGACGATGTCCTCGACCATGACGACCTTCTGACCCGGCTCGACGTGAAAGCCGCGGCGCAGCTTGAAGGTCCCGCCCTCGCGCTCGACATACATGGACGGCACGCCCAGCCAGCGCGCGGTCTCATAGCCCGGGATGATGCCCCCGACCGCCGGCGAGATGGCGACATCGACCGGTCCGACCGCCGCCGTGATCTTCTCCGCCAGCGCCTTGCAAAGGCGGGCGCAGCGCGACGTGTCCATGAACACGAGGTTCTTTTGCAGGAACACCGGGCTGTGCAGCCCCGAGGACAGCACGAAATGGCCTTCGCGCAAGGCTCCGGCACCGCGGAATTCGTCGAGTACGTCGTCTGAGGTCATGGCCGCTGTCTAGCTCAGCCGTGCCTGCAACAGAAGCCGCCGATCCGCATCATTCGGTGCTCCCGCCCGGTTTCACGCCGCAGGCCAGCAGGGTTTGCCAGATTCCCTCTGCATCCTCGGCGAAGTGGAACAGGCTGAGGTCACTGGCGGCGATCATTCCGTCCGCAATCAGAACGTCGAAATTGATCACCGAACGCCACCAGGCCTCATCGAACAGGACGATGGGAATCGGCGGGGCCTTGTCCGTCTGGCGCAGGGTCAGGATCTCGAACAACTCGTCGAAGGTGCCGAACCCGCCGGGAAACACCACCAGGGCATTCGCCCGCATGGCCAGGTGCATCTTGCGCATGGCGAAATAGTGGAACCGGAAGGTCAGTTCGGGCGTCGACCAGGGATTGGGTTCCTGCTCGTGCGGCAGGGTGATGTTGAAGCCGATCGAAGGGGCCCCGACGTCATGGGCCCCGCGGTTGGCTGCGCCCATGATGCCCGGACCCCCGCCGGTGGCGATGACATTGTCCCTTGGCTGGCCCTCTGCAGCCTGCAGGGCCCCGCCGCGTTCCGAAGCCAGCCGGCCGAAAGCCCGCGCGGCGGCATACCAGCGGGCCTCCTGTCCCTCCCCGTCCTCATCGATCCGGGCGCTGCCGAACACCACCAGGGTCGAACGGACGCCCCAGGCACGCAGGGCGGTCTCCGCCTTGGCGTACTCCATCATGAAGCGCACGCCGCGCATGGAATCGCTGAGCAGGAAGTCCTGGTCGAGGGCGGCAAGCCGATAGGAGGGCGACGCCATCTGGGCCGCGTTCAGGCGGGTCGTGTCATCCTCGCTCACCCACGCGCCCGTTCGATGGTGTCCACCGAAGGATTGGTGCGCAGGGCGGCCATGATGGTCGTGGCGTGTTTGGCGTCCTCGACCTCCATGTCGATGTCGACATCGAAGAAGTCCTGCTGCCGGTGGCTCATCACCAGATTGATGATGTTCCCGCCGGCCTCGCCGATCAGGGTCGTCACCTGACCCAGAACACCCGGCGCATTCTTGATGGTGGCTCGGATGCGGGCCGCGGCGACGGCCCCCTGCTCGGCCTGCGGCGTCCACTGCAGGTCCTGCCAGACCGAGTCGTCATCGGCGAAGTCGGCCAGTTGCTGGCAGTCGATGGTGTGCACGGTCAGCCCCGCCTCGGGCTCCAGGATGCCGACAATCCGGTCTCCGGGGACCGGCGAACAACAATGGCCGAAATGGACGCTGATGCCCGGGGTCAGGCCGCCGCCCCGGACGAACAGACGCGCCTGCTCGTCACCGATCCGCTTCCGGTCAGGGCCCGCCTTGAGCCGTCCCTTCAGTGCCGGGAACAGGGTCTCACCGACCTTGGCGGCCGATATCCGACCGCGACCGACGGCCTCGTACAGGTCCTCCTCCGAGGCGAAGGCGAAGGTCTCCAGCATGGCCTTGAGCGATACGTCGACCAGGGACTTTCCGGCGCGGGACAGGGTCTGCTCAAGGGTCGCACGGCCCAGCTTCTGGAACTCGCCGCGCTCGGAGGTGCGGATGTGCCGACGGATCGCCGACCGTGCCCGGCCGGTGATGGTCAGGGAGCGCCAGTCCGCCGGTATCTCCCGCTTGGCTCCACGAACGATCTCGACCACGTCGCCGTTCTGCAACTGGGTCCGCATCGGCTTGAGCTCGCCGTTGATCTTGACCCCCACCGCCGTGTCACCGACCTCGGTATGGACCGCATAGGCAAAGTCCAGTGCCATGCCGCCGCGCGGCAGGGTGATCAGGGACCCCTTCGGCGTGAACACGAACACCTGCTCGAGATACATCTCCAGCTTGGCGTGCTCGACCCAGTCCTCGCCGCCCTCACCGTGCTCGATCACCTGCACGAGATGGCGCAGGTTCTGCAGCGGATCACGCCCGCCGTCCTGCTCCATGGCTTCCTTGTCGAAGCCATAGGATTTGTTCTTGTAGGCCCAGTGCGCGGCAACGCCGTCCTCGGCCACCCGGTCCATCGGCTCGGTGCGGATCTGCATCTCGATACGCAGGCCCGACGGCCCCACTACGGTCGTGTGCAGGGAGCGATAGTTGTTCGACTTGGGCGTCGAGATGAAGTCCTTGAACCGTTCCGGCACCATCGGCCAGGCGCGGTGGATGACGCCGAGCGCCCGGTAACAGTCGTCCTCGGCCTCCACGATCACCCGGAAGCCATAGATGTCGGACAGGGACGAAAAGCCGACCGACTTGCGCTGCAGCTTGCGCCAGATCGAATAGGGGGTCTTCTGCCGGCCGAACACCTCGGCCCGCACGCCCGCTTCCTGCAGCACCCGCTCGACCTCGCGCGACACCCCGTCGATGGCGCGGCCGTGCTCAAGCTTCAACGCCTCCAGCCGGCGCTCAATGGCGGTCCGGGCCGTGGGATTCAGATGCTCGAACGCTAGTTCCTCCAGTTCGGAGGCGATCGAATGGATACCGATCGACCGGCCGAGCGGCGCATAGACCTCCAGCGTCTCGCGGGAGATGCGTTCGCGCTTCTCCGGCTTGACGTGTTTCAGCGTCCGCATGTTGTGCAGACGGTCGGCCAGCTTCACCAGCAGGACGCGCACATCCTTCGAGATGGCGAGGATGAATTTGCGCAGGTTCTCGGCCTGGCGCGTGTGTTCGGCCTGGAGCTCCAGCCGCGACAGCTTGGTCACGCCCTCGACCAGGACCGCCACCTCTTCACCGAAGCGCTCGGCGATGTCGTCGCGCGTGGCCGAGGTATCCTCGACCACGTCATGCAGGAGGGCCGTGACGATGGTGGCCGTGTCCAGCCGGTAGTCGGTCAGGATACCTGCCACCTGGATCGGATGGGCGAAATAGGGATCGCCCGAGGCCCGCAGCTGCGAGCCGTGCATCTTCATCGCATAGACATAGGCGCGGTTGAGCAGCGCCTCGTCCGCCGTGGGATCATAGGCGCGCACAGCCTCGACCAGTTCGAACTGGCGCAGCACCCGTGAGCGGGGATGGGGATCCGGGTCCACATGGGGACGCGGCCCGCCGGGATCATTCAGATTGGCGGGTTCAGGCGTCGGCGCGGGCTGCCGCGCCGGCAGGATGGTGATACCGTTGGCGGGATCCGCCGTCAGTAGCGTTCCTCCTGCCCGCCGTCCCGGTCGCTTTGCAGCGCGCGGATCAGCTCGGCCTCGGCCATGTTCATGTGCTGGGGTTCCGCCAGCAGGCCGACGATTTCAGCCTCGTCCTCGGCTTCGGTGCGCTCGTCGACGCGTTGCAGCGCGACGATCACGGTCTCGCGAAGGTCTTCCGGCACCACGGTCGAGTCGGCCAGTTCACGCAGGGCGACGACCGGGTTCTTGTCATTGTCCCGATCGATGGTCAGCGGCGCACCGTTGGCGATGGCGCGGGCGCGGTTGCCCGCCAGCAGGACCAGGCCGAACCGGTTCGGCACCTTTTCGATGCAGTCTTCGACAGTGACGCGAGCCATGAATATCCTCGGGCGCGGGGGGAGAACCGCACAAACTATAGGGTCGGCCTCAATTGTGCAACGCCGCATGGGCCGGAATGAGGCATCACCCCTGAGGCGTCGCGTCTTTCCCGACCGAGGCCCGATCCGCCAGGGCCTGGGCTGTCTTCCCCGCGGGATGCCTCCAGCCCGGTGCAATCTCTGCCAGCGGCCCCATGACGAACAGCCGGTCGGCTGCCCGGGGGTGCGGCAGGATCAGTCCGTCGAGGTCGCCGGTCGTCCGGCCATAGGCGATCAGATCCAGGTCCAGGGTCCGCGGTGCATTGGCCGCCCCCCGCCGCCGTCCGAACGCCGCCTCGATCCGGGCCAGCACCGCCATCAGGTCCTGCGGCCCGTGCGCCGTCTGGACGATCACCACCCCGTTCAGGAATGGCGGGTCGGTCGGGTCGGGCCAGGCCGCTGACCGCCACCAGGACGACCGCGCCACCACATCGATCCCCTCGGCCCGGAACCGGGCCAGCGCCGCCTCCAGCGCCTCGCGACAGTCGCGCCAGGCCCCGCAGTCATTGCTGCCGAGGGCCACGACAATGGCGTCATCCAGCCCGTCCGCGCGGGTGAACGGGACGAAGCGCGCCGCCGTCTTGTCCGGACCGGGCTTTTCCATGCCCGCTTCTTACACCAATGAAGGCGTGCGTGCCCGCCCGCCGCCGAAGGATTCGCCCGCCTTGCCGACCGCCCCCTCCGAACCGCCCCGCGACTGCCCGCTCTGCCCCCGGCTGGTCGAATACCGTCGCGACAACCAGCGACAGAACCCCGACTGGTTCAACGGCCCTGCCCCCTCCTTCGGCGACCCGGACGCCCGTCTGCTGGTCGCCGGCCTTGCGCCCGGCCGGACGGGTGCCAATCGCACGGGCCGACCCTTCACCGGCGACGGGGCCGGGGTGATCCTCTACGAAACCCTGCTCAAGACCGGCTTCGCCACCGGCCGCTACGAGGCCCGGCCCGACGACACGCTGAAGCTGGTCGACTGCATGATCACCAATGCCGTCCGCTGCGCCCCGCCCGGGAACAAGCCCCTGCCGGTTGAGGAAGCGACCTGCCGCCCCTTCCTGACCGCCCGTCTCGCCGCCCTGCCCCGGCTCAAGGTCATCGTCACCCTCGGCGATGTCTCCCGCCGCAATGTGCTCAAGGCCCTGGGTCTGCCCGGTTCGGCGGCCGCGCCCGGTCATGGCGTCGAGGCGGCGCTGGGCGGCTATGTCATCCTGAACAGCTATCACTGCTCCCGCCTCAACACGAACACAGGCCGGCTGACCCCCGCCATGTTCGAGGCCATCTTCCGGCGCGCCCGGGAAATCATCGAATCCTGACCCGGTTCCACTCGCCTTCCCGGCGAGTGTGGCTCTCCTGCCACGCGAATCAGCAGGCACCGGGTGTAGCGTCATCCTCCAGGAACAGTGCTGCGTACCTTGCGTTGATCGATCAGCTTTGGAGGGCTGTGATGCGTGGGTCGAACGGGGTCTTTTCACCTCAGGAACGGAAGACGGCGCTCTGGGCGCTGCTGATGGCAGGCCTGATCGCCGCCATGGGTGTGGTCGCCCAGCAATGGGGCCCGCCCTCGGTCGGTCCAGGTGGTGCGGACGCCTATATGGCGGCCCCTTCACCGGGCGTTCTGGACGCCCAGCCGGTCAGCTGATCCGGACGGGGCTCAGCCCCGGTCCTTCATCAGCCGGGCCTTGTCCCTCTGCCAGTCGCGCTGGGCCGTGGCCTCGCGCTTGTCGTGCAGCTTCTTGCCCTTGGCCAGGGCGATCTCGATCTTCGCCTTGCCCGCCTCGTTCAGGTAAAGCTTGACGGGAATGATGGTCTGGCCGTCGCGCTGGACCGCCCCGATCAGCTTGTCGATCTGCTTGCGGTGCAGCAGCAGTTTCCGGTGCCGGCGTGGCTCGTGGTTGAAGCGGTTGGCCTGTTTGTACGGCGGGATATCGGCGTTCACGAGCACGATCTCGCGCCCCTCCACCGCGGCATAACTCTCGGCGATATTGGCCCGGCCGTCCCGCAGCGCCTTGATCTCGGTGCCGAGCAGCATGATGCCGGCCTCGACATAGTCCTCCAGGAAATAGTCGAATTTCGCCCGCCGGTTCTCGGCGATGATCTTCATCTTCGGCGCCGTGGAAGCCATCAGGCGACGCCTGCCTCGTCCATGGCGCGGTCGATGGCGGGCTTGACGGCGTCAGATGTGGGCGCGAGCGGCAGCCGGATCTCCTCGGTGCACAGGCCCAGTCGCGCGAGCGCGTATTTGGTCGGTGCCGGGGAGTTGTCGAGGAACAGCCCCTTGTGCAGGCCGATCAGCCGGTCCTGCCAGTCGCGTGCGGTCGCATAGTCGCCGGCCACCGCCGCCTCATGCAGGGCCACCATGGCCTCCGGCGCGACATTGGAAGTCACCGAGATCACCCCGACCCCGCCCTGGGCGTGATAGCCGAGATAGCTGGGGTCATCGCCCGAGATCAGATCGAACGGACCGCCGATATTGGCCCGCATCCAGCTGACCCGCGCCAGATCACCGGTCGCATCCTTGATGCCGACGATGTTCGGATGGGCGGCCAGGCGCGCGACCGTCTCATTGGCCAGGTCCACGCCGGTCCGTCCCGGTACATTGTACAGCAGCACCGGCAGTTGGACGGCCTCGGCAATGGCCTCGAAATGCAGCGCCAGTCCCGCCTGCGAGGGGCGGTTGTAATAGGGGGTGACCACCAGCGCCCCATCCGCGCCGACGGTCTTGGCGTGACGCACCAGTTCGATCGACTTTTCGGTCGCCGACGACCCGGCGCCGGCGATGACGCGGGTCCGACCGGCTGCGACCTGAACGCACAGCTCCACCACCCGCTTGTGCTCATCAAGCGACAGGGAGGCGCTTTCGCCCGTCGTACCCATGGGCACGACGCCGTGGATGCCGGCGGCGATCTGGCGTTCCAGAAGCTGCGTGAAGGCGGCTTCGTCCACCTTTCCGTCACGAAGTGGTGTGATCAGGGCGGTGATCACACCCTTGAACAAGGGGGCGGTCATTGAGACAGTTGGTCCTGCGTGGAAAATCGGGGCGACAGTCGCCGGATATTAAGCGTTGGAGGGTAGGTTGCCGGTCGCCCGACCGCAACCGCGACGCATGGAGATCGGACAGGTCATGATCGTTACCAGCCTGGCGGCCGCCCTGGCCCTGCTCGCCCCTGCGCCCGAGACCCTGATTCCCCAGGAGGTCCCCTACAGCGCCGTGGCCTCGGGCCCGGCCAGCAACCAGGCCCGTCTGCTGAACGATCAGGATACGGCCCTGTTCCGCCAGGGCCTGACCGCCGCCCGCGCGCGGGACATCCCGGGTGCCCGGAACCTCGCCGCGCAGATCAGCGATCCCGTCGCCCGTAAACTGGTCGAATGGGCCCTGCTGGACACCTCGGGCGACCAGATGCCGCTCAGCGACCTCGTCAACGCCCGGACCGCCTTCGCCGGCTGGCCCCGGGCCGAAAGCCGCAGCGCCGCGGCCGAGCGCGCCCTTGACCGGGCCTACGCCGACCCCGACGCCGTCCTCAACCTGTTTGCCCGCGGCGGCCCCACGACCGTCCAGGGCGCTATCGCACTGGCGGATGCACTGGAACAGCGCGGCCGGTCGGACGAGGCCCGCCGTCTGATCACCGACTGGTGGCGCACCCGCTCTTTCGACGACGCAACCCAGACCCGCATCCTGACCCGCTGGGGCTCAAGCCTGACCCAGGCGGACCACGAGGCGCGGCTGAACATGCTGCTGCTCGGCCCGCATGGTCCGGCCACCCGTGCCATGGTCCAGCTCGTTCCGGCCGATCGCCAGGCCGTCGCCAACGTCGTCATGGAGCTGCGGACTGCCTACAGCCCGGACGCCCTTGTCGCCAATCTGAGCCCAACCCAGGCGCTGGACCCGGCCGTGGCCCTGGAGCGCGTCCGCATCCTGCGCTCGCAGAACCGCGAGTCCGAGGGCTTCGCCCTGTTGCGGGCCCTGCCCGCGGCCCCGTCACACACCGAGGGTCAGAACACCCTGTGGAGTGAGCGCCGCAACTATTTCATCGATGCCCTCGAAAGCCGGAACAACCAGGCCGCCTATGACGCCATGGCCGGCCACGGCTTCCCCGCCGGCGAGCGCAAGGTCGATGCGGAATTCTTCGCCGGCTGGGCGGCGCTGGTGAAGCTCAACGACCCGGTCCGCGCGGCGCGCCATTTCGAGGCCCTCCGCCAGATGTCCTCGACGCCGATCACCCAGGGGCGGGCCCTGTACTGGCTTGGTCGGACGGCCGAGGCCGAGGGCAATACGCCTGCCGCGGTCCAGTACTATCGGGACGGTGCCCGCCACATCCAGACCTTCTACGGCCAGCTGGCTGCCGAAAAGGCCGGCCTGACCACGATCAACTTGCCCGCCGATCCGGTCCCGACCTCCTCGGACGTCGCCGCCTTCGAAGCCAATGAGGTGGTCCGCGCGCTGCGTATCCTCGGCGAGACCGGCGAAATGAGCCTGTTCCGCGTCTTTGCCTTCCAGCTGGACGATGACCTGCCGGGACCCGCCGGGCTGGCGCTGCTGATGGATCTGTCGCGCAACTACGGGGAAGGCTTCACCGCCATGATGGTGGGCCGCGCCGCCAGCCAGCGCGGCTTCCTGATGCCCGAGCGCCAGTATCCGATCCGCATCCCGCCGTCCGTCGAAGGGGCGGCCCCGCTGGAGTTCACCCTGGCCATCACGCGCCAGGAATCCAGCTTTGATCCCCGCGCCCGCTCCCACGCCAATGCGCGCGGCATGATGCAATTCCTGCCCGCCACCGGCCGCAGCGTCGCCCGCCAGCTGGGCATGCCCTATTCGGACGAGCGGCTGTACGACGCCGACTTCAACATGACCCTGGGCAGTTTCCACCTCGGCGACCTGACCAGCGACTTCGGCGGCTCGATGCTGCTGACGACGATCGGCTACAACGCCGGCCCGGGCCGCCCCCCGCAGTGGATCGCCCGCTGTGGCGATCCCCGCGGCGGCAGCGTGGATCCGGTCGATTTCATCGAGTGCGCGCCCTTCACAGAGACCCGCAACTACATGATGCGAGTCATGGAAAATATGCAGGTTTATCGCGCACGCCTGAACGGCGGCTCGGCCCCCTTGACCCTGGCGGCGGACCTCAGGCGCGGTACCCCGGCCAGCCCCACCCCCTACACCTATGCAGGCGAAGAGGGCCTTCAGGCCCCTGTCGGCGGACCGACCGAATAGCGACCGCTCGACAGCAGCGGCCCGTCCGGTCCCTCGACCCAACAGGCGGACAGTCCGAAGGTCTCCGCCATGATTTCGGCCGTCAGGGCCGACAGCGGTGCCGCGTCGGCGACGACCCGGCCGGTGTCCAGCACCACGATCCGGTCAGCGAACCGCGCCGCCAGCGCCAGATCGTGCAGGCTGACCAGCACCGCCTGCCCTGAACCCGCACGGGCCTTGAGCCGCTCGAGCACCATCAACTGGGCCTCCGGGTCCAGACCCGTTGTCGGCTCGTCAGCCAGCAGGGCCTCTGCACCGGTGGCAAGGGCTCGCGCCAGCAGCACCCTCGCACGCTCGCCGCCTGACATCTCGGCCACGCCCCGGTCTGCCAGATGTCCGGCCTCGACCTCCTCCAGGGCCGCCCGGGCGCGGTCCAGCCCGTCTGTCAGAAACGGCGCCCCCAGGGCCGCCACCTCGATCGCGGGCAGGTTCCAGGCAATCCGGCGCTCCTGCGGCAGATAGGCCGCGCGGCCGGCTCGTGCGTGCGGCATCAGGCTCGCCACATCGTCTCCGCCCAGCAAGGCCTGGCCGGCGGTCAGGGGCAAGAGGCCCGCCAGGGCCCGGATGGCGCTCGACTTGCCGGCCCCGTTCGGCCCGACCAAGGCGACCAGTTCCCCCGCCGCCACCGACAGACCAACGCCGTCCAGCACCGTACGTCCGCCCAGCCGCGCCGTAGCACCGACCAGGGCCAGGGCGCTCACAGCCGCCACTCCCGCGCCGCCCGCCAGGCGATCATGGCGAAGAGGGGCGCGCCGACCAGGGCGGTGAACACGCCCAGCTTCAGCTCCTGATCCGTCGGGGTCATCCGCGCCAGCAGGTCTGCGACCACCAGCATCAGACCGCCCGCCAGGGCCGAGGGCAGCAGCAGCCGCCCGGGATCTCCCCGGACTGCGCTGCGGACCAGATGCGGCGCGGCCAGACCGACAAAGCCGATCACCCCGGCGACCGCCACCGCAGCCCCGGTCGCCAGGGCCGTGGCCAGAAGCGCCAGCAGCCGCAGCCGCGCCATCGGCAGGCCCGAGGTCCGCGCCGTCTCCTCGCCCAGACTCAACATCCGCAGACCCGGTGCAGCCAGCGCCGCCAGGGCCCCGGCGATCAGAACCGCCGGCGTCACCCAGGCCACATCGATCCAGCTCCGGTTCTGCACCGAGCCCAGCAGCCAACCCATGACCTCGGCCGTGGCGATCGGTGACGGCGAGAGATTGAAGATCAGGGCCGTGGCCGCACCGGCGAAACTGGACACAGCCACCCCGAACAGGATCAGGGCCTCCGGCGATCGCACCCGCGCCGCGAAAAGGATCAGCAGCCCTCCGGCCAGACCGGCCCCGACCAGGGCGGAAACCTCGACCGCGCCCGGAACCGCGGCTGCCCCCAGCACTATGGCCGCCGCCGCCGCCAACGCCGCCGCGGACGACACGCCCAGCACGCCCGGATCGGCCAGTGGGTTGCGCAACAGCCCCTGCATCACGGCCCCGGACAGCCCCAGCGCTGCCCCGACCAACAGGGCCGTGGCCACCCGCGGCGCCCGGACCTGCCAGAGGACTTCCGCCGGGCCCGAGCCGGGGACGGTCAGGGCCTGGCCCATCTGCTCCATGTTGAAAGCCGTCTCGCCCAACAGCAGTCCCATGACGGTCGCCGCCAGAATGGCGACGGCAAGCCCAGGCGTCAGTCGCGACGGTCGCCTCACGCGCCGGCCTTCAGCATCGCCGCGGCATCGGCCGCGAACCAGGCCGGACAGGTCAGGGCCGCCGAGGGCAGCCGCGCCACGACACGGTCCTTCGCAGCCCGCTGGACAACCGGATGGCGCCCCGGTCCACGCCAGTCGCCCCGGGGCTGGTCAAAGAAGCCCAGCACGAACCGCGCCGGCGGAAAAAGAGCGATCCGCTCGACACTGACGGGCGCGAAGAAGGGCTTGGCCGCCGCATTTCTGAGCCCCGCCGCAGCCAGGATCGCGTCCATCAAGGTGCCCTTGCCCGCCGTGAAGCCGCCTGCGGTCAGATACAGGGCCGAGGGGCGGGGCGCAGCGGGTTCAGGGGCCGCACGCCGCAGCGTGGCATCCATCCGCGCCGCCAGCGCCTCCCCGCGCCCGGGCACACCAAGTTCCTTCGATACCGCGCGAATGTTATCTCTTATACTATTGAAATCCGTAGCATCCGAGATCGTAACAACCCGCGCGGCTGTCGCCTCAAGTCGCGTCAGCAGTCGCGGCTCACCGCCCCAGTAGCGGACCACAACGTCCGGCTGGAAGGCGATGGCCGCCTCCAGGGTCGGCCGGACCCGCTGCCGCCCGGCCGCGGCTTCGCGCATCCAGGCGTCAGGATCATCGGCTCGCGGCGACAGCGCCAGCTCGGCATCCGGGCGCAGCGCCAGCACATACTGGTCGGCGCACTGATCCAGCGCCATGACTCTCAACGGGCGGGCCTCGACCGCACCGGCCGCGAGCACCGCCAGTCCGGCCAGCCCACCCGCCAGCCGCTTCACGATTTCAGCAGGCCCGCGAACAACCCCTCCAGCAGGGTGGTCACCAGGGTCTCGCGCTCGACCCAGTCGAAATACGGCTTGGTGATCACCAGCGAGACCACGCCATGACAGCCCGCCCACAGGGCCTGGGCCGTCGTCCGGGCATCCCCGCGCAGGAGTCCCGCCGCCTCGGCGTCCTCGACCACGGCCTCGAACGACCGGTACAGGGATCCACCCAGTTCCTGCGCCGCCGACTGGGCCCCGTGCGCCAATTCGACCGGCCGCGTCATATAGATCAGCCGGTAGGCATTGGGATTGGCGAAGCCGAAATCGACATAGGCGCGCAGCATGCGCCGAAGACGCGCCACCGGTCCGGCCGGCTCGGCGATGATGGACTGGTTGACCTCCAGCAGGGCCGCGAACGCCTGCCGGCAGATCTCCTGCAGGATCTCTCCCTTTTCGGAGAAATGCATGTAGAGCGCGGTCGAGGACAGGCCGACCTCGTCGGCGATCTTGCGGATCGTCGCCCCCTCATAGCCGTGCTCGACAAAGATGCGTTCTGCCGCGGCGAGGATTTCCGCCCGCCGCGCATGGCCTTCACCCTTGGGCTTGCGCTGTGAACGCAGGTTAAGCGGGGCAGCGAGGGTCAAACGGGAACTCCGGTCGTCCTGGCCATGAATAGCGACTTTCCCCGGCTTGCGCCAACCGCTTGCCGGACGCGAATCAGGAGAGTAACCTCCGGTGGTGAAGTGGGCTGGGAACAGCGATCTTGAAGATCGCCGGCGCGACGCCGCGCGATACGGTCCGCCCTTCGATCAGAGCGCGGCCATGCGAGGGCTCGTGCCCCTGCAGATCGCCCTGCTCGCGGCTCTGGCCGCCGCCTTCGCCGCCGCCCTGCACGTCTGGCCCGCCAGCCTTCCGGAATGGCTGGTCATCGGTTCGGCCATCGCCTTCCTGATAGTCGCCGCCTGGCGCATAGCCCTGATCCTGCTCAGCGCGACTCCGCCCCGGCAACCGCCCCCTCCAACGCAGTGGCCGCGCTATACCGTCCTGGCAGCGCTCCATGACGAGGCGGCGGTTGTCGGCCAACTCATCGATCGGCTGGCGCGGATCGACTATCCGCCCGACCGGCTCCAGGGCCTTCTGGTGCTGGAGGCGCATGACCAGCCGACCATCGTCGCCGCCCGGGCCGCGCCCCGTCCGGCCTGGCTCGACATCCTTGTCGTCCCGCCCGGCGCGCCCCAGACCAAGCCCCGCGCCCTCAATTTCGCCCTCGGCCAGGCCACCGGCGAGCTTCTGACCGTCTATGACGCCGAGGACGCCCCCGATCCGCTGCAGCTCCGAGAAGCCGCCGCCCGCTTCGCGGCCGATCCGGGCCGGCGCCTGGCCTGTCTGCAGGCTCCGCTCCGGGTTCGGCCACCGCAGGATCCGGACCGGCGCTCCAGGTTTCTGGGCCGCCAGTTCGCTGCCGAATACGCCAGCCTGTTCGAAACCACCCTGCCCGGGATGGCCCGCCTCGACCTGCCCTTCCCCCTCGGCGGCACCAGCAATCATTTCCGGGTCGACGTCCTGCGCGCGGTCGGCGGCTGGGACGCCTGGAACGTCACGGAGGACGCCGACCTCGGCTTCCGCCTGTGGAGCCACGGCTGGCGGCTCGGGGTTCTGACCCGTCCCACCTGGGAGACCCCGCCCGGGCAGCTCGCCGACTGGCTGCCCCAGCGGACGCGCTGGCTGAAGGGCTATATGCAGACCCTGGGGGTACACACCCGTCGACCCTGGCGGCTCGGCTGGCGGGGAGTCGCGGCCCTGGCCATGACCGTGGGCGTGGGGCTGATCTCTGCCGCAGCCCATGGACTTTCCCTGGCCTGGGTCATCACGGCCGTTCTTGTCTCGGCCATGGCCGGCCTGTCACCTGACACCCCGGCCCTTCCGCTCAGCGTTCTGGTGCTCGGCGCGGCGGCGGCCTGGCTGTCCTGCCTCATCGGCGCACGACGGGCAGGCGTACCCTACGGTCCCGCCGACATGCTCATGGCCCCCGGCTACTGGTCCCTGCTCAGCCTCGCCTTCGCCCATGCGGCCTGGCGACTGGTCCGCGAACCCTTCGCCTGGGACAAGACAACCCACCGGCCCGACCCGCTCCCCCGGGCCGATGTTCCGGGCGAAACACACGCCGCGCTGGACGGGACCGCGCCTCTCCGCCTATCAGCGGGTCATGCCGCCGCGCCTGAACCCGTCGCCTGAGACCCTCGTCACCCGCGCCTGGGCGGACTACGCCCTGCTGGACAGCGGGGACGGCCGCAAACTGGAGCGCTATGGCCGCCATACCGTGGTCCGGCCCGAGCCCCAGTGTTTCTGGTCGGCGCGCGATCCGGCTGCCTTCGACGCCGCCGACGCCGTCTTCGATCCGACCGACGAGGACGAGACCGGTCGTTGGCGGTTCGCCGGCAATCCGATCGACAGCTTCCCCCTGGCCTGGCGCGACGTGCGCTTCACCAGCCGCTTCACCCCGTTCCGGCACCTGGCCTTCTTCCCCGAACAGGCCGCCAACTGGGAATGGCTGGACGGGCGTATCCGCGGCCTGAAGCAGCCGAAGATCCTGAACCTGTTCGGCTACACGGGCGTCGCCAGCCTCGCCTGTGCCGCCGCCGGAGCCGAGGTCACCCATGTCGACGCCTCCAAGAAGTCGGTCGCCTGGGCCCGCGAGAATGCCGGCCTCTCCGGCATGGCCGACCGTCCGATCCGCTGGATCGTCGAGGATGCGCGCAAATACGTCGCCCGCGAGGTCCGACGCGGGGTGAAATATGACGGCATCATCCTTGACCCGCCCAAATACGGCCGCGGCCCGACCGGCGAGGTCTGGCGGCTGTTCGAGGACTTGCCGGCCCTGCTGAAGGACTGCGCCTCCCTGCTGTCCGACGACGCCTCCTTCCTGCTGCTCAACGCCTATGCCGCCCGCGTTTCCGGCCTGTCGCTGGCCCATCTGATGGCCGAGGCGACCGCGAACCGGGGCGGGATCATCGACTGGGGCGAACTGGCCCTCGCCGAGGATGGTCCCGACGGGCGCGCCATCGGCCTCAGCTTCTTCGC
>JAIESL010000015.1 GCA_019746095.1 Caulobacteraceae bacterium
CACCCAAGGCCGCCTGACCATGCAGCCCGGTGACCACACCCCAAATTACACCTCATTGACGGACGTGACCCGAGGATCTGCCAGACGCCACGGTTGAACTGGCAGAACTGGGGCGACATGTTCGACATAACGAAGGTGTTGATGATTGGAATCTGTCCGAACGTCATGTCCGCGTTCGGTACCATGTGCCCTTGGTCGAAGATCGCCTCGTCGTAGTCCGAAGGCCGGGCGGAGACGGGGCCGGGGATGCGCGGATCCTGCCGAAAACAGTCGATGCGGCCGCCTTTGAGATCCTTCAGGCCCAGGACGTTCGCGGCCCAAATCGGGCCCTGCAGGTCGTCGTCGTATTCGATCACGTAGTCGCGTTGAACGAGACGTCGTTGGTTTGACGTATTGGCAGCGGCGGGCGGTCCCCACGGAAACACGATCTCGCTCGCAAGATTTCGATCTCGCTGATTGAGCCAGAGCTGTCGGTCCGCAGCCTCGCGCTGCGCCGCGGTGCAATTGGCGGCGTAGCTTACGCTCGGCAGTGCAAAAATCAGGGCGAGCGCCCCGAAGAGCCAGGCAATTCTTTTGGTAGACATGGCTTCCCCCTTAGAAGTCCTGTTGCTTGATGGCGGTCCTAGTTCGAACGTCGATAGACGGTGACCTGGGCAGCGGAGACGTCGCTGGCGTAGCAGATCGGAGCCTCGCCGCCCGGCCGGCTGTAAGCGCTACGGCCGCCGCAGTTGCTACCATTCCGCGCGGTGCTGTATGGGCAAGGGCAGGAGCCGGAATAGCTGGCGATCGATTGTCGGATGATCGCCTGCCTGACCTGCGCGTCGGAAATGCTGTGCAATCCCGCCGACGGCGACGCGGCCGTAAGAACCGTCAGAACGGCTAATCCTACGCTCGCCAATGATTGCTTGGTCTTCATGCTCAGCCTCCTCCAGGCGTTAATGCGAGTTCGTGCCGCATCTTCGCGACGCGTCTGATCTCACCTCAACGTCCCCAGCCTCCAGCCCCGCCGAGGCGAACCGATGACCAGATCACGCCCTGCTCCCACTGCCCCACCTTCCGATCGGCCATGGCCTCCTTCAGGATGTCGTCAGCTTCTTTCCGTGAGTACGGAGCAGCCCGCGTGATGCCGCAGTGCGCGTGCCATTCGCCCGTTCCCATTGTCGCGTAGAGGAAGTCGTGAATGATGGCGGCCTTCGCCCATGGACCGTCGGGCGGGTAGAAGGACCAGACGGCGCGAGGCACTGAGGCTAGGTCGGTAACGAAGCCTGACGGAACGATGATGAGCTCTTCCGGGTCATCGCCGACTTGATATTCAAGTGCCCGCTGAACGGCCCAAAGAGTGCGGCCTGCACGGATCGATGGCCCGTCCTTGTTGTCGAGCAGGACCAAGACGAGCTTCCCGGCGAACCGGCCGGACGGATCGGTCTTTGGTCGCCTTGGAAGTTTGCCCGCCACAGGATTCTCCTCAACCGAGCGCTTGACTACTTTAAGGGGCCCTCAGCGGAAGCGCTACAGAAATTCGACGCCCCGATTTCTAGGCGCTCGCGCCGGCGCTGCGCCTGGCCTTCGACCTCGCGTTGAGGCGCGAGAATCGGGCGCTACTCGGTTCTCGCGGTCTTCTCCCCGTCGGCTTTCGGCGCAGGACTCCACGGCGGGTTTGGCGCGCGCGGCATCTCGCCTGGTTCTGCGGAGCGGTTCAGGACAATGCGGTAGAGCTCTTCCAAACGACCGGCGAGGTCGAGCGCCTCTCCGTCGGAGAGCCGGATTTTGAACGCGTGCTCGTAGCGCATCTTGAACTCTTCGAGCTCCTCGGGGGATAGCGACATGCAGGCATGATCGACGATGGGAGGCGGTCGAGCACGGCGGTTGTTTGGCTCGATTGCCGTCGACCCAGGCTGCGCCGCTTTCCCGCCGTGACCGGGTTCCCTTGGCGGATCAGACTGGCTCCAGATCGCAGCTCTGTTCCCGGGCGTCCGGGAGCGCCGGAATGGTCCGACGCTCCTCCGCGCCAAGGAGCGAGCTATGCAAACCTCTGTACCTTCAAACGATCGGTTCGACCTGTATCGAACCGTCACCGACAAGATCGCCGCCGCCATCGAGGCGGGAGCCGGGGCATTCGTTATGCCGTGGCATGTGAGCGCGGCGACCGGCCGGCCGACCAACGCCCTTACCGGTCACGGCTATCGGGGTGTGAACGTCGTGGCCCTTTGGGCCGAGGCGGTCATGTCTGGATACGGGACCGGGTGGTGGGCGAGCTATCGCCAGTGGGAGCGGCTCGGTGCCCAGGTCCGCCGCGGCCAGCGCGGCTCCGTCATCGTTTTCTACAACCACCTGAACACGGCCCCGACTGAAGAACTCGACGACTCGCGTTTCCGCCTCGTCGCGCGCGCGTCCCGAGTCTTCAACCTAGACCAGGTGGACGGTTGGCAACCGCCTGGGCCCGCGCAGGTCTCGATGGTTGAGGCATTGGCCGAGGTGGAGGGGTTCGTTGCCGCTACCACGGCAGTCATCGTGCACGGCGGGTCACGCGCCTGCTATCGCCGCGACTACGACCGTATCGAGCTTCCTGCTCGAGAACGGTTTCGGGGCTCCCCGACAAGCTCCGCAAGCGAAGCCTACCACGGCACCCTGCTCCACGAGCTCATCCATTGGAGCGGTGCCCCACATCGTCTCAATCGGACTTTCGGGACCCGGTTCGGCGACAGTGACTATGCGGTTGAGGAGTTGGTAGCGGAACTTGGTGCCGCGTTCCTTTGCACGGATCTCGGCATCGCCAACGAACCACGGCTGGATCACGCCGCCTATGTCGCGGCATGGCTCGAGGTTCTGAATGACGACCGTCGGGCCATCTTCACCGCCGCCGCTAGAGCCAACGACGCCGCGATGTACCTACAGGGCTTCAGCGAGCCCGAACCGGCCTGACTACTGGACCCCGACATGTCGGGGTCCTTCTTTGGTCTTGATCAGCCCCGAACAGCGCCAAGTTGCCGTCGTGTGCGAAGGATTGGTCCGTCCACAATGATGGCAATGATTGACCCTTGCGACCGGCCGTCCTTCTTCGGTGTATCAAACTTCCATGGATCGAAGAGGCGGATCGGCATCGCCCAGGCCGATCGCCTTTCGCACATGTATGTCGTGGGCAAGACTGGCGTCGGGAAGTCGACCCTCTTGGAGATCCTGCTACGTCAAGACATCGTGGCCGGCCGCAGCTTTGCTCTCATCGATCCGCACGGCGATTTGGCCGAGCGCGTCTGGGCTTGGACACCCCACGCCCTTCGAGGCCGCATCACCTACCTGAACGCCCCCGATCCGACACAACCATTCGGCTACAACCCACTTCGTCGCGTTCGGCCGGATCGAATCCCGCTCGCGGCCGCCGGGATCCTCGAGACTTTTCGGAAGCAATGGCCGCAGGCGTGGGGCGTGCGCATGGAGCATGTGCTCCGCAATGCGCTCTACGCCCTCCTTGAGCGAGACGACGCCAGCCTGCCCGACATCCTCCGCCTGTTCTCGGACAAGAAGTTCCGGAAGGCCGTGGCGCGGAAGATCGAGAACCCCGTGGTGAAGGAGTTCTGGACGACGGAGTTTGAGAACTACCCCGCCCGACTGCGCGCCGAGGCCGTCGCGCCGATCCAGAACAAGCTGGGAGCCCTCCTAGCTGATCCCACCCTGTTCCGCATCCTAGTCGAGCCAGCATCAGAGATCCGGCTTCGCGCGCTCATGGACGACGGCAGAGGGTTGATCGTGAACCTGTCGAAGGGAGAGCTTGGCGAGGACGCGTGCACGATCTTGGGCGGGCTGATTGTGACGACGCTGGGTCTGGCCGCATTCAGCCGCGCGAACATCGCGCCTGACCAGCGTCGCCCGTTCTTCATCTACGCGGACGAATTCCAGAGCTTCACCACCTTGTCGTTCGTCAATATGATGTCCGAGTTGCGAAAGTACCGGGCGGGCTTGGTTCTCGCACACCAGCACCTCAACCAACTCGATCCAGGTTTGCGCAGCGCGGTATTCGGAAATGCCGGCAGCCTGGTCGTGTTTCGGGTTGGGGCTGAGGACGCCCCTTTTCTTACTCAGGAGCTCCAGCCGAAATTTGGATTTGTCGACCTGACTAACTTGCCTAGCAGAACAGTATATTTGAAAATAACAATCAACGGTGCGCCTGCGCCGCCTTTTAGCGCCGCAATCAAAGAGCGTATATAGATTAGGTTTGAATCGCTGCTGTTCTGGTTAGGCGTTCCAGGTACCGAAATTCCTAAGCGCTACAGGCAGGAGGCTAGCGCCCAATCACCATGTCTTGAACAGTTGTGGAGACTTCGAACTCGTTTGGCTCCTCTGAACTGCGGGTGAGGCGGACGACTATTGGTCCGATCTCCGTTAGAGCGTCCACATGTGTTCCACCGCACGGCAATGAAAGAGTCTCATCCGGCAACTTGCAGCTCCAAGTGCGACGCCCCATCAAAGGCGAGGTCGGAGGCAGAATGCGAACGGTCGCGCCGGTCTCTCTCCAACGGTTGACTGCCCTTGTCACGGTTGCGCCTATCTCATCCAGATCACTCGCGAAGCTCTCCACGTCAAATCCCGATTTTCGTGCCGACTTTCCTAAACGATAAACATCCCGGCTGGTTGTCTCGCCGATGACCGCTCTTGCGATGAAGCTCTGATCGAAATCTGCATTGCCCCGCCCGTCTTCCCTGGCACCCTTGAGCCAATATACCGCCGTTCGCTCATTAAGCGCAAAAGCCATCAAGTGTGCCGCGGTATGGACCGCCGACAATCTTTGGCGCCGATCATGATCGACCGTGAGGTCGACTTCGCGACCCACGAGAGCCTCCATCAGAGGGCAATCTCCCGGAGCAATCTCGTGCAGAATGAGAAAGGACGCACCAACTTCCCCCCGCTTGGGCAGGGCAGGTTGAGGTTCAAATTTCTCGCCGCTTCGAGAGACGACAACATGAGCAGCCAAGATAGGAATGGTTTTCACCCCATCCCACACCTTGCCTTGATCCGATGGTTGATCTGGCCAGTACGGATCTAAGGGATGGAACGGCGTAGAATCGGTAATAAATCCGGAAATTGTTCTTCCTCTTACGTCCACAGCTCCCGCGTATAATACTTTACCGGAGTCACTCTCTGTGCCGCTCGGATATGTAACTTGTGTATCCTTTAAGAAAGTCATTCTCATTATTCTCTCATGTCATCGACTAGTTGGGAAATCGCTACAAGAGCATCACCGGATTTCGTATTCGTGATTGCCCTTATAGCTACTACGATCCCATCTCGAGGAGATACTTCTTGTATTTGCTTGTAATCGTCGCGACCAACACGGGTATGCAAGATTGCAAGCGGTTGACCTCGAGAAACTTTGTCTTCGAGGCTGCACAAGCATTCGAAAATGCCATCGTCCGGAGCGCGAAGAAGCAAGGGCCAATCGAGCGCCGTCGTCGGTCGCGACGGCTCGGGCTCAGATGCGATACCGAGGACAGTCATCGCTCGCAGAACTACTGCTCTAGCCAACCGAACGTTCTCTGTTCGGATGAGGCCCCCTCCGCCCAGCTCCACCGCGACCGCAATCTTACCTTGCCGAGCAGCGAAATTATCGAAAGTGCCGTCTGCCTCAGCAGTGGAGATCAAGGAGGCGTATCCAACACCCAGGCCAAGAGCTAGCGAGCGGGACGCGGCGGCTCCGGCAAGAGACGGGTGGGCATGCCACATGGCACATGGCACAAAGTCGAGAGAGCTCCCACCACTATGCAGGTCTACAAGCGCATCGAACGAGGCCAGCAGGTCGGGCAGCGCTAGGTGCAGAACCTCGCTCGAGTTGTCGAGACTGCGCTCAGCAGTCCCGAACAACCTATTGAGGTTCGAGCCGTGGCTTGGTGAATGCCGCGCGCCGGCGCGGAATGCGTCCGGATTAGCGATCGGCACAATAACCAGGCACCCCCGAGTTGGTGCGATGGCGCTTACGTCCCCCAGAGCCTGGGATAGACCTAGGGGCCCTTCAAATTCGTCGCCGTGCACCCCTGAGGTAACGAGCAGAAAGGGGCCGGGAAGCCCAGACGCAAGAACAATGCAGCGAACCAGCTGGGCACCCCAAGCGGAGTCATTCCTGGAAGAAGGCACCGCAAGGAAGCCGTCATGAATCCCAGCGGTGTTGAGCAGGGCCTTAATCTCGAGAGGGGACCAGATCTCCGACATGGCACCTACACACGGAACTGAACGTCAAAGAGCCGGTTTCTGTCTGAGCGGAACTCCTCGGATGCCGCCAGATCCCTGGATACGTATGTCCGTTGTAGCCAGCGATCTCGGCCATCCCAACGGGGTGTAAACTCTGATCGGCTGTGCACACTTCTCCTGTTGTCCACGATCAGGAGGTCACCCGGGACTAGCTTCACATAGTTCTTTGAAGCATTGGTGGCCATTTTTATTTGCTGAAGGGCATCTTCAGCCTCCTGAGTGAGACCCACCATCAAATCAAGGTCAAATTTCATAAATGGATCGTAAGGGTCGCCATAGAATATCGGCAACACCGGACCATTGCCTTTCAGGCCACTCGGGCTCCCGAAAGAGGCGTCGATACCTGTTTGGAATAGCGGTTGGAAAAGGATAGCTCTGTACCTCAAGGGTATGTTCGCGACGATGTGCCGAGTGCTTGACACTTCTGTCCGCGCAACCTTTTCATGATCAGATCGCAAGCAATGCAGAATTATAAAGTCCGGCATATAGGGGTGAAATGCCGTCTCTGTATGAAAATCTAAAAGAATGGTTGAGCTAGCAGAAGAAAGTTCTGTTTCTTTGCTTGGTACTGGACAGATATTGTGCCAAAGCTCGCCATCCTTCTCTTGTAGGTAAGCAAAAGGGTCGCCTAAGCCCCGGCTGAACAGCGCGAGCATAGCCTCTGATACGAATGCTTCCTTGTTCTTGGCTCGCCGAGCATCTCGAGGCGTATCCGGCAGCCGCTCATCAACGGGGAGCCCCCGGACCAGGAGGCCGCCAAACTCATTTCCGTGTCGCTTGAAATTCAGGATGGCCGAGCGGATTTCTCGGGGTGTCTCATGAAACAGTAGTTCCGCATCATTGAGGAAGGCTTCGGTCTGCGTGTAGGGTGAGGTCGATGCGAGCTCCGCCAGACGCGATGGCTCAAACATGTCCGGCTGGCACTGCAGAACTGGCGCATCCGCGACACACGCCAGGTCGAGGTTGAAGCCCCGTTCGCGAAACGGGTAGGATCGATCTCGGAGAAATTGAAGCCCTGCCGCTCCAACGCTCTTGCCGTCAAGGCGGCCGGCTTCACCTCCAAGCCACTCAACCAGCTGAAGAAACATTTGGAGGTTGTCGAAATTTCCAACGTGCGGGATCGACAGCCAATCGGAATCTCCGACAACCGCAACTCGCCCCTCACCGTTTGTCGAGACGGCAGCGACCACCTCCCCTTCGGGCGCAAGGATCAGAGGCGTAGCGGACTCTGCGAGGCGCAAGGAACAGCCACGGTGATAGCTCACCTGAGATATATCAGCCGTCGCAGGGTGATCTTGGATGTCAGAACAAGAGAAATGTTGCGCCAGCAGGTGCGCTTGGTTTGCGTTATTTGACGCCATAACGGTATCACTGTTCAGCTCTATTCCGAACTTATGAAATAGCTCCCAAATATTTGTTCCCCATTCGGATGCGGAATATTCGCTCAGCCACAGAAGTCCACCACCTCGGTCGACGAACCTCTCTATGTCTAACAGTTCGGCGTCGGAAAATATCGGCGACCCTACACATGCTGGCGTTTCCATCTCAGCCGAGGCGGGGTGCGCCAGTACGAGTACGTGTACGCCGTTTAGCGCAGACGCCGACCACTCCGTTATTTTTACGGTCTTGCACCGCCCTGCTAGTTGAAGAAGGTCAGCAAGGTGGCCGTAAAAACTGTACTCTGGCCTCATTGGAGACGCTGAAACTGCGGCCTCCCGGGAGATTGTCCAGGTCTCAGAGTGTGACTCATCAAACCCAATGATTAGCACGTCGATGCCTTTCCTGAGGCGGGTCAGCGACCTCGTCCGAGTCCCCGACGATGAAAGAAAAATGGCAACATAACCCCCTAAAGTGGTGTGGCGCGTCTTAGGCGAGCATGCCGACAAGCGTGGCCGCATTCAAGTGTCATTTCTGACGCTGCTGGTGCGGTGGGCCGAAGCCTTGTTTCTCCGCGGACTGGAGCCAGAGGTCGGGCGGAGGCCAAGCGACGCTAGGATTGTTGGAAGCCTTAGGGATTCACCGATGCCTTCAGCTCAGATAGAATCTTCGAAAAGGCGGGTAACAATGCAAAGTGGCCCTAACAGCGCTAAGCGTGTTGGTGTTTGGATCCGGGTCTCAACCGAAGACCAAGTGCGGGGCGAAAGTCCCGAGCACCACGAAAAGCGCGCACGCTGCTACGCCGAAGGTCGCGGCTGGGAAGTGGTCGAGGTATTCCGGCTCGACGCGGTGAGCGGCAAAGCCGTCATCGCGCACCCTGAGGCTCAGCGGATGCTGGCGCAGATCAAAGCCGGCACGATCTCAGGACTTGTCTTTTCCAAGCTTGCCCGCCTGGCCCGCAACACGCGCGAACTCCTGGAGTTTGCTGAACTGTTCCGGCAGTCGGACGCCGACCTGATCTCACTCCAAGAAGCCATCGACACCAGCACTCCCGCAGGCCGGCTCTTTTTCACGATGATCGCGGCGATGGCGCAGTGGGAACGAGAGGAGATCGCGGATCGGGTGTCCGCCTCAGTGCCGATCCGAGCCAAGCTCGGCAAACCCATCGGCGGCGCAGCGCCCTTTGGCTACCGTTGGCATGAGAAGCGCCTTGTTCCCGATCCGGCTGAGGCCCCAGTGCGCGTGCTCCTTCACGAGCTGTTCCGGGAACACCGGCGGAAGAAGGCCGTGGCTCGCATCCTCAACGAGCGAGGCTACCGAACCCGAAACGGATCGACCTTCTCCGACACTACCGTCTCCCGCCTTCTCCTCGACCCTACTGCCAAGGGCCTTCATCGCGCGAACTACACCCGCACCGATGATCGGCGGAAGAACTGGAGCCTCAAGCCCGAAAGCGAGTGGGTGTACACGCCCGTGGAGGCGATCGTCCCGGAGGAGCTTTGGGAGGAATGCGCGAGCATCGTGAACGCGGGGAAGGCCGCAGCGAAGCCCGCAACCCGGAGCACCAGACACCTCTTCGCCGGCTTCGCGCACTGCACCTGCGGAACGAAGATGTACGTCCGATCCGGCTCATCGAAATACGTCTGCGAGAGTTGCCGCATCAAGATCCCCAGTAGCGACCTGGAGGCCATCTATCGCGAGCAACTCCATCACATCCTGGTCTCTCCTGACGAGGTCGAGGCGCATAATCTGGCGGCGGTCGAAGCCATGCGCGAGAAACAGCGGCTCATCGAAACTGCCGAGGCCGAACTCCGGCGCATCGCGTCGGACGAGCAGGGCCTCTTCGATCTCTACGCCGCCAAGGCCCTTTCAACCGAAGACTTCGGTCGCAGGCACAATCCGCTGTCAGTTCGCCGCACCCAGCTTGAGGACGAGCTCCCGCGTCTCCAGGCCGAACTCGACGTCCTTCGGATCACCGCCGCATCACGCGAAGAAATCCTCGAAGAAGCTCGTGATCTAACTACTCGGTGGAATGACCTTCCGGAGGAAGAGAAGCGACAGGTCGTTGAGGCGATCACCGAGCGGATCGTGATCGGCCGTGACGATGTGGAGATCAGCCTGCTCCATCTTCCAGAAGCTGGAACACGCGTCGACAAGGCAACACGGCCACAGGGGTTCATGGCCGCGACCAGCTGGAACCGGGCCGGATAGCGGACATGGGCATTGGCCCGGGCCACCACGATCTCTCCGGTCTCCAGCGGCGCCCGCAGGCTGTCGAGCGCCTGGGCGCTGTATTCGGGCAGTTCATCCAGAAACAGCACGCCATTGTGCGCCAGCGAGGCCTCGCCCGGCTTGGCGCGCAGTCCGCCGCCGGTCAGGGCCGCCATGGAGGCCGAGTGGTGCGGCGAGCGGAACGGCCGGTCGCGGGTCAGGGCCCCGCGCTCGATCAGCCCGGCCACCGACCAGACCATGGAGGTCTCCAGCAGCTCCTTGGGCGTCAGCGGCGGCAGCAGGCCCGGCAAACGCGCCGCCATCATCGACTTGCCCGAGCCCGGCGGGCCGACAAACAGCAGGTTATTTGTTTAACAGCACAAACTTTTCAGCTAGGCGATTGGCATGTTGGCCATTGCTTACGCTCGCTGGAGCTCACTGGAACAGGGGAAGGGATCGACACTGGAGCGGCAGCTCCAAGTGGTCGAGCGATACTGTTCGCAGCACGGGCTTGAGATCCTCGAACAGGTCACTGACGAAGGCTCCAGCGCCTATGCAGGCACCAACGTCCAAACAGGCAATCTGGGTGACGTGATCCGACGGGTGGAGGCCGGAAGGCTTCCCCGGGACATCACCATCGTCGTCGAGCAGTTGGATCGGATCAGCCGGCTTCCACCAGCCAAGGTGATCGCTTGGATTCAGCGAGTGACCGACCTCGGCGTCTCGATTGCCACGGCAAACGACGGGTACGTCATCACGGCGGAGAGCATCAGCACTAACCTGATGGGCTTCATGGGATTGGTGTTCAACTCGTTCCGGGCTCACGAGGAAAGCCGGCACAAGAGCGAGCGTCTTTCCGCCAGCTGGAAGATCAAAAGGGATCGTCTCGGACAGGGTGACAGCCGCCCGATCACCGGCGTCTGTCCCGCATGGTTACGGCTAGATCCGAACAAGACGGGATTCGAACTGATCCCCGATCGAGCGGCGATCGTGCATGAGATTTTCCAGCGGTCCGCCGACGGAGAAGGAAAGCGATTGATCACCGGCGACCTGAACCGACGGGGCGTCGAACCGTGGGGCAGAGGCAAGAGCCAAGCGACCGCCTGGCATTCCAGTTACGTCCAGAAGATCCTGACCAACCCCGCCGTGATCGGCGAGTTTCAACCGCACACCAAGCCCCGCGGATCGACCCGTCGAGTTCCTCTGGGCGAACCGATCTCGGGCTACTTCCCCCCGGTGGTCTCGGAAAAACTCTGGGCGACAGTTCAAGGCAGGCGCAAGCCGAGCCGAGGCAATGACGGGCAACGGGGGCAGGTCAGAAACCTCCTCAGCGGCCTATGTCGATGCGGGTCTTGCGGCGGACCGATGGCATTTCAGCTGAAGTCCCACGAAGGGACCAGAATGCGCCGAGGCGTCCCTACGCCTCAGCGACAGGCCAGTTACCTAAGCTGTGCACTGCGTGTTCGCGGCGGCAACTGCGATCACTCCACCCACTACCGGTATGAGCCGATCGAGAGCGGCATACTGGAGGGCTTCCTGCGATCAGCGCTGTCTGACCGGTTCTTCGAAAACTCGGTCGGGACGGCAAGCCTCGTGGATGCTGAGTACCGAGCGCTGAGAGAGCTGGAGAATGCGAAAGCCCGTGCCAAGCGGATGCTCGACCTGTTCGAAGAGACTGGCGACCAAGAGGCCCGCCAGCGGTGGCTGGGAGCCCGCACCGAAATCGCTTCTGCCGAAGCCGCGACAGAAGGATTGAGGGTGCGTCTCGAACACGCTCGGGGCTCAGTCAGCCCTGACAAGCACATCGATCGTGTCGCAGCCGTTCATCATTTGCTGGATGGGCCGCCGTCGGATGAACGACGGGACGCTAGAACGAGAACGGCCAGCAGCCTTCGAGAGCTCATCGATCACATCGAGTTCGCTGGCACCCTGTACGTGGCGATCCGAGGTGCGCCGTCGGTGGTCCAGGTGGACCTAAATGGTGAAATCTTGGGCGACATCACCATCCCCGACTTGCCGCCGGATGAGGCGCATGCGGCTGGGAAGCGCATCCTGTCAGAGAGCTGATGCGGAAAGTGGTCAGCCAGGCAGCTGGAGAGACGCCTGGCTGACCTTCAAAGCGCTATTTGGATTTGGGGGCGTTCTTCGGCGTGAACCGCGTTTGAAGTTCGGCGGCGGCCGTCGCCAGCGCCGCATCCAACGACCCCGTCAGGGCCTCCTGCCTCAGCGGCGGGAGGATTTGGCGGAGGTCACCGAGCGACTTGCACACGATCGTGTCGTGCGTGCCTTTCAGCTTCAGACGCATCGCACCGTATCGGATGGCGAAGTGAACCTTCCCGTCGTCGTCGATCGTCCACCACGGGGACACCGAGCGGCTCTCCTGCGTGGTGACGACCTCGTTGGTACCCTGCGCAATCTGTTTGCGCATCTTCGTCTTTGTGTGCGCCTCGCCCTGCTCGATAGCGTCGATCAGTTTGATCTGATCCAGCAGGCCGGCGGCCAGTTTGCGCCGACGCACCTGCACCGGGTCGTAGCTCGCCCGGCGTTCTCCGCCAGCCGTCAGTTCAAGTTTGTCCAGAACACTCATATGGGCCTCCTTCAGTTGATGAAGGCCCCTTCCGGTCAGATCGGCTGAAGGACAACGCGAAGGTTTGATCACCCACATGATCTCTTCCGAGCCATAGGCGACCTTCGGCCCGCAGCCCTTCCGGACCCTACCGGCGTCGAGCCAATCCGCTCGGGTTCTCAGGTAAGAGGGGCGATCACAACGACGGCCAGCGTGGCGACTACGACCACCAGCGCCCCGGTCAGCACTAACTCTTTGAGATCGACCCCCGGTGCCCATTCCTCACGCGGCTTGCCATCGTTCCGGGACCACCTGGATCGCAGTCCCGCCCATCCGCTAAGCAGGTGGCGGAGCGTGCTCATCGAAGGCTCAAACGGGCCGACACCGCGCAGTGGTCGCTCAGGGCATCACCGGCGAACGTCTTCTCTTCGAAGCCAACAAGGTCAGCGGCGGCTCGGCGATCAAGCACGATCATGTCGATGAAGTCGCGGTAGCGCGGATTACACCGAGCGGACTGTTCACCGGAGGCGGGGGCAAGGTCGGCGTTCGGCGGTGATGCATCGTCCCAATCCGACCACACGGCATCATCCGGCATCGCCAGACGACGGTTAAAGTCGCCCATGACGGCGAACCGCGTCCCTTCGACCGAGCGCTCGTCGATCCAGCGCTCCATGACCGGAACCTGCTCGAAGAGAACGGGGCAAGCTTCATTGCGGTCGCCGGAACTGCAGCCGGATTTGAGATGGACCGATAGAACCCGGATCGGCTCACCTCCTCGCGGGCGCACGACGAGATCGACCCCAGAGCGAAGATCGGGGTTGCCGACTTGGAGATCGGTGAAGTCGGGCTGTCGCTCGAACGGAATGCCGTTGCGTATCGCAAACCCAGTCCGCTGGGCGTTGATCGTCAGCCCCTCGCGACCTCCGCAGGGACCCCGGCGATTTGTGCCAACCCGATCCTCAATCACCACCGTGTATCTCGCCGGATCGAACACCCGTTCGGCAGCGGCCTTGGACTCCACCTCCTGAAAGGCAATCACGTCCGCGTCCAGCTCAACCACATAGGCGCGCATAGCTGCGTAGTCGGCCTCAGTGCGGGGTCGGCACCCCGAGCCATCCGCCTCGGCGAGATGCTCAACGTTCCAAGCCGCAAGCTTGACGGCTGGCCCGGACGATGGCTCGTCTCCGGGGGCGAGCGTGCCGGTGCAGGCTCCCGCGAAGAGGGCGAGACCGGCGAGAAGGGCGGTGGTGTTCATGAGCCCATTAGAGCATGCGGCCCGGGCGGTTCAAAATCGACTCGGGCGTTTCCGGCCTTGCGCGAGGCCCCTGACCGAGCCGTTCGGCTGCAGTCCAAGGTCCGCTTTCGGCAACGGCTCGAATGGCTGTTCCCGACCCATAGCGGACCTAGACCGCTCGGACCCTCGGCAGGAGGTAGTCGCGGGCAAAGGCGACGCCCGTATCTCCAAACCCCACGCAAGTATCGGCAACCCAAGCTTCGAACTCTTCGAGCAGGGCCGTTCGGGCGTCAGCGTCCCACAGCTTAGCAATGATGGATGGCGTAGCTCCGAACAGTGCAAAGCTACCGACGTTTGAACACAACAGTTCCCAGCCTCGGGAGGTGTCTGAAAGCCGGAGGACTGGGCGGACTGCGAGCAAGGGATCGTCCACCAACACGGTGACGTTTTCGATGCGCGCCCCGTTTAGTTCCAGGGGCGAACCTGTGTTGGTCTTCCGGAGTGCGGCGACCAAACGAGGGTCCAAAGTCACCGCGTGGGGAAATGCAACCACAGCCCAGTCGGCGGGCCAATCACGAAAGCAGTCTTCTTCCAGCGAGATCATCTCGCGAGCGTAGCTCACTGGATGGTCCGCTTTCCACCCTCAAGCGTCCGTCCGCTCTCGACCCAAAGCGGACCCTGCCCTCGTCAGCCGCGCTATTCGTAGGCTTCACCCGCGTCAAGCAGGGCGAGGCGAGGAAGGGCTTCGGCCTTCGATGCGAACACCTTGAAGAAGGGGTAGTCGGGTCTTGTTTCCCGGTTGTGGGTCAGGTGAACGAGCGCGACCCTGCCGTCCGACAATGTGAAGGCGACGTCGTTGTCAGGCCAGGAGATCAACCACGGCTCTGCATGCTGCCCATATAGCGGGTGATCCGGACAAAGCTCGCGCTTCAGTTCAGCTTGGAGAGCCGTGGCCTCGTCGCCTTCAATGTCTCGCCACTGCCCGAGCCTTGTCATGGGCGGAAGCATAACCATTGGAGTGTCCGCTCACCACCCGTAGGCGACCGTCTGCTCCCGACCCAAAGCGGACCTTGCCGTCGGGGTCACTTAGAGTGAGAACTGCGGAAGGTGGCAAGCACGCCAGATCGGGAGTGAGGCAACGTGAAGCTTTGGAGGGCCGAGGTTTTGCGAAACGGCTTCAGCTTCGCGGCCCTGCTCACTTTCGTGCTCGTGTGGCTCCAGTTCGGTACGTTCGGGCGGCGGAGCCAAGGTTATTCGCAGGCATACCCGGTTGAACTCAGCAACCACGGCGACTTGTTCTTCGTGTCGCAAACCGAGGCGTGGGGGCTTGCCGGTCTGCTCAGCCTCTCCGCTGCATTCTTCGGCGTGGCCGCCTTGGTCGAATATCGAGTGATCCGGAAAGCCAGCCCAGGTTTGTCAGATACGGACACGCCTTGAACTTAAGGTCCGCTTCCCGCCCTCAGACGACCGTCCGGTCCCGACCCAAAGCGGACCTTAAGAGATCCGGGAGTTTGCGTTTTCGGCGGCCAGCACGGTGGACATTCTAATCGTCGCTTCTAATGAACCATAAAGCTGACGGAGCCGGACATCTTGTGGCCGTCCGGACCTTCGGCTGCCCAGGCGGCCGTGTAGGTGCCCGGAGCGAGGGGCGGCAAGGCGACGCTGACGGTCGCGGCGGCCGGTGCGGCAGGCGCGGTGACCACGGTCGGTGCCTGGCCCTCGGCGGTCAGAGTCAAGGTCTTCAGGATCATCGCGTGCGGGAAGGTCGCGCTGAACCGCTCGGGCGAACCCTGGGTCATGGCGCCGTTCGTTGGGACGGTGGTGATGCCAGACTGGGGCGTCGCAGCCGGGGCTTGCGGGTGGTGGCCGGCATGCGGGTCTTGGGCGGCGGCTGTTCCGGCGAGGGCCAAGGCGGCGGTGAGGGCGAGGGTGCGGATCATGGGGAGGTCTCCTTCAACTAGAACCAGGCCTTGAGGCCAACGACGAAGCGGGTGTCTTCCGGGTCGCCGCCTCGGGCTTCGATGTAGTCGGCGGTGTCTCCGAGCGCTCGGGTCCACTCGACGCCGACATAGGGGGCGAACTCCTTGCGGAACTCGTATCGCAACCGCAGGCCCGCCTCGACCGAGGACAGGCCCGAACCGATCTCCAGTTCCGGAATGTCGCTGGCCGATGCGTCGATTTCGACGCGCGGCTGGAGGATCAATCGCTGGGTGATGCGCTGGTCGTATTCGGCCTCGACGCGGGCGGTCAGATCGCCTTCCATCGACAGGAAGGCGGCGGCGTCGACTTCCCACCAGTAGGGCGCAAGTCCCTGAAGGCCGAGGACCAGATGGGTGGTGTCCTCGCCGTCCGGGCGGAAGTCCTGGCGCACGCCAGCCTGCACATCCCAGAAGGGCGTCAGAGCTCGACTGTAGAGCGCCTGAAGTTCGGCTTCTTCCAGACCGCCGTCAAAGTCGCCTTCACCCTCGGACTTCCACCAGAAACGGTTGATGTCGCCGCCGCTCCATCCCTGGACGTCCCAGAGCCAGGTCTCGCTATCGTCGCCGAAACCGGCTTCGAGGCGGTCGATGATCACTGCCGTGAGCCGGACGTCGCCATTCTCCCGAAGGAGGGTCCGGCGAGAGGCGGGCATCGCATCGGCTCCGAAGACGAGATCGGCGGCGTGTGTCGGGCCGCTCAGGGCGGCGGGCGGAACGGGCGCTTCGAGTGGACGGCCAGGGTTGTCGGCGCTGGTTGGCACGTCTGGCGGACCCATGTTCATGGTCGACATGTCATGCCCGGCATGGGGATCGGCCTGAGCAGGAGCCATGTTTGACATGTCATGGCCCGCGTGCGGGTCCGACCGGGCGGGAGCCATGGTCGACATGTCGTGGCCCGCATGGGGATCGACGGTCGCGGGCTGAGCCGGCATCTGATGTTCCGCATGTGGATCAGCGGTGACCGGCGTCCGGGCAGACGGCATGACGTGCCCGGCGTGCGGGTCTGTAGCGGCTGCCGGGGCCGGCATTTGATGGCCGGCATGAGGGTCGGCCGTCGGTGTCACCGGCTGTGTCCTCGGCGGCGGGGGCATCGTGTGACCTGCGTGAGGGTCCTGGGCGTGTGCGCTGAAGGCGCCGGCGGCGAGGACCAATGGAGCGAGGGCGACAGCCAGGCGGTTCATGACGCGGCTCCGTCCATGGGCCGCACCGTCACGACGTTGAACATGCCTGCGTGCATGTGCATCATCATGTGACAGTGGAAGGCCCAGTCGCCAGGCGCGTCGGCGGTCAGGTCGAAGGTCACCTTGCCGCCGGGCGCGACGTTGACGGTATGCTTCAGCGGCTGATGTCCGGCCGGTCCGCCCGTCACCAGCTCGAAGAAATGGCCGTGCAGGTGAATGGGGTGCGCCATCATGGTGTCATTGACCAGGGTGACCCGCACCCGCTCGTTGCGTTCAAAGCGGATCGGCTCGACCAGCTCACTGAACTTGCGGCCGTCGAAGCCCCACATGAACCGCTCCATATTGCCGGTCAGGTGGATTTCCATCGTCCGTGAGGGCGGGCGCTGGTCCTTGTTGGGCGTCAGCGACACCAGGTCGGTGTAGACGAGGACGCGGTGATCAACGTTGGTGAGGCCGATGGGACGCTCGCCGAGGCGGTTGGCGGGATCCATGGCGATACCGTCGACGCCGACGCCGACCGCCATATCCGGCGGGGCGTTATCCGGGTCGCGCATGTTCATCCCGGCCATGGACATCGCCCCGGGTTCGCCCGCCGGAGCAGCGCCCTGGTCGGGGCTCCCGTGGTCCATGCCGGCCATCGCGCCGTGGTCCATCCCTGACATGCCGCCCATGGAGCCGTGATCCATTCCGCCCATGGCCCCGTGGTCCATGCCCATGTCGCGCATGGTGAGGTTCGGCACCTCTCGCAGGGGCGGAACCTCGGCCGTCATGCCCAGACGCGGTGCCAGGGTCGCCCGGCCCATGCCGGAGCGGTCGATGGCCTCCGACACGATCGTGTAGGCACGGTCCTCGGTCGGCCGGATGATGACGTCATAGGTCTCGGCGACAGAAATCTGAAACTCGTCGGTCTCGACGGGGCGCACGTTCTCGCCGTCGGCCTGGACCACCGTCATCGGCAGGCCGGGAATACGGACGTTGAAGATCGACATCGCCGAAGCGTTGATGATGCGCAGGCGCACCCGTTCGCCAGGTCGGAACAGGCCGGTCCAGTTCTCCTCGGGTCCATGGCCGTTGATCAGATAGGTGTAGGTCGAGCCGTTGACGTCGAGGATGTCGCGCGGGTCCATCCGCATCTCTCCCCACATGCGCCGCTCTTCCAGGCTCATCCGGTCGCTTCCGTCCATGAGGCCCGCCAGGGTCGTGCGCTGCCGGTTGAAGTAGCCAGGGCTCTTCTTCAGCTTCGACAGGATTTCGTGCGGATGCAGGAAGCTCCAGTCAGAAAGCACCAGCACATGTTCCCGGTCGTAGGCGACCGGGTCGGCGCCGACCGGATCAATGACGAGCGGGCCGTAGTGCCCCATCGCTTCCTGAAGATTGGAGTGGCTGTGATACCAGAACGTCCCCGATTGCCTGATCGGGAACTCGTAGACGAAGGTCTCGCGCGGCTTGATGCCGGGGAAACTGATGCCCGGCACGCCATCCATCTGGAACGGGAGCAGAAGGCCGTGCCAGTGGATGGAGGTGTCCTCGTCCAGGGTGTTGGTCACCGACAATCGGACATTCTGACCCTCCCGTAGCCGCAGCAGCGGAGCGGGAAGCACGCCATTCACCGTCACCGCATGCCCGGTGCGTCCGCCCACGGCGAAGGGCGTGTGTCCGACGGTCAGGTCGATGTTCGGACCGGTCAGTGTCGGCAGATCAGCCCTCAGACCCGGCGACCCGGTCTGCGCCCAGGCTGGCAGCAGCCCTTGCAGTCCCAGCATACCACCGCCGACGGCGGCTCCCCGGAGAAGCATTCGGCGGTCCAGACTGGAGATCGACATCGGCGAGAAGTTCCTTAGCCGGCTATTCAGCCGTTCGTTCAGATACGCATCCCAGCGGCGCATCCCTTGCGGCAGGACGCCACAGGCATCCAGATCGCGGCCTTGTGCACTTTCCCGCCATGGCTAGGTCAAGCGCCTTTGCGCGGAGCCTCGCCCAGGATCTCTGACAGCTTCTTGCGCGCGCGGGCGATGCGGGTTTCCACGGCCTTCGGCGTGATGCGAAGAATGGATGCGATCTCGGCATGAGACCGTCCTTCAAGCGCGGCGAGCAGGAGCGGCGCCTTCAGGGCGTCCGGAAGGTCGGACAAGGCGCGTTGAAGGTCTTCGGCCCTGCGCTGATCATCGAGCCGGACTTCAGGGGTGGGCGCGTCGTCGCCAACCGCTTTCGCCTCTGGCGCGTCGAGACCCATGACTCCGCGCACGACGCGGCGAACCGTTCGGCGACGGCTCCAGTCGCGACACTTGTTCAGAGCAATCGAGCGCAGCCAGACCTCGAAGGGTCGTGCCGGATCATATCGCCGCATGGCGAGCCATGCTGACGAATAGGCTTCCTGAAGCACGTCATGCGCCTCGGCCTCGTCGCCGACGTAGCGGCGAACAAACCGATACAGGTCGGCCTTGGTGGCGGTCATCAGGGCGGTGAAGGCGGCCCGATCCCCGCCTGCCGCGCGAACCTTGATGCTCTGGTCGGCCCCCACGCGCCGCGCTTAGCCGGCGTCGTCGCGCAGGGAGTCAACGACCGCCTCATCGAACACCTCAGCCTGCGCCGGGGTCAGCACGGATCGCATTTCGAACACGTGAGTGATCGTCGCCTTCTGGAGATCGCCCATGGCGGCGTGGAAATGATCGACTGCCGCCTGGACCTGCGGCGAGTCTCCTTCGCTGGCAGCGATGGCGGCGGCGAGTTCGCGATTGGCAGCGCGGACCTCGGCCTCCAGCGCCGGACGGCGCGTGGCGAAACGGGCTTCAATGGCGTCGAGCCGGCGGTCCTGCTCCGCGCTCAGATCGAGTTGTTCATGGACGACGCTGTGCAGGCTGGGCGGCTGCCGCTCCCGCATGACCCAGGAAGCGCTCGCCCAAGTGGCCGCGCCGCTCGCGAGCGCTGCAAGGATCGCCGTGATGACAATGGACCTCCAGGTGGTGTTCATCCTCGGACGTCCAGTCCGCTTAAGGGCGAAAGACCGGTCGACACGGTGAACACCCGCATTTCTGACGGTTCCGGGCGCGGATACAGCAACATGAAACTGCCGTTCGCGACGCCGACAATCAGCGCAAGAGCTATGGCTGCGGCCCGAACCTGTCCCATGCGAGCCTGGTCGCGGCGTTCGCCGATGCGCGCCCAGACCTTGTCCTCCAGGCCGGCGAGTTGCGCCTCGCCATCATGTCGGCCGCCGCCGATCAGTCGATCAACATCATCCAGCATCGCGCACCTGCCTCACGCCCCGTTTGTCATACGCGGCCTTTCGCCATAGCCCTCATGAGGGGGCGAAGGCTATCTGACGTATAGATGTATGACGTCCGGCAAGCCCGGCAGATCAAGCACCCGCAATAGAGGGAGACGCACTGGATGCGATCGCAACTGAATCGTCGTCTGTTGCTCGGCGCAGGCATTTTCCTGAGCATAGGCGGGACCGCCTGTGCGCAGACCGCGCCCGCGCGGAACCTGACGGTATTCAAGACTCCGACCTGCCCATGCTGTGACGGGTGGATCGCTCATATGCGCCAGGCCGGCTTCACAACAACCGTCACCATTGTTCCGGACCTCCAGCCGATCCGCAGCAGTCGGGGACTGCCCGACGCGCTGGCCTCCTGTCACACCGGGCTTGTCGGCGGCTACCTGGTCGAGGGTCACGTGCCGGCCCAGGACGTCGTCCGCCTTCTGGCCGAGCGACCGACGGCAGTCGGTCTGGCCGTGCCGGCGATGCCGCTCGGGTCGCCGGGGATGGAGACGCCACAAGGGCATAAAGACCCCTACGAGACCTTGCTGGTGCTCCGGTCGGGTGCAACCCGCGTGTTCGCTCGCCACAATCAGCCGGCCTGATCCAGACCCCCGCTCAGTCCGATTACATGACCCACAATCCGGAGCCCGCCATGTCGCGCACATCCCTTGCCCTCGCCCTGTCGATCGCCGTCCTCTCGGCGATGCCGGCCTTCGCCCAGGACCACGCCCATGACCATGCCGCTGGCTCGGTCGCCGCAGAAGCGGCGGGTGCGGCCACAGCCGTTGACGCCTTCCACGCCGCATTGAAGGCCGGCGACACGGCCGCCGCCCTGGCCCTGATGGCGCCGGATGTCATGATCTTCGAAGAGGGCTACGCGGAGCGATCGCGCGACGAATACGCGTCCCATCACCTGGGTTCGGACGCCGCTTTCGCGGCGGCGTCAGAGTCCATGGTGGAACGGCGGTCGGGCTGGGCGAACGGCGACATCGCCTGGATCACCAGCGAAGGCCGCACGACGGGTCAGTTCAACAATCGCCCCGTGGACCGGCTGACGACAGAGACAATGTTGCTCCAGCGGCATGCCGACGGCTGGCGCATCCACCACATCCACTGGTCGTCGCGCGCGCCCGGCTAGGTGCGCTACGGGTTCACATTGAGGACGGCGGGGCGAGCGTGCCCATGATCGCGACGACGGCTATCAGCACGGCTCCGATCAGCGTCTCCGCGACGACGCTGCGTCGGAGCCGCTGGAGCGCGTGTCGCGGATCTCCGCCACCCGCCAGAACCGAGCCCAACGCCGGCGTCAGGCGGAAACGGTTTCCTGCCGCGAGGACAAGCATCAGCGCGAACAGCACCAGTTTGGCGATCAGGAGCTGGCCGTAGAGGCTGGTTCCCAGACCAGCTATGCGCGCGGGTCCGATCATGAACCAGCTATTCCCGAGGCCACTCAGGGCCAGGAGCACGACGGCCAAGGTCCCCAAATCCGCAAAGCCGCGCAGGGCGCGATGGATCTGCGGGTCATCCGGAGCAGTTCGACGCAGCAAAAGCATCGTCAGGGCCGCCAGAGCACCCAGCCACAGCGCGGCGGACACGGCATGGATGATGGCGGCGGTCAGATGCAACAGCCCAGCCGGCCCCTCGGTCGCGGCCCCATGACCGGTCCAGGCGAAACTGGCGGACACGATCACGCCAACCGTCGCCAGCACGGTCCAAAGCACCCGGCCCGGCTTGAGGGCGACGATCGCGACAAGTGCAAGCCCGGCGACGACGGCCCGGGCTACCAGGGCCATGCCGAGGGCCATGCCCGTGACCATGAAGGATAGCGACGCGGGTTTGAGCGCTTCGCTCAGCGACCCCGCCATGACCGCCGTCTGTGCCACCAGGGAGGCGAGCGATCCCAAGGCGACGACGGTCGCAGCGACGATCAGCGTCGGGCGCGCCCAGACGAGGTTCGGGCCGTCGCCTCCCCTGAAGCTGTAGAGCAGGAACAGCGGTGCGCCGAGAAGAACGACGGCTCCGCTGTATTGAAGCCAGCGGAGCACAATGACCGCGACTTCGATCATGCGATCAGCGCACCGTGAAGGTGTAGGAACCCGTCATTCGGTGGCCATCGCTCGATGCGATGCGCCAGTCTACTCGGTATTCACCGGCGGCCAGCGCGCGAGCCAAAGTCCCTGTCAGGGTCTTGCCGTCTTCGCCGACCGAAGTCTCGATCGCGACCTTCTCGCCCGCCGCATTGACGACGTCGAATCCTGAAAACGCGGGCACTGTGCGCTCACTGAAGGTCAGGCTCAGCGTCCGGGTCGCGGCCACAGTCGCGTTGGGGGCCGGCGTTGCGCCGACCAGCCGGGCGTGGGCCGCCGCTGGTCCAGCGGCGAACGTGACCACCGCTGCGACAGCGATGAAGGGTGCGGGATTGAAATGACGCATACTCGGTCTCCAGACGTTTGGCCGATCCGGCCTTCTGCTTCTTTACGCGCGGCGCGGGCGCTTCCCTCGGAATGGCCGGGCGCGACCTCGTCGGTGTTGTCAGCCAAACGGAGATCCGCATCAAGAACGCGGTCCGTCAGGCTCTACCGGCCTGCCCGCGCCAGGAGTTCGATCAGTTCGGCGGCCTTTGCCTTTCGCTCCTCGAGATCGTCGCCGGTCATCGTGCCCATCACGCAATGGTCGAGGTGGTCCCTCAACACTTCCGTCTCAACACGGTGGACCGCTGCGCGGACGGCTTGCAGCTGGGTCAGCAAGTCGATGCAGTAGCGGTCGTCGGCGACCATGCGGGCGATACCTCGCACCTGTCCCTCGATCCGGCTCAGCCTGTTCTGGATTTTCGGCTTCGTCTCAGTCTGCATGGCATGTCGCTCCCTGAATTCTCAATATACCCGTTGGGGGTATCTTGCAATATACCCCTGCTGGGTATAGGTGACCGGCGTCAGACGGAGAGAACGCCATGTCCACGCCTCCTCACAGTCAAGCCTCAGGTCACTCGTGCTGCTCGGCGAAAACCGCCCCGGGTGCGGCCACGGTCAAGGATCCGGTCTGCGGGATGTCGGTTGATCCCGCGACCACGGCTCACAGAGCCAAACATGACGACCAAGACTATTTCTTCTGCTCGGCAGGGTGCCGGACCAAGTTCGTCGCGGACCCTCAGCGTTATGTGAACCCGCGCGTGGAGGCGGCGCCCGCCATCCCGGGCGCGATCTACACCTGCCCCATGCACCCCGAAATCCGGCAGGAAGGTCCGGGTTCGTGCCCGATCTGCGGCATGGCGCTCGAGCCGGAAACCGTCACTGCCGAAGCGCCGCCCAATCACGAACTGACCGATTTCACCCGCCGTTTCTGGGTTGGACTGGTCCTTACCCTTCCGGTCTTCGCGTTAGAGATGGGCGGGCACCTGACCAACCTCCACATGCTCATCCCGGGACAGATGTCGAACTGGATCCAGTTCGCTCTGGCCACGCCTGTCGTCCTGTGGTGCGGCTTGCCCTTCTTCCAGCGCGGCTGGACCTCGCTTCGCACCCGCCGGCTGAACATGTTCACACTGATCGCCATGGGGGTCGGGGTCGCCTGGCTCTACAGCGTCACGGCCGTCCTGGCTCCCGGACTGTTCCCGCCCGCCTTCCTCAAGGCTGATGGAAGCGCGCCGGTGTATTTCGAGGCGGCGGCGGTCATCACCGTGCTCGTGCTCGTCGGACAGATCCTCGAACTCCGCGCTCGCGAGCAAACCTCCGGCGCGATCCGGGCCTTGTTGGACCTCACGCCCAAGACTGCGCGACGGGTCCGGCCGAACGGCGTTGATGAGGACGTCTCGCTAGACCAGATCACGGTCGGCGACTCCCTGCGGGTCCGCCCCGGCGAGAAGATCCCAGTAGACGGTGAAATCCTCGATGGCCGCGTTTCGGTCGATGAGTCGATGGTGACCGGCGAGTCCATGCCGGTGACCAAGGAGGTTGGGGACCGGGTTGTCGCCGGGGCGCTGAACAAGACTGGGTCCTTCGTCATGCGCGCCGACAAGGTCGGCGCCGATACCCTGCTGGCGCAGATCGTCCAGATGGTGGCCCAGGCTCAGCGCAGCCGCGCGCCGATCCAGAGGCTCGCCGATACGGTGTCCGGTTGGTTCGTCCCGGCGGTAATCGCGATAGCTCTGCTCGCCGCCCTCGTCTGGGGTCTGGTCGGTCCCGAGCCCCGGCTATCCTACGCGCTCGTCGCCGCCGTTTCGGTCCTCATCATCGCCTGTCCCTGTGCCTTGGGCTTGGCGACTCCGATCTCGATCATGGTCGGGGTGGGGCGAGGCGCGCAGGCCGGCGTCCTGATCAAGAACGCCGAAGCGCTTGAGCGCTTCGAGAAGGTCGACACCCTCATCCTCGACAAGACCGGCACCCTGACGGAAGGACGTCCGTCCGTGACGGCGATCCTGCCCGCCCAGGGCTTCGACGAAGCGGACATCCTGCGTCTTGCTGCCAGTCTTGAGCGCGGAAGCGAGCATCCCCTGGCGGATGCGATCGTCCGGGCCGCCAGGGACCGCGACCTGACCCTCTCGGAAGCCGCGGATTTCGATAGTCCTGTAGGACGTGGCGTTCGCGGGACAGTCGAGGGCCGTCCGGTGGCCCTGGGCAACACCCGGTATCTCGGCGAGCTTTCGATCGACGTGTCCGCTCTGGAGTCGCAGGCCGATGGGCTCCGCCACGACGGTGCCACTGCCATTTTCGTGGCGGTCGACAACAAGGCGGTCGGAGTCATCGGTATCGCCGATCCCATCAAGCCCACGACGCCGGATGCGATCCGCGCACTGAAGGCGGCGGGTCTGCGGCTGGTCATGATGACGGGCGACAACCGGACCACAGCCGAAGCCGTGGCGCGACTTCTCGGCATCGACGAGGTCCAGGCCGAAGTCCTGCCCCAGGACAAGGCGTCGGTTGTCCAGCAGCTTCGGTCACAGGGCCGGGTCGTGGCCATGGCGGGCGATGGGGTCAACGACGCACCTGCACTCGCCGCCGCTGATGTGGGCGTCGCCATGGGGGCGGGCTCGGATGTGGCGATCGAGAGCGCTGGCGTGACCCTGCTGGGCGGCGACCTGCAAGGTATCGTCCGCGCGCGGCATCTGTCGCGGGCGGTGATGGGGAACATCCGGCAAAACCTGGTGTTCGCCTTCGGCTACAATGCGCTCGGCATCCCGGTAGCGGCCGGCCTTCTGTATCCCGTGTTCGGCTGGCTGCTCTCACCGGCGCTTGCGGCGCTCGCCATGGCGCTTTCATCCGTCAGCGTGATCGGCAACGCGCTCAGGCTGCGCGCGGTCAGGCTGTAGCCGCGGACGAAGATCACAGCCGCAGGCCGAACCTTGGCCCGAGCCAGATCATCAGACTGTAGAAGACGACGGTAAGCAGGCATCCGGCGATCAGAGCTGCCCAGAAGTTGACACCCGCCCTCAGCATGGCCGGGATGGCGAGAAACATCGGCAGGGATGGCAGGACGAACCAGAAGGTCGCCTGCGCATGGTCGGCCATGTTCATCGCATCCGGTCGGTCCCGCCACAGCCAGATCATTCCGAGCACCGAGATCAACGGCAACGAGGCGATGAGCGCGCCAAATCCGGGGTAGCGTTTGGACACGGTCGAGATCGCCGCGATGATCACGCCGGAGAGCGCAGCCTTGAGGATGAAGTAGAGCATCTAGACCACCCGTTTGACCTCTGAATACGCGCCGGACGTCCGGAGCGTGATGGTCACCGGCGCGCCCGTGCGGTTGCGCCAGAACCAGCCGTGGCTGCCGGTGAAGGCGGCAACGAGTTCGCCTTCGACCCGCTGTTCTGTGCCCTTGCCGTAGCCGTGGTAGGGCGTGCCGGGGCGGTCCGCGTGGGTGTCGAAGTTCACCGCTCCGCCGCTGCTCGTCCAGGTGAAGGCGACCCGCGCGCCCTCCTCCATTACGAGCTTGATCTCGGCGCCTTGGTCGGGCGCGAGGGTGAGAACGGTCTCGTCGGTTCGAACCCCGGGCACGGTCTCGGACGCGCCACCGGCGGCTGGGGCAGAAACAACAGCCGTAGGCGCGACTGGGGCCGGCTGGACGCTCGCCTCTTCGGCCTCGGCTTCGGCGGCGAGTTGCATCTTGATCCGCCCCATCTCGGTCAGACCGAGCAAAGATCCAGCCCGGGTCGGGTCGACGCCGTATTCAGCGGGCAGGACGACGGTGACGAGCAGAGCGGAGGCGACCGCCACGGCAATGCCGGTCGACTTGAGCAGCTTGCCGGTCGAGGGCAGTTCGGAGGCGTCGGGCTTGTTGGCGTTATACATGGATCAGGTCTCCGGTCAGGCGACGAAGAAGCCGACGAGCTGATAGCCCGCCAGGATGAAGCCGAGGGTCATGACGACCACATTGGCGGTGTAGGCGTGACGCCAGAAGCTGGCCGACTTCCGCCAGAAGCCCATGACGATCAGGATGGCTCCGAGGGCCAGCAGCTGGCCGATCTCGACCCCGACGTTGAAGGCCAGGAGATTCCCGATCAGGCCGTCGGGCGACAGATTGAAGTCCTGGAGTTTGGTGGCTAGGCCAAAGCCGTGGAACAGGCCGAACACCAGGGTCGCGACCTTGGTGTTCGGCTGGAAACCGAACCAGCGCTGATAGGCCCCCATGTTGTCGAGCGCCTTGTAGACGACCGACAGGCCGATGATGGCGTCGACGAGGTAGCTGGAGACGCTGACGTCGGTCAGCACGCCGAGCAGCAGGGTCGAGGAGTGGCCGATGGCGAACAGGGTCACATAGATGCTGATGTCCTTCATCCGGTAGAGGAAGAAGATCACCCCCAGCAGGAACAGCAGGTGGTCGTAGCCGGTGACCATGTGCTTGGCCCCCAGATACAGGAACGGCCAGAACAGGAAGCCCGAAGTCTCCTGAATGTAGCCCTTGTCTCCGTCAGCCACACCGTGGGCGAAGGCGGCCGTCAGCAGGCCGTTCAGGAACAGGATCAGCAGCCCGAGCACAAGGACGCCGGCGGGCGTCCTCAGCCAGGCGGCCCATCGATGGGTCGTGACGGTCATGCCTTGCTCCGATTGAAGGGAAGACGGTTCATCCAGGCGGGCCGCGTGCCGGCAGGGCCTGGCGGACGGCCATGGACCAGGCTGTAGAGGGCGGGCAGCACGAGTAGGGTCAGGATGGTCGAGGAGATGATCCCGCCGATCACCACCGTTGCCAGCGGGCGCTGGACCTCGGCCCCCGCGCCCACGTTCAGCGCCATGGGCACGAAGCCGAGACTGGCGACTAGAGCAGTCATCAGAACCGGCCGCAGCCGGGTCAGGGCACCCTCCCGGATCGCTTCACCAAGCGGCTTGCCCTCGGCGAGCAAGGTCCGGATGAAGCTGACCATGACCACGCCGTTCAGCACGGCCACGCCAGACAGTGCGATGAAGCCGACCGCTGCCGAGATCGACAATGGCAGACCTCGCATCGCCAGCGCCGCCACGCCGCCGGTCAAGGCCAGGGGCACGCCGGAGAAGACGATGGCGGAGTCCTTGACCGAGCGGAACAGGGCGAAGAGCAGTCCGAAGATCAGAAGCAGCACCACCGGCACGACCAGTTGCAGCCGCTTCGCCGCCGAGATCAGTTGCTCGAACGTGCCGCCATAGCTGATCCAGTATCCGGCGGGGACCTCGACCTCGGCCCCGACCTTCTCCTGCACCTCGGCGATGAAGGAGCCGAGGTCGCGACCCCGCACATTGGCCGTGACGACGACGCGACGCTTGCCGTCCTCGCGGCTGATCTGGTTGGGACCCTTCTCCACGGCGATGGTCGCGATCTCCTCCAGCGGCACGAAGGCGGTCCCGCCAGAGCCGGGGACGGGAATGCGCAGGCGGCCAATGGCGTCGGTATCTTCCCGCAGGGTTTCGGGCAGGCGGACCACGACGTCGAAGCGCCGGTCGCCCTCGAACACCTGGCCGGCGACGACCCCGCCGATCGAGGCCGACACGACCTGTTGGACATCATCCATGCTGATCCCGAGACGCGAGAGGGCGGCGCGGTCAGGCGTGATCTGAAGGACTGGAAGACCGGTCACCTGTTCGACCGACACGTCCTCCGCGCCCTCAATGCCGCCGATTACGCCCTCGACGGCGTTGCCGACCTCAAGCAACTGGTCGAGGTCGTCGCCGAACACCTTGATCGCCACGTCCGCCCGGACACCGGACAGCAGTTCGTTGAACCGCATCTGGATCGGCTGGGTGAACTCGTAGTTATTTCCCGGGATCTGGGCGACGGCCGCCTGCATTTCTGCCAACAGCTCGTCCCGTGGCTTGCGCGGGTTGGGCCAGTCCTTGCGATCCTTCAGCATGATGAAGGTATCCGCGACCGATGGCGGCATGGGATCGGTGGCGATCTCCGCCGTGCCGATCTTGGCCACGACCCGCTCGACCTCCGGAAACTGGGCGATGCGCCGCTCCAAAGCCGTCTGCATCTGCACGGCCTGACTGAGCGAGGTGCCGGGGATACGAAGGGCGTGCATGGCGATGTCGCCCTCGTCGAGGTTCGGGATGAACTCCGACCCCATCCGGCTCGCGCCCAACGCGGCGATTGCGACGAAGCCGACCGCGACGGCGACGAAGGCCACGCGCAGCCGCAGGGCCATCTCCAGTGCAGGTTGGTAGAAGCGCCGGGCACCACGCATGACGAAGCTGTCCTTTTCCTCGACCTTGCCGGTAACGAACATGGCGACTGCGGCGGGCACGAAGACCAGCGACAGGACAAGGGCACAGGTCAGGGCGATAACGACCGTGATCGCCATCGGATGGAACATCTTCCCCTCAACCCCGGTCAGGGCGAAGATCGGCACATAGACCAGGGTGATGATCAGCACGCCGAACAGCGACGGCCGGATCACTTCGCTGGAGGCCGAGGCCGCCAAGGCGAAGCGTTCGTCGCGGGTCAGGAGACGACCGTGCTGATGCTGCGCCTGGCCGAAACGGCGCAGACAGTTCTCCACGATGATGACGGCCCCGTCGACGATCAGGCCGAGGTCCAACGCGCCGAGGCTCATCAGATTGCCGGAGACTCCCGTGCGCACCATGCCGGTGATCGTCATCAACATGGTGATCGGAATGACCGCCGCCGTGATCAGTGCGGCGCGTATGTTCCCGAGCAGCAGGAAGAGCACGACAATGACCAGAAGTGCGCCTTCAAGCAGGTTCTTCTCGACCGTATGGATCGCGCGATCGACCAGGTCGGTCCGGTCGTAAACCGGCACGGCCCGGACCCCGGCGGGCAGCGCCTTGGCGGCCTCGTCGAGCTTGGCGGCGACGGCCTGGGCAACAGTGCGGCTGTTCTCCCCGACCAGCATGAAGACGGTGCCGAGCACGACCTCGCGGCCGTCTTCGGTCGCGGCACCGGTGCGCAGTTCCTCGCCCATGACGAGATCGGCCACGTCAGCGACCCGGACGGGCACGCCGTTGCGGTTGGAGACGATGACCGCCCCGAGGTCTTCGAGGCTTTCGGCCTGGCCCGGGACGCGAACCAGATACTGTTCGCCGTAGCGCTCGACATAACCTGCGCCGACATTGGCGTTGTTCCGGTTCAGGGCTTCCACCACCTCGGCCATGGTCACGCCGTAGGCGACCAGACGGTCCGGCCAGGGGGTGACGTGATACTGCCGCTCGAAGCCGCCGATGGTATTGACGTCGGTGACGCCAGGCGTGTTGCGCAGTTGCGGACGGATGACCCAGTCCTGAAGCGTGCGCAGGTCCTCGGGCGTGTAGAGTTCCCCGTCCGGTCGGCGAGCGCCCGGTTCGGCCTCGACCGTAAACATGAAGATTTCGCCGAGCCCGGTGGTGATAGGACCGAGTTCAGGCGTGAGACCGTCAGGAAGCTGACCCCGTGCGGCCTGAAGCCGTTCGTTGACCAACTGGCGCGCGAAATAGATGTCCGTGCCGTCCTCGAAGACCACGGTCACCTGGCTCAATCCATAGCGCGAGACCGAGCGGGTGTATTGCAGCCCCGGCACGCCCGCGATGGCAGTCTCTACCGGGAAGGTGATCCGCTGTTCCGACTCCAGCGGCGAGAAGCCGGGCGCCTCGGTGTTGATCTGGACCTGGACGTTGGTGATGTCGGGCGTGGCATCGATGGGCAGGCGCTGGAAACTCCAGACGCCGACCGCGCAGGCCAGGACCACGAGCGCCATGACGATCCAGCGGAAACGGATCGAGAGCGCGATGATGCGTTCGAGCATGATGACAGCGCCTCTAGTGGTCGTGGCTCGCGCCGGACTTCTCGACGTCCGCGCGGATCAGGAAGGCGCCGTCCACCACATATTCGGTGCCGGCTTCGATGCCGCTGAGGACCTCGGTCCACTCGGGCGTCCGACGGCCCAGTTCCAGCATCCGAACCTCATAGGTCGTGCCGAAGCGGGCATAGACGACGGTGAAGTCGCGGAATGGCTGGAGCGCCTTGGTGCGGACCGCCAGTGGGGCCGGTGTCGACCCCACCTGCACCTCGCCCGACACCCCGAGGCCGGGCCGCCAGATGCCACCCTGATAGGGCAGGTCGACATGCGCGATCAGCACCTGGCTGGTCAGATCGGTCGAGGGCAGCACCGCCTCGATCCGACCATTGAAGGTGTAGTCGCCGGCCAGACTCTTGACGATGATCGGCTGGCCCGCGCGGACCCGCTCGGCATCCCGGGGATAGAGCAGGAACTCCGCGTGCAGCCGGGTGGGATCGCCGATCATAAGCATCGGCTCGCCGCCGCCCGTGATCGAACCGACGTTGACGTTCTTGGCCACGATCATGCCGGAGATCGGCGCGGTGATCGCATAGGTCTGGAGGCTCTCGCTCGACTCGACGCGGGCGATGACCTGACCGCGAGAGACGCGGGTGCCGAGTTCGACGTTCAGCGTCATGACCCGACCCGGATAGCGGGCATGGATCTCAGCCTGGCCTTCGGGCGTGATCTCGACACGACCGGTCAGCGACAGGCTCTCGCCCAAGGTCGCCGGACCGACCCGTTCGACCGTGACCCCACCAGCCCGGGCGGCATCGGCTGCGATGGTCGTGCGGCCCTCGTAGGAGGCATAGGCCCAGCGGTGCTGCTTGCCGGCGCGGGCTGCGGTCACAACGACATCGAACGAGTGGGGTTCGAAGACGACACCTGGGGAGGCCAGATAGTCGTCCTCGGCGGTGAAGACGAACCGGTCAGTCTTCGGGCCGAGGCGGCTGAGCGTGATGGCAGCCTGAACCTGGCCCGGATCGACGGGCTTGTCATTGACGTAGGGATAGAGCCGGAAGAGGGGTTCAGGCCCTTCTTCGTAGAGGGTTATCTCCAACGCGAAGTCGCCGTCCCGCAGCATGCGTCCCCGATGGGGACCGCGTTCGTATTCGCCAGCGGGGACCTCGCCCTCGGCCTTCTCTGCCGCGCCTTGTCCGCAGGCCGAGGCGCCGACCGCCAGCGCCAACAACGAAGCGGCGATTGTGCGCCGTGATGGGGTGTAGCGGATCATGAGCGGGTCTCCAGGCCGAGCAGGTCGGCATGCGCGCCGGTCAGCCGGTCAAGGCGGGCGCGATCTATGTGGAACTGTTTGAGAACGGCGACCCGGCGGGCCTTTGTGGCGAGCAGCGCGGTCTGGGCGGAGATGACGTCGTTGTAGGTGAAACCGCCCCGCGCGAAGCCTTCGCGCACGAGAACAACAGCGCGCTCGGCCTGGGGCAGGGTCTCGTTGGCGATCCGCTGTGCTTCGAGCGCCCGGGACGCAAGGAGGACCTGGAGGCGGGCGATCTCCCGCTCGCGCTCTTGCCGGAGCGCAGCCATGTCGGCCTCAGCGGCGACGCCTTCGAACCTTGCGCGATCGATGGCGGCTTCATTTCGATCGTAGCGACCGAGGGGTATGGACCCGCCGACGACCAGACCGAGATCCTGCCCGTCCCAGAAGTGTCGGACACCGACGCTGACGGTGGCGTCCGGCATCGCCCGCGCTTGTTCGACGCTGACTCTTGCGCGTGAGACGTCGCGATGCGCGGCCAGAACCGCGAGGTCGATCTCGGCGGCGGGGCCTGCGATCTCGCGGGAGGCGCTGGTGTCCTCGAAATCGGCTGGGTCGAGGGAGAAGTCCGAAGCGCCGATCCAGAAGCGCCCCAACGTCGCGCGGGCGAGGCGGGCCTGTATCCCGGCCTGATCGAAGTCGATCTGGGCCTGGGCCAGTTCGGCCTCGGCGCGGGCACCGGCGAACAGAGGATCACGCGCCATGTCGACCCGACGCTGCACTTCAGTCTGGAAGCGTTCGGCCAAGGCGAGACGTTCGCGAGCGATCTCAAGGTCGGCCTGGGCACCCAGGGCTTCCGCCCAGGCGCGCTGCACCTGTTCCAGGCGATCCAGCCGCCGGATGGCGGCTTCAGCCTGCACCAAGGCGACTTCGCCCAGCGCCAAAGCCACCCGCGCCGACCGATCACCGCCCCGTTCGAAGCGCTGCTCATACGACAGGGTCGTCTCCGTACGGTCGATGATGTTGCCGCCGCCCAAGGTTGGCAGGTTCTCAACCATCAGGCCCACCGTCGGATTGGGCCGGACGTCGGCCTGGCGCACGGCGGCATCACCGGCGCGCGTACGCGCCTCTAAGCCCGGAAGTCCGGGGTCCACCTCGGCGGCGCGGGCCAGCGCCCGGTCGAGGGACAGGGCGGGGGTATTGGCGGCTGAGCCAGTCGGCTCCTGCGCCACGGCGGCGTTGGACGGCCAGGCCGCCAGTGAGAGCGCCACAGCCGAAACGGCCGCCAGACGCGCCCACGATCCGGCAGAGCCGGCAATCGGGGTCTTCAAGGGTATCTCCGGAAACGGGTTGCGCGCAGCCGAGCGGCCGCGCCGGTTCAGACGACCGTGCGCATCCGTTTGGGAGGGTATTCCGGCCCGTCGCCGGTATGGCTCGACAGAGCAGGATCAGCCCCGGGCCGCCGGAGGGCGGACGCAGGAGACGACGTTTCCGTCAGACCCCGACTCGATGACGGCATGGCGGCCTGAACGTCGCCGGCGCCGTGATGGTGATGTCCGACCGGGATTGGCCCGTCACCGTCCCGATCAGTGTCGAGATCGGGAACCTGTTCCGGAGCCACATGGACGTGAGCCGCGTGATGATCGTCATCTGCTTCGACCAGAGCGACAGCGGGCCAGTCGGCTGCATGGGCGAAATCGTGCCGCGATTGCGACACGCCGTGCAGGTTCATGGCCGCCAGCACGGCGAAACAGAGACCGATACAGAGGTGGCGCAGAGTGTGAGTCAAATATCCAAGCTCCGCCGACCCGTTTAGCTATCAACCGGACACGAGGCAATCAGCCTGTGTCCCTCGCCATGGGGCGCGAACGTCCGCTTGCTGGCGAGATGCCAATGTCCGCTTTCCCCGGCGGGCTCAACCGATCGCCGCAACACACGCGGCGAAGGTCTCTGCTGGCGTCCGATAGAGCAAGGTCTTTC
>JAIESL010000073.1 GCA_019746095.1 Caulobacteraceae bacterium
TCCTCGACCGGCGCTGCGCCACGCCCGCGCCCCAGCTCGCCCTGGTGCGTGGCCCCCGGATCAAGCCGTCCCTGCCGCGCCCCATCAGCGAGGACCAGGCCCGCGGCCTGTTGCAGGAGCCGGACGCCGATGCGGACGCCGAGGCCTGGGAGGCCGCCCGCGACCGCGCCGTCCTGACCCTGCTCTACGGCTGCGGCCTGCGCATCTCCGAGGGCCTGTCCCTGCTGCGCGCCGACGCCCCCCTGTCCGAAGCCCTGCGCATCACCGGCAAGGGCGGCAAGACGCGGCTGGCCCCCGTTCTGCCCGCCGTGCGCGAGGCGGTCGACGCCTATCTGGCGCTGCTGCCCTTCCCGCTCACATCCACCGATGCCCTGTTCCGCGCCCGGCGCGGCGGCCCCCTGACGGCCCGGCACGTCCAGGCCATGGTGCAGCGGCTGCGGGGACGGCTGGGCCTGCCCGCCTCGGCCACACCCCATGCCCTGCGCCACAGCTTCGCGACCCACCTGCTCGGGGCCGGGGCGGACCTGCGCTCTATCCAGGAACTGCTGGGCCACGCCAGCCTGTCGACGACCCAGAAATACACCGCCGTCGACGCCCGGTTCCTGCTGGACGCCTATGCCGCGGCCCATCCGCGCGGGTGAGCCCTGGGGACGCCCGTCTCCTGCCTCTAGGCCTGCATCGTCCAGCCCTCGACGCCCATGGCCGCCTGTTTGACGGCTTCGGAGCGGGTCGGGTGCGGGTGGCAGACGCGGGCAATGTCTTCCGACGAGCCGCCGAAGGCCATGGCCACACAGGCCTCGCCGATCATTTCACCGGCCTGGGGGCCCATGATGTGGACGCCGAGGATGCGGTCGGTGGCGGCATCGGCCAGGACCTTGGCGAAGCCGTCGGTCTCGTGGTTGATCTTGGCCCGGCTGTTGGCGGTGAAGGGGAATTTCCCGACCTTGTAGGCCACGCCCGCCGCCTTGAGCTGGTCTTCGGTCTGGCCGACCCAGGCGACCTCGGGGGCGGTGTAGACCACGCTGGGGACCAGATTGTAGTCGACGTGACCCGCCTTGCCGGCGATCAGCTCGATCACCGCGACCGAATCCTCCTCGGCCTTGTGCGCCAGCATCGGGCCGTGGGTGACATCACCGATGACCCAGACGCCTTCGGCGACCTTGAAATGATCGTTGTCGAGGAAACCGCGCTTGTCGGGCGTGATGCCCACCGTTTCGAGGCCGAGACCTTCGGTGTAGGGACGGCGGCCGATGGCGACCAGAACCACATCGCCGGTCAGGGTCTCGGCCGTCCCGCCGGCTGCGGGCTCGACCGTCAGCTCGACCCCGTCCTTCGACGATTTCGCGGCCGTGACCTTCGATCCCAGTTTGAAGGCCATGCCCTGTTTGGTGAGGGTGCGCTGGAAGGTCTTGGCCAGGTCGCTGTCCATGCCGGGGCTGATCCGGTCCAGATATTCGACCACCGTCACCTGCGCGCCCAGCCGGCGCCAGACCGAGCCCAGCTCCAGACCGATGATCCCGGCCCCGACGACGATCAGATGTTTCGGCACGGCCGGCAGCGACAGGGCACCGGTCGAATCCACCACCTTGCCGGCCTCGAAGGCCACGCCCGGCAGAGGGGTGGGCTCGGAGCCGGTGGCGATGACGATGTTCTTCGCCGCAAGGGTGCTGACCGAGCCGTCGGCGGCCGTAACCTCGACCCTGCCCGCGCCGGCGATCCGGCCGCGGCCGCGGACCCAGTCGACCTTGTTCTTCTTGAACAGGAATTCGATGCCCTTGGTCAGGGCGGTGACGCTCTCGGCCTTCTGGGCCATCATCTGCGCCAGATTGAGCTTGGGCGTCACCTCGATGCCGAGGCCGGCGAATTCCTTGCCTGCCATCTCATAGAGTTCGGACGCATGCAGCAGGGCCTTGGAGGGCATGCAGCCGACGTTCAGGCAGGTGCCGCCCAGGGTCTCGCGCATCTCGATGCAGGCGGCGGTCAGGCCAAGCTGCCCCGCCCGGATGGCCGCATTATAGCCTCCCGGACCACCGCCGATGATGACGACGTCATAGGAGGCGCTGGGAGCGGCGGCTTCGGCCATGGAATCTCTCGGGTCTGTCGTGGGCGCGGAACGGCGCGCGGAACCTAGCGGCCCGCCCGCGAGGGTCAACCGTTGCACCGCATATAGGAGGCTTCGCCCCCCATACGCAGCCCGGGATCAGAAATTCAGCTGGCCCGCTTCGCGCGTGCGCCGCACTCGCCGGCCCGCGAACACGACCAGCACGCCCAGCAGGAAGACCGCGCCCGGAACCAGCCAGACCGGATCGACCGTCAAGCCGTCCATGGCCCCGGGTGCCGCCATGGTGGCGGGTGCGCCGGAGCGGGCGGCCATGTCGCCGCCGTCCTGCTGCAGGGCCAGCCGGAGCACGACATCGGCGATGAAGCCGAGGAAATAGGCCACGGCAGCCTTGGGATTGCCGGACCCCAGCATCAGGGCCGCAACCAGATACAGGCCGATCGCCCCGGCCCACAGGGTCCAGGCCGGCAGGATGCCGAACAGGTCCCCTCCGGTGTCCGCCCCGGTGGCCATGCGGGACGCGGCCACGTCCGGTCCGGTACCTTCAAGGAAAGGAGAAATGAACGGCCAGGCCAGCCAGCCGGCGTAGCCGATGACCGCCAGCACCACGATGAATCGCAACAGCTTCATGATGAACCTCCCGCCCCCGCGTCCGTCATCATAGGCCCGACGGCCGAACGGTGAAAGACGGGGTCTCAGGCGGCCTGGGGCAGGGTGATCGAAACCTCGGCCCCGTCACCGGGACTGCTGTCGATCGACAGGACCCCGCCGGACTGACGGGCGAAGGCATAGGCCTGAGACAGGCCCAGACCCGCCGCACCCTCGCGGGTGGTGAAGAAGGGCTCGACCGCGCGGGCCGCCAGATCACGGTCCATGCCCGGACCACTGTCACGCACGCTCAGCCGGATTCCGCCTTCAAGCATGGTCTCCAGCCGCACCGCGACCGAACCACGACCGCCCACGGCCTCGACGGCATTCTGGGTCAGGCTGCGGACCGCGCCTTCGAAGGCGACCGGGTCCAGCCGCACCGGGGCGGTGTCGGACGGGCCCTCGATCATCAGGTCGATGCCCGGCCCGCCGAGGGCGCGCAGACGGGTCTCCATGCCGCGCAGCAGGACACCGGCGTCAAGGACGCGCAGCACCGGCTCGTCATCGCCCTGGGAGAAGGCGGTCAGGCGACGGGTCAGCAGTTCGCCCTTCTGGCCTGCGGTCAGGGCCGCCTGGCCGATACGGCGCACCCGGGCCGGATCGTCGGCCTGGCGCAGCATCATGTCCAGGGCCCCGGTCATGACGCCCAGCAGGGCGTTGAAGTCATGGGCCAGTCCGCCGGTCAGGCGGCCGACGCTCTCCATCCGGCGGCCTCCGGCCAGTTCGGCCTCGGCGTCCTCGGCGGCCTTGCGCGCGGCGGCATGGGCGGCCCGGGCCTCTTCCCGGGCAGCGGCGGCGGCAGCCAGGGCGTCCCCGGCCTCGCGGCGGGCCTCCTCGGCGGCGGCGCGCAGGGCCAGAAGCTCGGCGTCGTGGGCTTCGTCGGCCTCAACGACCGGGGCGCTGACGACGGGAGGATTTTCGAAGGCCGGGTCGCCGGCTTCCATCACCGGCTCAGCCCGTTCGCCGGCCAGCAGCAGGGCATCGACGCGGCCCTCGGCGTCGGTCAGCGGCAGCATGGACCAGCGGATACCCGCTTCGGAGCCACGGCCCGAGACGAAGGCCTCGGCCTCGCCGGATGGGGCGGACAGGGCGGCGCGCAGGGCCTGACGGCCTTCGACCCGCTCGTCTTCCTCCAGGAACAGGTCCGCAAAGTCGCCCTCGGCAGTGTTGCGACCCAGCACCAGCAGGGCGGTACGGTTGGCCTCGCGCACCCGGCCGTCGGCGGCGACCACGACGAGGGCGCTGGACGCGGCGTCAAAGACCCGGCGGGTCAGGGAGTCGGATGGGGCCGCAACAGGCTCCGGCATGAAGACTTCGGGCGTCTGCAGGCCTTCGGTCTCGACGATGGCGGCGGTGGAGCCGGTGATCTGGCCGACCTCATTCTCGATCGGCATGGCCGTGACCGAGACCAGCATCTTGCGGCGCGAGGCGGGGTTGGCGAGCAGGTGGTGGAAGCCCCGCACCGTCTGGCCGCGCAGGGCCCGGGCGCTGGGCAGCAGGTCCGGCGGCACCGGACGACCGTCCGGGAAGGTGATGCCCCAGGTGGCCGAATGGAAGCGCAGTCCGATCAGCTCGGCGTCCTTGCGACCCAGCAGCTGGTGGGCGGCACGGTTGGCGAAGACGAATTTGCCCTCCCGGTCGGTCTCGACCAGGGCGACGGGAATGGCGTTCAGCGTCTCGAACAGCCGCTTCTGGGAATCGTCAGCGACGCGCTGGACCTGGTCCAGCTGGTCCGAGGTGTCGACGTGACGGCTGCTGTTGCGGAAGGCGAACCACAGGGCCACCAGCCCCACGATCCAGCCCACGGCCGCAACCGCGCCCAAAACCCACATCCAGTTCACCTGGCCTTCGAGAAACATGCGACCCGACTGTCCCGTTCTGGCGCCACGCGCGCCCTTCCGGGAGACACCTTGCAAACGGCGAACCAGACCGGTTCGCTTTCGCCCCGAAGGCGACCTAGCCGGACCTGAGGGCCTCGTCCAGCGTCACCGCAGCGGATTGGGGCAGCAGAGAAGAAAAGGGCCGGGCATGACTGCCCGGCCCCGGTCATTTCCATCACTCGACCCTGATCAGAAAACGAAACGCACACCGCCGGTGTAGCGGCTGCCGAACTGTTCCCATTCGATGGTGTAGGCCGGTTCGCGCGAGTAACGACGGCCCGGATTGTCCAGCAGGTTCGACGCGTCGAAATAGATTTCGATGGCGTCGTTGATGGCGTAGCGGGCCGAGAAGTCCAGCTCGTCATCCGAGGCCCAGAAGGTGTTGCCGCCGTCGGCGGGTGCCCCGAAGCTGTCCAGCCATTCGCTGCGGCGCTGATAGTTCAGCCGCGCCGACAGGCCGTACTGCTCATAGTAGGCACCAACATTGTAGACGAGGTCCGAGGTGTTCGGCAGCGCGACCTTGCTGCCGTCCGGGGCCTCGGCCTCGCTGTCGTTCAGGGTGACATTGGCCGTCAGGCCGAAACCGCCCGTCCACTCCGGCAGACCCAGTTGCTCGGTGAAGATCGAGAGCTGCTGCTGCACCGCGAACTCCAGGCCGCGGATATAGCCCTCGCCGCCGTTGACCTCGGTGCTCAGCAGATAGCCCGAGCGATCGAAGCCCGGCGTGTTCAGGACATCGGAGCCGAAGACCCGCGTGTCGTTGAACAGGACGTCCTCGACCTTCTTGTAGAAGGCCCCGAACATCACATAGCCCTGGGGCTGCACATACCATTCGAAATAGGCATCGACGCCATAGGCCCGCTCGGGCTGGGCCTCGGGATTGCCGCCCGAGACCGTCTGGTTGGAGTCGCTGAAGGTGAAGTTCGGACGCAGCTGGTCATAGTCCGGACGGGCCGCGCCGCTGTTGAACGAGAGGCGCAGCTTCTTGTCGTCGGCGATGTCGTAGTTGATGTGCAGGCTGGGGTAGACCAGCGTCAGTTCATTCTCGACCTCGATCCGGGTCGGGATGCCGGCCAGGGTCACGATGGCCTGGCCGGTGTTGACGATGTTCTCGACCCGGACACCGCCGAGGATCGAGCCCCAGTCATAGGCGATGCGCGCCATGGCATAGGCCGCAGCGACCTCTTCCGTGACGTTGTAGTTGTTGGCGGGCTCGGCAACATAGGGGTTCAGCGCGGCGGCGCGAGCGACCTGATCGCGCATGGCCTGCTGGTCAAAATAGCGGAAATCATAGCCCAGCGGGATTTCGCCGTTGAAAGCCGCACCGAGGGAAACCGGGACGAAGGTCGTCGAGATTCCGGCGGCCGCGAACTGGCCGGCCGTGTTCAGGGTGAAGCGACGGTTGTCGGAGTCCTTGGTCCGCTGGTCGTACTGGCCCCCGAAGGTGAGGGTGGTGTCGTTGCCCATCCAGTCGAAATTCCGGCGCAGGTCGAACCGGGCGGTATAGGCCTCGGTCTCGTCGATCAGCTTGGCCGAGGTCAGCGACGTCAGCGGGCGCGCGAAGTCGTCGATATTGCGGACGGGGGCACCGGCGGTGAAGGTCGTCGGACCCGACGTCGAGATGGTGCGGAACAGCGAGATACGGGCGAGGTCCGGGTCGGTGAAATTGTAGGAGATGGTGGGGCGCAGGTTGCGGGTCGACGGGCTGTCGTAGCGCGCCTCACCCACCACCGACCGGTCGTCGATGGCCTTGGTGTAGTTCAGCCGCCAGTCGAAGGACCAGCCTTCGCCGAACTCGTGATCGCCGCCGAGGGTGTTGGTGAAGACCGACTGTTCGAACTCGCGCAGGGTGGCGCGCTGGTTGATGTCGATGCCGTAGACCGTGCCGACCAGCGAGGTGTTGCCGATGCAGGTGTCGGCATAGCCGGTGTTGGTCACGGTGGTGGCCGGAGTCACGGTGCAGGGCGTCAGGGCCGAGCGCGGCGGCGTGGACGGATCGGCCTGACGGTCGTCCATGTCGAAGATGTAGTTGTCGCGGGCCTCATCGTCCGTGAAGGTCGTGAAGATGGACTCGACGAACAGGCGATGGTTGTCGGACGGTCGCCAGTCGAGACGACCCGACTGGGAGTAGTTCTTGCGGGTCAGACGGTACAGCTTGTTCTCGGTCTCGCGCGCCCACAGGCGGGTGGCCCCGCCCGGCTGGACGTCCTGGGAGACGGTTTCCCAGTCGATCTCGTAATTGTCCGTGATCATGTTGCGCTGGTAGTAGCTGCCCGACACCAGCAGGCCGAACTCACCCATGTCCGTGTCAAAGCGGTCGGACAGGACCAGCTGGCCCTCATATTCCTGACGACCGCCCAGTTCGACATAGCCGCCGCCGGCCTTGCCGGAGAGGCGGAGGCCCGAATAGTCAAACGCCGAACGGGTGATGATGTTGACGTTGCCGGCGATGGTCTCGCCGGTCATGTCGGGGGTCACGGCCTTGCTGACCACGATCTGCGAGGCGATGGCCGAGGGCAGGCTGTCATAGCGGGTGTCGCGGCCCTCGGGGCTGACGATCGAGATGCCGTCGATGGACAGGGTCGTCCAGTTCACCGGCGCGCCGCGCAGGCTGATGTAGCGGGCCTGGCCCTGGTCGCGGGCCACCGCGGCGCCCGGCAGGCGTCCAACCGCCTGGGCGACGTTCTGGTCCGGCAGGCGGCCGACCGAGTCGGAGGCGACGACGGTGACGAGCGAATCGGCGTTGCGCTGCACCCGCAGGGCGGCCGCCTCGGATTCCGCGATCGGACGGCTGCCCGTCACAATGACATCGTCGAGCTGTGCCGACGGATCGGGAGCGGTCTGGGCAAAGGCGGCGCCGGCGAAGGCGAGCGGCGCAAGCGCGGCGCCGAGCAGAAGTCCGAATTTCATCACAAGCATCCCGATGGCCCGGCCGCCCCCACGGTCGCCGGTTCTGGCGGCCCTGCTAGGCGAGAGGCGCGACGCCGTAGCGACGCTTTCGAGACTCCGGCTTGGCGGTTTTCGAACGCCAATGTGACAAGCCCTCCCGGGACGGAGCGACTGTCATGGTTCCGTCAAAACAGCTTTCGGCCGACTGCCGGAGCCCTCCGACCGGGCCCGCAAGGTCCCCGTTCAGGGCAAACTCACGCCGCCCGGGGCCCAGAAAGCAAGAAAGCCCGGTCACGGGGACGGGCTTCCTGGTTCGACTGGAGCGGGCGAAGAGATTCGAACTCTCGACCCCAACCTTGGCAAACTCAGGCGGCCCCTGGTGCCAAAACGCAAAAAACCCGGCCGAAGCCGGGCTTTTCAGGTTCCAACTGGAGCGGGCGAAGAGATTCGAACTCTCGACCCCAACCTTGGCAAGGTTGTGCTCTACCACTGAGCTACGCCCGCACTTCAGTCGGAGGCGGGCGTATAGCGGGAAGCCCGGACATCTCGCAAGTCCCCCGTCGCAGAATTCGGCGCTCAAGCAGCGAGCAACCGCATTGCGAGCGTTAGCGCCTGCGCGCAGCGCCCTTCCGCGCGTCAGCGCGGCGCCAGGCGGATCGCGCCGTCCAGCCGGATGCATTCGCCGTTGATATAGACGTTGCGGGCCAGCTCCAGCACCAGGGAGGCATAGTCCGCGGGCGTGCCCAGGCGGCTGGGGAAGGGGATGGCGGCGGCGAGGGCGTCCTGGATCTTCTGGTCCATGCCGGCCATCATCGGCGTCCACATGATGCCGGGCAGGATGGTGTTGCAGCGGATCCCTTCCTGGGCCAGGTCGCGCGCGACCGGCAGGGTCATGGCGTAGACGCCGCCCTTGGAGGCCGAATAGGCCGCCTGGCCGATCTGGCCGTCCTGGGCCGCCACCGAGGCGGTATTGACGATCAGGCCGCGCTCGCCGTCGGCCATGGGCTCCAGCGTCACCATACCGGCCGCCGACTGCGACAGGACGCGGAAGGTGCCGAACAGATTGACCCGCACCGTGCGTTCGAACCCGGCCATGTCATGGGCGCGGATCTCGCCGGTGTCCTTCTTGCGGCTGACCGTCTTCTGGCCCGTGGCGATGCCGGCGCAGTTGACCGTCAGACGTTCCCGGCCGTGGGCGGCCCGGGCCTTTTCAAAGCCGGCCGCGACGCTGGCGTCGTCGGTGACGTCGACATGGCAGAAGACGCCGCCGATCTCGGCCGCGATCGCCTCGCCGCGTTCGGCGTTCATGTCGAACAGGGCGACCTTCGCCCCCGTGGCCGCGATGGCCCGCGCCGTCCCCTCACCGAGGCCGGAGGCTCCGCCCGTCACCACTGCCGCAATCGACCCGTCGAGTTTCATGGCCGGAGCCCCTATATGGATGTTGAACCAGAGATCAGTTGCGGGGCTTTAGCCGCCATGACCACGAATTCCAAACCGATCACGCCCGAAGAGGCCCTGGACCCGTCCCGCGCCCTCGTCCCCTCGATCCAGCAGGTCAATGAGGTGCGGGTGCAGAAGGGCTTCTGGCCCAAGGTCCGCCGCACGGCGGCCCGCATCCCCTTCGCCCGGCAGCTGGTCAGCGTCTGGTTCGCCGCCCGCGACCCGGAGACGCCGGCGGCGGCCAAGGGGATCATGCTGGGCGCGCTGGCCTATTTCGTCCTGCCCGTCGACGCCATTCCCGACATTTTCGCCGGCATCGGCTTCACCGACGATGCGGCGGTGATCACCGCCCTGATCGCCACCCTGGGGGCCAATATCAAGCGCCGGCACAAGGACCAGGCCGATGCGGCCCTCGAGCGTCTGCGCGACGACTAGACCGGCTGGTGCGAGCGCAGCCAGCCGGTGATCGAGAGCCGGTCGCGGGGCGCGAAGCCGGCCACCTGGGTCACGGCATGGCGCATCGGCACGGCAAATAGGTTGAGCGCATTGAAGGCCGGAACGAAACCCTCCTCGATATGGCCGTCCGCCCCCTCGAAGGCCAGAACCCCGCCCCAGTCGGCGCGCCAGTCGCGGGTCAGGTTCAGCACATAGGCATAGAGCCGGTTCTTGCCCTCGGCCGCGTCGTCATGGCCGGTCAGGACATGGCCGGGCCGGTAGCGCGTGGCCTGGGCGTCGGCGAAATCGATCCGCCCGTCGCCGGTCACGGCCCGGACGAAGGCGAGGAAGTCGGGACCGTTCAGAAAGTCGAGCACCGCGCTGACCGCATCGCGCGGCGCGTCCTCCGGCTCCAGATCCAGCCGCCGGGTGTCGAAGATATACTGCATGCGCGGTTCGGCCCCGTCGACGCGGGCCCCGTCGATCCAGCCCTGTTTGCCGGGCTCGGCGGCCATCCGCCCCTTGAGCGGCAGTTCGAAGAATTCGCCCCCGGCCGAGACGCTGACCTTCCAGTCGTCGAAGGCCTCCATGGCGGCGACCACCGCCTCCGCGCTGTCGGCCTCAAGGACGCCGGGAATATGCAGCCTTCGCCGCGCGGCGAAGGCCGGATTCAGGGCCGCTGCGTCCAGCGAGGGCGACAGCCGCAGGGTCACGATCCGACCGTGACCACGACCTTGCCCATCACCGACCGGTCGCCCAGGGCCTGGATCGCCTCATGGGCCCGTTCCAGCGGATAGGTGCGGCTGACGCGGGGCCGGATCTTGCCCTCGCTCCACATCTGCACGAGGTCGGCCATATTGGCGGCATGGGCGGCCGGATCGCGCATGACGGCCGCGCCCCAGAACACCCCGATCACCGACACCGACTTCAACAGGGTCAGATTCAGCGGCAGGGACGGAATACCCGCCGGGAAGCCGACCACCAGATAGCGGCCGTTCCAGTCCATGGCGCGCAGGGCCGGCTCGCAATAGTCGCCGCCGACCGCATCATAGACCACGTCCGGCCCGTCGCGGCCCGAGGCCAGTTTCAGCTCGCCCGACAGCTCCTTCTGTGCGGCCTTGTCCATCTTGCCCGAGGGATAGATCAGGCCGTTGTCGGCCCCGGCCTCAAGGGCGAACTGGACCTTGTCATTGGTCGAGGCCGCCGCCGTGACCTGGGCTCCCATGGCCTTGCCCAGCTCGACCGCGGCGACGCCGACGCCGCCAGCCGCACCCAGCACCAGCAGCCGCTCGCCGGCCTTCAGCCCGGCCCGGTCCTTGAGGGCGTAGTAGGAGGTGCCATAGGTCATCACCAGGGCGGCGGCGGTCTCGAAATCCATGGCGTCGGGGATCTTCATCACCGAGGCGGCCGGCACCGCCAGACGCTCGACCATGCCGCCCCAGCCGGGCACGGCGATGACACGGTCGCCCCGGCGTACATGGGTCACGCCCTCGCCGACAGCCTCGACCACGCCCGCGACCTCGCCGCCGGGCGAGAAGGGCCGGGTCGGCTTGAACTGGTATCTGTCCTCGATGATCAGGGTGTCGGGGAAGTTGACGCCCACGGCCCGGACGTCGATCACCACCTCGCCCTTCATCGGCCGGGGGTCCAGGACCTCTTCCACGACCAGGGTTTCGGGACCGCCGGGGGCCTTGGACAGCACTGCGCGCATGGTGGAAGTCTCTCGAAAGGCGTCCCGCCCCGGTGGCGCGCGCGTCGGCTTGAGGCTAATCAGCGTCCCGCCCGTTTGGAAGGGGCGATCCGGAGACGATCCTGAATGACGGCCCTCATCCTCCACGGCGGCGCCGGTGCCCGGCGCGAGCGCGACTACACCCGCGAGATCGCCCATATGCGCGAGGTCGTCGCGGCCATGAAGGCGCGGCTGGACGCGGGGGCCCCGGCCCTGGACGTGGCGGTCGAGGCGACCGTGCTGCTGGAGGATTCCGGCCTCTATGTCGCCGGCCGCGGGGCTTCGCCCAATCTGGCCGGGGCGTATGAGCTGGACGCCAGCCTGATGGACGGTGCCACGCGCAAGGCCGGGGCGGTTGCCGCCCTGCAGGGCTTCCGCAATCCGGTCGTGGCCGCCCGGGCGGTGATGGACCGCACCCCCCACGTCATGCTGGCCGGAGAAGGGGCGGCCCTGTTCGCCCTCGACCAGGGGCTGGAGCCCATCGCCGACGAAGAGGCCTGGTTCACCCGCGCCGGCCAGGGCGAGGACAACCATCCGCCGGGCACGCTCAGCCACGGCACGGTCGGCTGCTGTGTTCTGGATCGCGAAGGCCGGCTGGCGGCGGCGACCTCGACGGCCGGGGTGTTCGGCAAGATGCCGGGCCGTGTCGGCGATACCCCCATCCCCGGTGCCGGCAGCTGGGCCGACGGCCGGGTGGCCGTCTCGGGCACGGGCCAGGGCGAATATTTCATCCGCGTCGCCGCCTGCGCCCAGGTCAGCTGGCGGGTCGGGGCCGGCCAGACCCTGGCCGAGGCGGGCCGTGCCGTGATCGACGAGATCGGGGCCATGGGCGGCGACGGCGGGCTGATCGCCCTGGACCGCGACGGCAACATCATCGCCCCCTTCAACAGCCAGGGCATGAAGCGGGCCTGGCTGACCCCGGCCGGCGAGATCGGGGTCGAGGTGTTCGGTGCCTGACGCCGGCCTTACGGCGAATTCATCCCGGGGCGGGCGCGGTTCATCTGCCGTTCACCGCGCGCTGCACTAAAGCTTGCCGCGAAACCGGGAGCCCGAAATGAAGTCCGCCGTCACTGCCGCCGTCGCCGCCGCCCTGCTGTCCGTCGCCGCCTGCGCGCCCGTCATCGAGGGCGGCCCGCCCATGGCCCTGCCGATCGGACTGCAGGAAACCGCCCAGGCCGGCAGCATCACCCTGTCGACCGGCTGGCTGGATTCGGAGGATGATTTCGCCCAGACCTTCTCGACCGAGGTCCATGAGGAGCTGCGCCGCTGCATGTGGGGCACGGTGCCGATCAACATCCGCGTCCATGTCGACGAGATGGAGCGCGCCGGGCGGCTGGAGACCCTGCTGACGGGCGAGGGCAGCCATACCCTGTCCGGCACGGTCGAGTTCGTCGATCCCGCCGACGGCAACCGGGTGGTCGGGCGCTTCCCGGTTTCGGTGGCGACCAGCGCCCAGGGCCGGCTCGGTGCCCTGCTGGGCGACCGCCAGATGATGGTGTCCGAAGAGTTCGGCCGCGCCGTCTGCGCTCAGGCCTTCGGGCGCAATCCGCGTGATCGCGGGCTGCACAATGCGACGGGTGGATAGAAACGCCCGGCCAGATCGCTGGCGACGCCCGTGCTCCGGCCGTCGCCCCGGGGCCTAGACCACCATCACCGTGCCGATGAGCAGCCGCGCGCCGGCACGCCCCATCACCGTATTGGTCGCCGCCTGGAGCTGGGCCACCAGACGCTCCACGTCAGGCGGTGCCCCCGGCAGAAGCACATTGGCCGACTGCTGCACCACCGCCGCATAGGCGGCGCGCAGACGCGGGGCCGACTGGGCGACCCGGACGCGCAGGGCGGCGTCCGGCGTGTCGATCCCGGTCTCCACCGTCATCACCCCACGCCGGCCGCCCGGCCGCATGACATTGGCCGTGATGGTCGGCAGCCGCAGATAGCTGGCCTGGGCCGCGGCGGCACCACCGCCTCCGCCGCCCGTCTTGAGCGGCTGGGTCTTCAGTCCGAGGAGAGCGCGACGATCCATGGGCCGACCCTAGCGCAGGGCGCTTAAGGGTCGGTTACGCCGCCGCCCCGACCGCCGCCGGTTCCATCGCCTTCAGGTCCAGCAGGGCGAACAGGGCCGCATCCTCGTCCTGTTCCGGATTGGGCGTGGTCAGCAGCTTGCCGCCGACGAAAATGGAATTGGCCCCGGCGAGGAAACACAGGGCCTGCATCTCGGCGCTCATCGTCTCGCGACCGGCCGACAGCCGCACCATGGCCTTCGGACAGACGATCCGGGCCACGGCGACCGTGCGGACGAATTCGATCGGGTCGATCTGGCCCTCGGCCAGCATCCGCTCGCCCAGCGGCGTGCCCGTGACCGGCACCAGGGCATTGACCGGCAGGCTGTCGGGATGAACCGGCAGGGTGGCCAGGGCGTGCAGCAGACTGGCCCGGTCGCGCCGCGCCTCGCCCATGCCGACGATGCCGCCGCAGCAGGTGCTCATGCCCGCGTCGCGGACGTGCTGCAGCGTGTCCAGCCGGTCCTGATAGGTCCGGGTGGTCACCACCTGGGCATAGTACTCCGGCCCGGTGTCGAGGTTATGGTTGTAGTAGTCCAGCCCGGCCGCCTTCAGCTGCCGCGCCTGGTCGGCGGTCAGCATGCCCAGGGTGGCGCAGGTCTCCAGCCCCAGGGCCTTTACCCCCGCGATCATGGTCGCCAGCTTCGGCGTGTCCCGGTCCTTCAGCTCGCGCCAGGCCGCCCCCATGCAGAAGCGCGAGGCCCCGCCCGCCTTGGCCGCCATGGCCTCGGCCATGACCGCCGTGGCGTCCATCAGCTTTTCCGCCTTCAGCCCGGTGTTGAAACTGGCCGATTGGGAACAGTAGCCGCAGTTCTCGGCACAGCCGCCGGTCTTGATCGACAGCAGCTGGCTCTTCTGCACCTCCGACGGATCGAACCACGCCCGGTGCACGGTCGCTGCGTCATAGACGAGCTCCATGAACGGTCGGGCAAACAGGGCCTCGACCTCGTCGAGGGTCCAGTCGTGGCGGGGGGTCGGGAGGTCAGCGGTCATGGTCGCCTGCTTAGCCTCGCCGCCTCCACCCGCCAAGCCACCCCCTTCACTCCTCGTCGCGATACACCCGGCCGTCACGCATGACGAAGTCCATGGAGGTCAAAACGGACACGTCCGTCAGCGGATCGCCGTCCACCGCGATGATGTCGGCACGCTTGCCGGGTTCCAGCGTCCCGATCTCGGCCGACAATCCCAGCAGGTCCGCGGCATTCACCGTGGCGGCCTGGATCGCGCTCATCGGCGTCATGCCGTTGGCGACCATCAGGGCGAACTCATCGGCGTTGCGGCCGTGCTTCGACACGCCCGCATCCGTGCCGAACGCGATCCGAACCCCGGCCGGAACCGCCCTTCGCAGGGACTGGCCGGTAATCGAGATACGCCACTGGATCTTGGGCAGGACCTCCGGCGGATAGGCGTTCGGATCGGCGGCCAGACGCTCGATATAGCCGTTCACCGTCGACAGGGTCGGGACATAATAGGCCCCCGACTGGCGGAACAGGCGCAGGGTCTCGTCGTCGAAGATGGTGCCGTGCTCGATCGAATCGGCCCCCAGCCGCAGGGCCATATTGACCCCGTCGGCCCCATGGGCGTGGACCGCGACCTTGAGGCCGTAGAGATGCGCCGTCTCGATCAGGGCCCGGGCCTCATCCTCGAACATCTGGGCACCCAGACCGGCACCGATGCGACTGTTGACCCCGCCGGTGGTGGCGATCTTGATCACCCGCGCGCCGCGGCCGACCTGGATGCGCACCGCCTCGCGGCAGCTTTCGACGCCGTTGCAGACGTTGTCGTGCGGCATGACCTCGCGCAGGTCATCGTTGAACCCCAGCCGCCCGTCCATATGGCCCGAGGTGGTCGAGATGCTGTTGCCGGAATCGATGATGCGCGGCCCAGGCAGGCGGTGCGCGGCGGTGGCATCGGCCAGCGCCAGGGTCACCCCGCCCTCGTCGCCCAGATTCCGCACCGTGGTAAAGCCGGCCATCAGGGTCTTTTCGGCATTCTCGGCGGCGCGATAGGCATGGGTCGGCAGGTTTTCGGTGATACCGGACAGGAAGCCGGCCTGACCGCCGAGGTCCGAGACCAGATGCACATGGCTGTCGATCAGGCCGGGCAGGACGAAGCGGTCGCGCTGGTCGATCACCGTCGCGCCGGGGAAGGCCCCGGCGTCCACAAAGCCGTCGCGGATCTCGACGATGCGACCGTCGCGCACGACCACGGTCGAGGCCCCGCGCGGGGCCTGGCCCGGACGGTCCAGCAGGCGTCCGGCCTGGATCAGGGTCACCGGGCCGGCCTCTGCGGTCGCCTGCGCCATCACCGGTGTCGCCAGCGCCAGAAACGCCGCAACCCCCACGCTCACCATCCGTCTTTGCATGATCACCCTCCCGAACAGGTTGCCATGTAGAGCGCACCCCTGAACCGCGCGCCAGAGCCGCCGTCACGGCAATCACATAAAGACATCCTTATGGGTTTCTTGCTCCCGGCCCGGGACCGGTCTATAGGCCGCCCGAACAGTTCCCCGGAAAGCCCGACCCATGACCGACTACATCGTCCGCGACATTTCGCTCGCCCCCTTCGGCGTCAAGGAAATCGCCATCGCCGAGACTGAAATGCCCGGGCTGATGGCCCTGCGCGCCGAGTTCGGCGCCAGCCAGCCGCTGAAGGGTGCCCGGATCGCCGGCAGCCTGCACATGACCATCCAGACCGCCGTGCTGATCCAGACGCTGGAAGCCCTCGGCGCCGAGGTCCGCTGGGCCTCCTGCAACATCTTCTCGACCCAGGACCACGCCGCCGCCGCCATCGCCGCCGCGGGCACGCCGGTGTTCGCGACCAAGGGCGAGACCCTGGTCGAGTACTGGGACTATGCCCACAAGATCTTCGAATGGGCCGACGGCGGCTATCCCAACCTGATCCTCGACGACGGCGGTGACGCCACCCTGCTGTGCGTGCTCGGGCCCAAGGCCGAGAAGGACATTTCGGTCCTCGCCAATCCGCAGAACGAGGAGGAGGAAGCCCTCTTCGCCGTGATGAAGCGCTACATCGCCGAGAAGCCCGGCTTCTATTCGGCCATCCGCGACGCCATCGGCGGCGTGTCGGAAGAGACCACCACCGGCGTCCACCGCCTGTACCAGATGGCCGAGCGCGGCGAGCTGCCCTTCCCGGCCATCAACGTCAACGACAGCGTCACCAAGTCCAAGTTCGACAACCTCTACGGCTGCCGCGAATCCCTGGTAGACGCGATCCGCCGCGGCACCGACGTCATGCTGTCGGGCAAGGTCGCCGTGGTCTGCGGCTATGGCGATGTGGGCAAGGGCTCGGCCGCCTCCCTGCGCCAGGGCGGCGCCCGGGTGAAGGTCACCGAGGTCGATCCGATCTGCGCCCTGCAGGCGGCGATGGAAGGCTATGAGGTCGTCACCGTCGAGGACGTGGCCCATGAGGCCGACATCTTCGTCACCGCCACCGGCAACAAGGACGTCCTGACCGTCGACCACATGCGGGCGATGAAGAACAACGCCATCGTCTGCAACATCGGTCACTTCGATTCCGAGATTCAGGTCGCCGGTCTCAAGAATTTCAAGTGGGACGAGATCAAGCCCCAGGTCCACCACATCGAATTCCCGGACGGCAAGAAGATCATCCTGCTGTCGGAAGGCCGTCTGGTGAACCTGGGCAATGCCACGGGCCACCCGTCCTTCGTGATGAGCGCCAGCTTCACCAACCAGACCCTCGCCCAGATCGAACTGTGGACCAACCGGTCGCAGTACGAGAACCAGGTCTATGTCCTGCCCAAACACCTCGACGAAAAGGTCGCCATGCTCCACCTGGCCAAGCTGGGTGCCAAGCTGACGACCCTGTCGAAGGAACAGGCCGACTATATCTCGGTCCCGACCAGCGGCCCGTTCAAGCCGGACCACTACCGCTACTAGGCCGAGGCCTGATAGCGTCTCCCGGCAGGGCTCCGGGAGCGGGAATGATCTGGATTAGGAAGCGTCGGCTGCAGGTCATCGCCGCGCTCCTTGCCGTGCTGGTGCCGGCGGGACCGGCGGCGGCGGGCGTGGTCCAGCGGAGCACCGGCCTTTGGCCTGACGGCCAGGTTCGCTACGGCTTCGGTCCCGGCGTCACGGCCGCGGACCAGGCGGCGGTGCGGCTGGCCATGCAGTCATGGACCACGGCCGGCGCTCCGGTCCGTTTTGTGAGGGCGACCACCGGCCCCCGGCTGATCATTCTGCGGCACCAGTCCGAAGACGGTGCCAACCGCTGCCGCGCCACCGTCGGACGCAGCGCGGTCGACCGGCCTCCGCCGCGCGGTGCCTTCGAGCGGCCGTCCGGTGTCGGTGCGCCGCCGACGGCCCGGAGCTTCCTCATCCTGAGCGGGCCCTGCCGTCACCGGGTTCTGGTCCACGAGATCGGCCATGTCCTGGGGCTGGACCATGAGCATGAGCGGAGCGATCGGGCCCGATGGCTCAACGTCCGTCGCCTGCCCGCACCGGCCGGAACGGGGCCCCTCGCCCTCGCCGAACGCGAAACCCTCTGGCAGCGGAATTATTCGATCCGCCTCGACATCCCGGCCTCGGACCCCCGCGCCGCAGCCGACGGGGTCGGGGCGACGGCCCGACTCCTGTTCACCCGTCAGTATGACCCCTGTTCGGTGATGCACTATCTCGAGGACCCGACGCACCGTCGGAGAGGGGTGGACCTGGCCTTCACCCCGGCTGCGCGCGCCGAGGCCCGGCGGCGGAATTGCACCCTTGGGGGCTCCGGTGGCCGGATATCCGCACTGGATGTCGCCGTCCTGGCAAGGGCCCACACCACCCGCCGATGACCGTGAGGGTCGCTCAGGCCGCCCATCGGGGGGCGGCGGTGTCTCCCCCGGGAGCCCCGGGCAATGCCACGGGGTGCCTGGTCAAGCTCGGAAGAGGGTCGGTTGACAGCCCTTTCTCATAACGCGTTATATACAAGGGTATGTAATTGCGGGGATCCACCATGGATGTGCTCCGGGCACGACCTCACCTGTTTCTGGGCAGCCGCCTCAAACGCCTTGGCGAGCAGTTGCAGGCAGACGTCCTGGTCCTGATCGAGCGCGCCGGCCTGCCTGTGCAGCCCGCCCAGTATCCGATTCTCGCAGCGCTGGATTCTTATGGACCGCTCTCTGTCGGCGGACTGGTGGAGGCCACCGGCGTCAGCCAGCCCGGAGTCACCCGCGCGGTCACCCGACTGGTCGAGGCCGGCCTGATCGAGAACGGTCCCGTCTCAACCGACCGTCGCCGCCGGACACTTCAGCTTTCTGCCACCGGCATCAACATCGTCGCGCGCTCCCGCGCCGAAATCTGGCCTGCCGTCGAAGCGAGCGTCAGAGACCTGTGCGCGACCCTGGACGGCCCATTTCTGGCCCAGCTGAAAGCCATTGAGCGCTCACTGGATGACCAGCCGCTGCATCGGCGCGCCATGGCACCTCGAACGGAGCCGGCCGTCGAGATCCTGCCCTTTACACCGGACCGGGCAAGGGATTTCCATGACATCAACGTCCAGTGGATCGAAGCGATGTTTGCGCTCGAATCGACGGATCGGGAGGTGCTGGAGAACCCCGAAGCCCGCATCATGGCGCGGGGAGGAGACATCCTGTTCGCCCGGGTGCCGGGACTCGGCATCGTGGGAACCTGCGCGCTTCAGAAGACGGGCGACCATCAGTTCGAACTGACCAAGATGGGCGTTCTGGAGGCCGCGCGGGGGTACAAGGTGGGCGAGGCCTTGCTGCAGGCGGTGCTGAACCGGGCCCGGGAACTGGACGCCCAGTTTCTTTATCTGCTGACCAGTCACCGATGCGCGGCGGCGATCCATCTCTATGAAAAGTTGGGCTTCCGGCACGACGGAGATGTCATGGAGCGGTTCGGCGCGCGCTATGACCGATGTGATGTCGCCATGCGTCATCGTGACTTCTGATCGGGCGCGACGACCGGGTTCGAGGCACGGAAGACGAACGCCCGGTTCGGCTCAGGCCGCCCATCGGGGGGCGACGACGCCGCCCCGGTGCGCCGCGAGTCCGGCTTCGAAATCCATGAAGATGTCGATCAGCTCCTCGACCCCCACACCCGAGGCGCCGGGGCTGAACCGGTACCGCCAGAAGCTGACGATGTGCTGGATGGCGCCGAGCTGATCGCCCAGTTTCGAAAACAGCCGCGGCGAATCCAGCAGGAAGTCCCGGAAAGCTCCCGGTCGCTGTTCGCCCGTCAGGCCGGCGAAAGCGACGTCGTAAACCGACAGGGTAAGTTGCGCCTCATTGCAGGTCTCGATGATCCGGTCCCGCAGCAGGGCCCTGCTCCGGTCCATCCAGATCCGGGCGTCCCGGTCCACCTTGCCGATCGGCCGCACGGTCTGGACGGCATCGGCCACGGCGACGGCCTCGACCCCCAGGCTGGTCAGTACCCATTTGTAATAGAGGAAACCCTTCCAGCAGAAGACGCCCTCCTCATACTCTTCCAGTTCCAGCCGGAGGGTCCTGCGCAAGGCCTCCATATGGTCCGCGGGGCGGTTGGACATGATCTTGTCCGCGAGACGACGCGTCGATCCGACCGCCTCAAGATCGCGGCCCAGGGACAGGGTCACCAGGGGACGAATCTGCTCCTCGACGAAGCTCGCCATGCGCTCGCGGTCGGCATCGCTGATCGAGAAATAGCAGGTCGCCGGGTCCAGCCCGCCGCGCTTCAACTGTTCGCGCAACAGGAAGGGGTCCAGCGACGGCAGGCGGTCCAGCAGGGCCAGGGTCTGCATGTCCGGATGGCCGGGGGAGATGCCGAACGCCTCACGCATGACCCGCTCAAAGTCGCGCTGGCCGACAAAGACGTAGCGGCCGCCCGACTTGAGGTCGCTTGGATCAAGCGGAATGACCACCTTGGTCGCCACCTGGCGCCGCAGATAGAAGCAGTCCAACTCGTCCCGCCGCAGCCGGTGCTTGATGATCAGCGCGCGGTTCAGCGCCGGCGTCCGGAAAATCGGCCGCTCCGCCCAGTCGGATTCATGGCTGTGCTCGATCCCGATCTTCAGCAGATTCAGGACGCGCGCCGTCGAGGCCGAGCGGCGCAGGTGGGCCAGATTGCGGATCGTGCGGTCGGTCATGGGGCCCCTGGGAAGGTCGACACCAGACCACGAAAGAATGACCATCGACCTAGCCGACAGGATGACCGGCCGCTTAACCTTACCGCCGGGACCCGTGCGGCACCGACGCACTGGTCTCGCCTCGCAACCGCGCCTAGATTGTTGCCATGGGCAATCTGATCGACATCCTCATCGTCACCGCGATCCTGGCGGTGACCGTCACCCTCGGGTTCGGAATCTGGTCCCTGCACAAGGGCGGGGACGCGGACCGGTCACGGTCCAACAAGCTGATGCGGCTTCGGGTCGGGCTGCAGGCGGTGGCGATTGTCCTGCTCTGCATCGGCATGTGGTGGAAATCCACCCATGCCGGCTAGCGGCCCGGGGTCCTGATCCCATGGTGGTCCTGAACCGCATCTATACGAAGACCGGCGACGGCGGGCAGACCCGTCTGGCCTCGGGGGCCGAGGTGTCCAAGAGCGACCGGCGCGTCGAGGCCTATGGCACCGTCGATGAGCTGAACAGCGTCCTCGGCGTCGCCCGGCTCCATTCCGGCCAGAACGACCGCATCGACGCCATGCTGGGCCGGATCCAGAACGAGCTGTTCGACCTCGGCGCCGACCTCGCCACCCCGCTGGACCCGCCCCCCGCTTGGGAGGCCCTGCGCATCATCGACAGCCAGGTCGAACGGCTCGAGGCCGAGATCGACTGGATGAACGAGAGCCTCAAGGCACTGGACAGCTTCATCCTGCCCGGCGGCTCAGCCCTGTCGGCCCATCTGCATCTCGCCCGCACCGTCGCCCGCCGGGCCGAGCGCGAGGCCGTGCGGCTGGTCGAGACGGGAGAGGCCGTGACACCGGCGGCGATCCGCTACCTCAACCGGCTGTCCGATCACCTGTTCGTCGCCGCCCGCCGAGCCAATGCCAACGGCGCCGACGATGTGAAATGGAAGCCGGGCGCGACGCGCTAGGGCGTGACCTCAGGCCCGCTTGCCCTTGAACAGGGCGACGATCGCCATGGCGTGTCCGTGGCCCAGGTCAAAGTCAGCCTTCAGCCACTCGACGATCTGGCCCGCCTTGACGTCAGGCTTCAGGCGGCCGCCCTCGACAAAGCCCCGGGCCTGGCCGAGCGCCAGAAAATCGTCGGGCGTCTTGCCCGTCTTGCTCCGGATATTGTCGAGATAGGCCTGAAACGACATCGCCGCCGCCTACTGCGCCGCCAGGGCCGCGCGCTGGCGGTCGGCGTCGGCGTCACGGGCGCGCTGTTCGGCCGCCAGACGGTTCTCGATGGCCACCAGTTCACGGTTCTTCTCGGCCGAGGCGGCGGCGCGCTCACCGGGATTGGGGCGGCCGGTGATTTCGGCGATGGAGATCGGCTGGGCGCAGACCTTGCCTTCCGCGTCCCACCATTTGCCGCCCGCCTCGCAGCGGTCGCCCGGAGCCACGACCAGCCGCTCATAGGCGAACATGCCGGCCATCAGCACGGCGAAGATCGACAGGAACAGGATGCTGAGCCGTTTCATGGTCAGGAGGCGATTCATGGAGGCGTTCCGAAGCTCTTGGAGGCGGACGTTTCTGTCCGTTGACGCGGCGTTACGTTGACAGGCGGGGTGAGGCGTACCATTCCCTCACCCAACATTCCGGCGCTTTCGTGGATAGCACAATGAAGGTTCTCGTCCCCGTCAAACGGGTGATCGACTACAACGTCAAGGCTCGCGTCAAGGCGGACCAGACCGGTGTCGATCTGGCCAACGTCAAGATGAGCATGAATCCGTTCGACGAGATCGCCGTCGAAGAGGCCGTGCGCATGAAGGAGGGCAAGGAGCACCATGCCGCCGGAACCGCGACCGAGATCGTGGTCGTCTCCATCGGCGTGACCCAGGCCCAGGAAACCATCCGCACCGCCCTGGCCATGGGCGCGGACCGCGGCCTGCTGATCCAGTCGGACGCCGACCTCGAGCCGCTGGCGGTCGCCAAATTGCTCAAGGCCGTGGTCGATGAGGAGAAGCCGGACCTGGTCCTGCTGGGCAAACAGTCGATCGACGGCGACAACAATGCCGTCGGCCAGATGCTGGCCGCCCTGCTCGACTGGCCCCAGGCCACCTTCGCCGGCAAGATCGTCCTCGAGGGCGGCAAGGCGACCGTGACCCGTGAGGTCGACGGCGGCCTGCAGACCCTGTCGGCGACCCTGCCCGCCGTGGTCTCGGTTGACCTGCGCCTCAACACCCCGCGCTACGCCTCCCTGCCCAACATCATGAAGGCCAAGAAGAAGGAGATCGCGGTCAAGGCGGTCGCCGACTACGGCGTCGACACGGCGCCGCGCCTGACGGTGAAGAAGGTTACGGCCCCGCCGACGCGCTCGGCCGGGATCAAGGTGGCGGATGCCGCCGAACTGGTTTCCAAGCTCAAGACCGCGGGGGTCCTGTAATGGCCGTTCTCGTTATCGCCGATCGCGACGGCGACACCGTCCGCGACACCACCCACAAGACCGTCACCGCCGCGCTGAAGCTGTCGGGCGACGTCGACATCCTGGTCATCGGCCAGGGCTCGAAGGCCGCCGCCGACGCCGCCGCGAAGATCGCCGGGGTGCGCAAGGTCCTGCTGGCAGAGAGCGCCGGCCTGGGCCACCAGCTGGCCGAGGCGGTCACCGCCACCGTGACCGGCCTGGCCGACGGCTATGACGCCATACTCTCGCCGGCCACCACCGACGGCAAGAATTTCATGCCGCGCATCGCCGCCAAACTCGATGTCGCCCCGATCTCGGACATCATCGAGGTCGTGTCGAACGACACCTTCGTGCGCCCGATCTACGCCGGCAACGCCCTGGAGACCGTCCAGTCGTCCGACGGCAAGAAGGTCATCACCGTCCGTCCGACCAGTTTCGACGCTGCGGCTGAGGGCGGTTCGGCCAAGGTCGAGACCGTCGCCGGTGCCGACGCCGGCAAGGCCGCCTTCGTCAGCGAGGAAATGGTCAAGTCGGACCGTCCCGAGCTGGGCGCGGCCAAGATCGTCGTCTCGGGTGGCCGGGCGATGGGCTCGGCCGAGGAGTTCCAGGCCGTCATGGACCCCCTGGCTGACCGCCTCGGGGCCGCCGTCGGTGCCTCGCGCGCCGCCGTCGACGCCGGCTATGCCCCCAACGACTACCAGGTCGGCCAGACCGGCAAGGTCGTGGCCCCGGCCCTCTACATCGCCATCGGCATCTCGGGTGCCATCCAGCACCTGGCCGGGATGAAGGACTCCAAGGTCATCGTCGCCATCAACAAGGACGCCGACGCCCCGATCTTCCAGGTCGCGGACTACGGCATCGTCGGCGACTACAAGACGGTGGTGCCGGAGCTGATGAAGGCGCTGGGCTGACCGTCTTCAGATGTTCTGGAGACTGGCCGGCGACGTCCGGGCGCGAATTGATCGGGACTTCCGCGACCCGGCCGACCGGAAGGCCGTCCGGGCCCGGCTGAGGTCGTTGTGGGACATGAAGCTCACCGTCGGCCCCCAGCAGCTGGCGCGGTCGATCCTGATCATCGCCCGGGGCGACCGGTTCGAGCTGGACCAGATCTTCGACAGCGGCTTCCGGGGCGATCCCCGGGATGTGATCATGGTCGCCATGGCGATGTCGGGAGATCGGACGGCCTGTGGCACGAAGCCCTTCCGGAACCCCTGAGTCCGCCCGACTCCCTGTCCGCCTGACCCCCGGTGCCTCCGCCGACCGCATCGACGGCTGGGATGTGGACGCCGAGGGCCGGACCGTCCTCAAGGTCCGCGTGCGCGCCCGGCCGGTCGAGGGCGAGGCCAATGAGGCCCTGATCAAACTCCTGGCCAGGGCGCTCGGGGTGCCCAAGTCCGCCGTGGTCCTCCAGCGCGGCGGACAGTCGCGGACCAAGATGGTCGAGGTCGGAGGCCTGTCCGGACCCGAACTGAAAGCCCGCCTTACCGATCTGTAATGTTTCCGGCTTTGACGGAACCCGTCGAACGCCTTTGTAATCCCTCCCGACTTGCGCCCCACCCTTCACGCCGGGCGCATCCGGGGAGCGTCTGATGAAATTCCACGCCTTGCGGGGCTCCAGCCTCGCCACCCTCGCCTGTGTGCTGGCGGGTTCACTGGTCCTGTCGGCCTGCGCCACCGTGGCGGGCGACGCCGGGACCCCCGCGGCCGACGCCGCGTCGGACGCCGAGGCGCGCGAGCCGCTGGCCCGCGGCCTCGATGTCGCGGACGTCCCCGACCCCTTCCCCTCGACCTATCGCGGCCTGCCGCGCGAGAACATGGCCATCGTCGGTGGCACGGTCTTCACCGGCGCCGGCCAGCGCATCGAGAACGGCGTGGTCATCGTCACCGACGGCAGGGTCGCCGCGGTGGGCGGTGCCTCGACCCCGGTGCCGGCCGGCTATCGCCTGGTCGATGCCCGCGGCCGGTTCGTGACCCCGGGCATCATCGATGTGCACAGCCACCTCGGCGTCTATCCCTCGCCCGGCGTCTCCGGAATGAGCGACGGCAATGAGGCCACCAGCCCCAACACCGCCCAGGTCTGGGCCGAACATTCGATCTGGCCCCAGGACCCCGGCTTCCACACGGCGCGCGCCGGCGGGATCACCACCCTCCAGGTCCTGCCCGGCTCGGCCAATCTGTTCGGCGGTCGCGGCGTGACGCTGCGCAACGTTCCCTCGGTGACCATGCAGGGCATGAAGATGCCCGGCGCCCCCTACGGGCTGAAGATGGCCTGCGGCGAGAACCCGTCGCGCGTCTACGGCGGCCGCAACTCATCGCCGGCCACCGGCATGGGCAATGTCGCCGGCTATCGCGCCGCCTTCATCGCCGCCCGCGAATACAAGGCCAAATGGGACAAATGGCGCGAGGACGGCGAGGGCTCGCCCCCGACCCGCAACCTGCAGCTCGAGACCCTGGCCGGGGTGCTGGACGGCACCGTCCTGGTCCAGAACCACTGCTACCGCGCCGACGAAATGGCGGTGATGATCGATATCGCCAATGAGTTCGGCTATGAGATCACCGCCTTCCACCACGCCGTCGAGGCCTACAAGATCGCGCCGCTGCTGGCCCGCGAGGGCATCTGCGCCGACATGTGGACCGGCTGGTGGGGCTTCAAGATGGAGGCGCTCGACGCGGTCGAGGCCAATGCCGCCCTCGTCGACGCCCCCGAAGGCTCCTGCGCCGTCATCCACTCCGACGACGCCGAACTGACCCAGCGCCTGAACCAGGAGGCCGCCGCCGCCCTGGCCGCCGGCCGCCGCATCGGCATGAACATCAGCGAGGAACGGGCGATCAGCTGGATCACCCTGAACCCGGCCCGCTCGCTCGGCATCGCCGACCAGACCGGTTCGCTCGAGACCGGCAAGCGCGCCGATGTGGTGATCTGGAGCGCCAATCCGTTCAGCGTCTATGCCCGCGCCGACCAGGTCTTCATCGACGGAGCCCTGACCTTCGACCGCACCAATCCGGCCTATCAACCGCTGTCGGACTTCGAACTGGGTCAGCCCGGCTTCGGCCTGCCCGCCGCCAACGTCCTGCAGGGAGCCCGCTGATGCGCCTCAAGAGCCTCATCCTCGGCGCCGTCTGCGCCGTCGCCCTGACCAGCCCCGCCTTCGCCCAGTCCCTGACCGCCATCACCGGCGGCCGGGTCCTGACCGGAACCTCGGTGATCGAGAACGGGACGGTCGTGATCCAGAACGGCCGGGTCGTCTCGGTCGGGACCGGGGCCGCCCCCGTGGGGGCCCGGATCATCGACGCCCGCGGCAAGGTGGTCTCGCCCGGCTTCGTCGCCGTCGACAGCGGCCTCGGCGGTTCGGAGATTTCCTCTGTCAGCGGCTCGGACGACCTGTCCAACGGCGCCAATACCATCAGCGCCTCGTTCGACGTCTCCTACGGCCTCGACCCCTGGTCCTTCACCCTGCCGGTGGCCCGCCTCGGCGGCATCACCCGCGCCATCGTCGTGCCGACCCATGCCGGAGGCGGCGGGGGCGGCCATGTCCATGACGACTCGGATTTCGCCGGCGTCGGTCACGGCGGCCTGCAATCACCCGGCCTGTTCGCCGGCCAGGCGGCCATCATCCATCTGGCGGCCGGGACCGACATCCTGGTCAAGCCGCGCGTGGCCATGGTCGCCCCGTTCGGCGAGGCCGGAGCCGGCATCGCCGGCGGGGCCCGCGGGGCCCAGTTCACCCAGTTCAAGGAAACCCTGGCCGAGGTCCGTCTCTATGCCCGCAACCGCGGGGCCTATGACCGCGCCGGCCTGCGCGACCTCAGCCTGTCGCGCGCCGATCTGGAGGCCCTGATCCCGGTCGCCAATGGCACCCTGCCGCTGATCGTCACCGTGCGCCGCGCGGCCGACATCCAGCAGGTCCTGCGCCTCGCCCGCGAGGAAGGGGTGAAGATCATCCTCGACGGGGCCGAGGAAGCCTGGCTGGTCGCCGACCAGATCGCGGCGGCCAATGTGCCGGTGCTGCTGAACCCGCTCTCCAACCTGCCCGGCAATCTGGAGACCCGTGCCGCGCGGATGCAGAACGCCGTGGTGCTGGACGCCGCCGGTGTGGTCATCGCCATCAAGGGCAATGAGGGCTCGGTCCACCGCGTCCGCGAGACCCGCTACAATGCCGGCAATGCCGTCTCGCACGGCCTGCCCTACCAGTCGGCGATCGAGGCGATCACGGTCAATCCGGCCCGCATCTTCGGCATGGCCGGTCAGTTCGGCGAACTGCGCGCCGGTGCCGCCGCCGATGTGGTGATCTGGTCCGGCGATCCGCTGGAGCCGCTCAGCAATGCCGAGACCATCTTCATCGGCGGAGCCGAACAGGCCCCGACCAGCCGCCAGTTCCTGCTCCGCGACCGCTATGCATCCGGCGGCGAGGGGGCGATGCCGCCGGCCTACACGCGGTAGAGGATGAGGGATTAGGGATGAGGGACTAGGGATTAGGGGTTGGGGAAACAGAGACCGGGATCGAGGGTCAGGTTTCACGCATCAGGCGCCCGGGTTATGAGCAGTCCGTCCCTCCTCATCCCTAATCCCTAATCCCTCATCCCCAGTCCCTCCCCCATGTCCGCCCTCCCCCGCCTCTTCATCGACGCCGATGCCTGTCCGGTGAAGGACGAGGTCTATCGCGTGGCGGCGCGCTACGGCCTGCATGTGTTCGTGGTCTCGAACAGCTGGATCAACACCCCGCGCGAGAAATGGATCGAACAGGTGGTGGTCGACGCCGGCCCCGATATCGCCGACGACTGGATCGCCGAACGGGCGGGCAGGGGCGACATCGTCATCACCGCCGACATCCCCCTGGCCGACCGCTGCCTCAAGGCCGGGGCCCAGGCCCTGAAGTCCAACGGCCAGCCCTTCACCCCGGACTCGATCGGTTCGGCCCTCGCCGGACGGATGGTCGGCGAGCATCTGCGTTCCATGGGCGTCGCCACCCCGGGCCCGCCGCCGTTCGGGCCCCGGGACCGCTCGGCCTTCCTGCAGGCGCTGGACGGGGCTGTGGTCCGGGCGAAACGGGCGCTCGCGTGACCGTCATCCCCGAAAGCGAGCTGGAGTTCCGCTTCTTCCGCGCCGGCGGGCCGGGCGGCCAGAACGTCAACAAGGTCTCGACCGCAGTGCAGATGCGGTTCGACGCCCGCAACTCGCCGTCCCTGACCGAGGGCACCAGGGCAAGGCTGATGAAGCTGGCGGGCAGCCGGCTGACACTGGACGGGGTGATCCTGATCACCGCCGTCCGCTATCGCACCCAGGAGCGCAATCGCGCCGATGCCATCGAACGGCTGCAGGCGCTGGTCGACAAGGCCTCCGTCGCCCCGGTCTATCGCGTGCCGACCCGGCCCACCCGCGCCTCGAAGGAGCGGCGGCTTGAGGGAAAGGCGAAACGGTCCACCATCAAGAGCGGCCGGGGCCGACCCGGCAGCGACGACTGACGCCGCTATTCCGCCGGACGGAACAGCAGGGCGGCGACCTTGCCGGCCTCGTTGAAGCCGATCACCCACTGGGTCGCGGCATTGGCAAAGGTCACGGCGAACAGGTCGGCACCGTTCTGGTTGCCGACGAAATCAACCGCCTGGACCGGACCGAAGCCGGCGATCAGGGGCGCGATGGCGGCCTCCTGCTCACGCACCTTGCCGGCCAGGTCCTCGGTCATCACGGCATAGTCGATCGTACCGGCCTGGGCCCCGGCGATGATGTCGCGCAGCACCGCCTCCGCCCGCGGATTGGCGGGTGTGGCGACGGCCGGGACCGCAGCAGCAGGCGCCGGGACAGCGGCCCTGCGCGGGGCAGGGGCATCGAAACTGTTGGGCAGGGCACCGGCCGCGACCTGGGCACAGGCCACCGTCGGCGCCGCGACGGGGATCAGCAGCAGGGTGGCAGCGAGCAAAAGCGGCTTCATGGGGTCGTCTCCAGTTCGGAGATCAGACGATGGAGGGCCAAAGCGACAGAACAAGGGCGGCGGCGGCGGCACAGACGGCCAGGGTGACGCCGACGACCATCCAGGCCGGTGTATACGCCTCGCGGACCACCACCGTCTGCACCTGCGGCGGGTTCTGGGCCAGGCGGGACAGCGCCTTCAGGGTGGCGCGGACTTCCTCGATAGCGTCCCGCACCTGGGCCTGGGGACCGAGCTCGCGCCGGATCCAGCGCTCGACGACCGGGGCGGCCGCGGCCCACAGGTCGTGGTCGGGGTTCAGCCGCCGGGCCACCCCCTCGACCGAGACCATGGTCTTCTGCAGCAGGATCAGTTCCGGCCGCAGATGCATGTCGAACAGGTCGGTGATCTCGAAAAGCTGGCCCAGCAGCCGGCCCATCGACACCTTGGAGGCCGCCTTGCCGATGACCGGCTCGCCGACGGCGCGCAGGGCCTGGGCGAAAGCCTCGACGGAATGCTCGGGCGGCACATAGCCGGCCTCGAAATGGACCCGGCTGATCCGGTCATAGTCGCGGCTCAGGAAGCCCCAGAGGATTTCCGCCAGATAGCGCCGCTCCGCCGGCCCGATCCGGCCGACGATGCCGAAATCGATCGCCGTCAGCTCCGCCGGCGCATGGCAGAACAGATTGCCCTCGTGCAGGTCGGCGTGAAACGTCCCGTGGTCCAGCGCCTGGGTCAGGAAGGCGCGCACGACATTGTCAGCCAGGGCATCCTTGTCCAGCCCGGGCTGGTCGGCGGCGGCCGGGTCGGTCATGGCCAGGCCCGGGGCCCATTCCAGCGTCAGCACCCGTTTGCCGACCCCGTCCCAGATCACGGCCGGCGCGGTCATGTGTCCGCCGGCCGCGACGTCCCTGTCCATGATGTCCTTGAGCTCGGACGCGGCGGCGGCCTCCAGCCGCATGTCCAGCTCCAGCTGCATCGACCGGGCGATGGTCTCGACGAAGGCCAGCGGCTCCAGCCGCCGCGCCACCGGCACGAAACGCACCGCCAGCCGGGCCGCCAGCCGCATGGAGTCCAGCCCCTGCGCCACCCGCCGCTCGACCCCGGGACGCAGCACCTTGACCGCCACCTTGCGGCCGTCGGCCAGCCAGGCCGGATGGGCCTGGGCCAGGGAGGCGGCGGCGACCGGCGGGCCGAAATCGGTGAACAGGGCCTCGACCGGCACGCCCAGCGACCGTTCGACCTCCCGCCGCGCCTGCTCCAGCGGGAAGGGGGCCAGGGCGTCCTTCAGCCGGCCCAGGTCACGGGCGAACTCGATGCCGAAGATATCCGCCCGGGTCGCCAGGACCTGCCCCAGCTTGATCGCCACCGGCCCCAGATGTTCGAACGCCTTGCCCAGCCTCTGGCCCGGACGGCCCTCGCGCGCGGCCTTGCCGGCGAAGGCATGCAGCAGATGGGCCAGCCAGCGAATCCAGACCGGCAGCAGGGGCGTGATCTCGCGCGGGGCGAGGGCGTCATGGCGCACCAGAACCCAGCACCAGCCGAGCAGGCGCAGGGTCGCATCGACCGGATTCTGCACCGGCTCGGCCACCGGCGGCGGCGGGGCCGTCCTGTAGTCGGCGGAACGGGTCAGATCGCCCACCCGTGATGGATGGCGGCGACCCCGCCCGACAGATTGGTCACGGTCACGCGGCTGAATCCCGCATCCTCGATCATGCCCTTGAAGGTCGTCTGGTCGGGGAAGCGGCGGATGCTCTCGACCAGATACTGGTAGCTGTCGCGGTCGCCCGCGACCCAGCCGCCGATGCGCGGAATGGCGTGGAAGGACCAGGCGTCATAGGCCTTGCGCACCGCCGAGGCGGTCGGGCGCGAGAATTCCAGGCAGAGGAACCGGCCGCCGGGCTTCAGCACCCGCCGTGCCTCGCGCAGGGCCTGCGGAATGTCGGCGACATTGCGGATGCCGAAACTGATCGAATAGGCGTCGACCGAGGCGTCCGGCAGGGGCAGGGCCATAGCGTCGCCGACCGACCACGACATCTCCGGCTCGCCGCCCTTCTGGACCCCGGCCATGATCATCTCGGCATTGTAGTCCAGCACGATGACCGAGGCGTCCTCGCCGCCGCGCCGCTCCTGTGCCGCCCGCGCCATCTTCGCATAGCGCCGCGCCATGTCGCCGGTACCGCCGGCCACATCGAGGATGGTCTCGCCCGGACGCGGGTTCAGCTTCGCCGCCGCCGCATCCTTCCACAGCCGGTGCACGCCCCCGCTCATCAGGTCGTTCATCAGGTCGTAGCTGGAGGCCACACTGTCGAACACGCCGCGCACCAGCTGCACCTTCTCCTTCGCGTCGACATCGCGAAAGCCGAAGGAGGAGGTCTTGCCGGTCGAGGCGGAGGCGTCGGTCATGGGCGCGGTCTAGCGCGTCGTCGGGCCGCCGTCACCGGGCTGAGTGGTCGCGGTTGTCCGCACACCGCCAAGGACGCTTGTGGAGGCGGGTCCGGCGCGATACGGCGAGGGGAACAGGAGGACGCCATGGCCGAACGGATTGACGTTGCGGAAGCTCTGAAAGCCCTGCCGCTGTGGGCCGCCCATGACGGGGATCGCCCGGCGATCACGCGCCGTCTGGCCTTCGCCGATTTCAACGCCGCCTTCGGCTTCATGACCCGCGTGGCCCTGCTGGCCGACAAGATCGACCACCATCCGGAATGGTCGAATGTCTACAACCGGGTCGAGGTCCTGCTGACCACCCACGACGCCGACGGCGTCACTGAAAGAGATGTCCGCATGGCCCGCTTCATCGACGAAGCGGCTGCGGCAACGGGAGCGAAATGATGACGGTCAAGGCAGGACGGGTTGCGGGCAAACAGGCCCTGATCACCGGCGCGGCGGGTGGACTGGGCGAGGCCATGGCCTGGATGCTGGCCCGCGAGGGCGCGAAGGTCGCGGTCACCGACGTCAATCTGGACGGTGCCCGGGCCCTGGCCGAAGCGATCAATGCCGAGGTCCCGGGCGCGGCCTTCGCCTTCGCCCACGACGTCACCGACGAGGCCGAATGGGTCTCGGTCATCGACCAGGCCGTGAAGGCCATGGGCGGCCTGTCGATCCTGGTCAACAACGCCGGCATCGGCGGTGAGATGAATTTCGTCGAGACCGACACGCTCGAGAACTGGCGGCGCGTCCAGGCGGTCAATATCGAGTCCATCATGCTGGGCTGCAAACACGCCATGCCGCACCTGCGGGCCTCGGCCGCCAAGGGACCGGGAGGGGCCTCGATCATCAACATCAGTTCGGTGGCCGGCCTCGCCGCCGCCCCCGGCATGGGGGCCTATAACGCCACCAAGGCGGCGGTGTGGATGTATACCAAGACCATCGCCCTGGAGGCCGCCAAGGGCGGCTGGAACGTTCGCTGCAACTCGGTCCATCCGGTCTTCATCAAGACCCCGATCCTCGACCCCTTCATCGCCATGTCCGGCGGCGACGAGGCCAAGGCCCATGAACGCCTCAGCCGCGGCATCCCGATGAAGCGGATCGGCGAGCCCGACGACGTGGCGTACTGCGTCCTCTACCTGGCCGCCGACGAGTCCAAATTCGTCACCGGCACCGAGTTCAAGATCGACGGCGGCATGCTGGCGCAGTGAAGGCAGGGATTAGGGATTAGGGATTAGGGACCAGGTAAAATCGGTTCGGACAGGCGCTGTCGCCCTCATCCCAAATCCCTAATCCCTACTCCCTACTCCCTACTCCACCAGATCCACCGGCAGGATCTGGCTCGCCAGCAGGGTCTCCATCCCCTGCCAGTGGTCCGGTCCCTGGCGCTCGACCCAGGCCTGGACCACGTCGCGGCCGAGGCCGTAGTTGATGACATAGCTGCGGTTGACGTCGATGAACCGCACCCGCTGGGTCGCCCGCGCCTCGCTGAACAGGCTGTAGTGCATCACCAGCCGGATCGCCTCGGCCCGGTCGATCCGCCCGGCCAGATAGGCGTCGGCGATGGTGTATTCCGCCCGTGCCAGCTGCCGCATCAGCGACGCGAGCCGGGCCTTGCGCTCTGTCGTGGAAGGATCGAGGCCGGCCAGGGGGAACAGCACGTCCCGCTCATAGGCCAGGCCCTCATCGCCCGGGAAGGCCAGGTCGATGCCGTAGTTGGCGCTGCCCTCGGCCACAAACGACATCGGCGAGAACAGCGGATAGACGCTCATCTCGACCCAGCCGCGCTCGCGCACAAAGGTCTGTTCCAGCAGGGCATTGTAGACGTGGTGGCCCGGATAGCCCTCGTGGCAGCCCAGATCGATGGCCCGCTCGGTATAGATCGGCAGGTCGGAATTGATCTCGATCCGGCTGGCGGCATCGCCGAGATAGTAGTTGTAGCCCGACCAGACCTTGTCGCCGACAAAGCTGAGGGTGAACCGCTCATGGGCGGGCAGTTCGATACGGAGGGCGGTACGACGGCGGCACTCGGCGATGGCGGCGTCCATCACCGGCTGCAGCCGGTCCTTCGGAATCACGAAATCGGCGCGGAAGGCGATGACCCGGTCGGTCAGCGAGCCTTCGCCGGGCAGCAGGGCGTCGATCTCCGCCAGCACCGGGTCGAAACTCTCCAGCGGCGGCAGTTCCGGCCGGATGCCGAACAGGGCCTCGGCCTCATCGGCAAAGCTCATCACCTCGCCCGAAATCATCCGCAGCCGCGCCGCCGCCGCCGAGACATGGGCCGCCAGGTATTTGCGCCTCTGGACCTCCGCCGGGGTCGCCCCCGCCATACTGCCGTTGCGGTCGAGCTCGGCCAGCCGATCGGACAGGGCCCCGGCGCGCTGGATCAGCTGGGCCGGGGTCTCGGTCTCGGCCCGGGCCGCGACCTGCCACTCGGCCGGGCCGTAATAGGCGTCCACATAGCCCGGCTCGAGCTCGCCGATGTCGAGGATCAGCATGACATAGGATTCGGCGATGGCGTTGAGACTGTCCGGCGCCACGCCGGAAGGGCCGGCCTTCGCCTCGTCCGGCGCGGTGGCCCAGACTCCCACAAGCATCATCAGGCTGAACAGAACGGCGCGCATCGGGACCTCCCTCATCGAAGCGGAGACAGGCTAGACCGGGACGGGCCGGGCCGCACCCTGCAAATCGACCGGTCCGGCGCGCACCTCCGGACGGGCCCGGGCGCATTCGGGATTGAGGGCGGCGCGCTCCTGCTGTAAGGCCCTTCGTCCGGCGTCACAGCCGACAGACGCACCCGTAGCTCAGCTGGATAGAGCGTTGCCCTCCGAAGGCTGAAGTCAAGGGCTGCTGGTTTGTGAGAGACGTA
>JAIESL010000093.1 GCA_019746095.1 Caulobacteraceae bacterium
GAGGTCACGAAACCCCAGGCGAAGAAGAGGGTCGTCACATAGGCGAAGGCGAGGCCTGTGCCCTTCGGCCTGGCTGGTGATGTGTCAGTCATGCTTTTCCCCGGGTTCCTGCGCTGTGTGGTGTGATCATTGCGAACATTGGCCGTCGCCGACAACGGTCATGTTCCGCGGCCTTGAGGCCTGGCGCGCGGTGCCGCCGCCCGGCCGTGAAACGAAAGGGCCGCCCCGGTCTCCCGAAGCGGCCCCCTGCTGACCGTTTGGGACGATCAGTACCGGTAGTTCAGACCGACCAGGAAGGTCCGGCCGTAGACCTGATGGTCGATGATCCGCCGCTCGTCACCGTTCTCGTAGGTGTAGAAGGGCTCGTCGGTCAGGTTGTTGACCTGGAACTGGGCCGAGAGGCCTTCCAGCGGTCCCGATTCAAACTGGTAGCCGATCTGGGCGTCGACGATGGATTCCGCCCCGACCTGCCGCAGGGTGCGGCCGTTGCCGAAACCGGCGACCTCGCCGAGGAACTCGGAGCGGTAGCGGTTGCTGATCCGGGCCTGCACGCCGTCCCGCTCATAGTAGACGGTCAGGTTGGCGACGGTTTCCGACAGGCCGGGGATCGGCGTGGCGGGGTTGCCCGGATCGGGCTGGATTTCGCTCTCGGTCGACGAGATCGAGAACTGGCCGCCGAAGCCTTCAAGCGCGGGAGAGATGAAGTCGAACGGTGTGGAGACCGCGAACTCGATCCCGTACAGCGCGCCGCCTTCGCCATTGGCCGGGGCCGAGACGATGCCCTGGTTGATGACGGCGGTGCCGGCACCGGTGGGGAAGCCCGTGAAGTCGGCCACCTGGTTCTGGTTGTAGATGTAGGTGTCCAGGTCCTTGTAGAAGGCGGCCAGCGAGACATAGGCCGAGCGGCCGAAATACTGCTCGATCGAGATGTCATAGACGTTGGCGATCCAGGGCTTGAGTTCCGGATTGCCGCCACCGCCGCTCCAGGGCGAGCTGTTCACCGTCGCGCCCGGCACGTTGAGCGCGGCGTTGAAGCCGAAGGTCCGGGAGGCGCGCATCTCGTCCATACGCGGACGGGCCTGGGTCCGGGCCGCCGCAAGGCGCAGGTAGCGCTGGTCGCCGATTTCGAAGATCAGGTTGGCGCTGGGCAGCAGCTCTGCATATTTCTCGCCGCCCGTAATCGCGACCGAGCGGGTCGAGGCACCACCGCCGGTGGCTGCGAAGCCGGACGAGCTCTGGTCCACCACGACGACCTGGAAGCCGAAGTTACCGGTGACCGGCACGCCGCTCCAGCTGGTGTCGAGGTTGGCGCGGATGAACGGGGTGAAGATCGTCTCCGACACCGTCCAGTTCTTGGCCAGGACGTCCGAGTTCGGGTTGCGGATCCGCTGGAAGAAGCCGCTGTTCAGCAGGCCGAGGGTGTCATAGCTGACCATGCCCGGAATGCCGATGAAGTCGAGCGAGGTCGGTGCCAGACGGAACTGGGTCGGGACCACCGGGAAGCCGCCGCCGGCCACGCCGAGGAAGAACTCGTCGGCGATCAGTTCCTTTTCACGACGGTTGTAGTTGATGCCGAAATCCACCGAGGTGATCGGGCCGTCGCTATAGTGGGCCGTCGCCTGCAGCCGCGTGGCAAACAATTCGTCGGTGACGGTCGGGCTGTTCAGGTAGCCGTCCTGGCCACCCGGAACGACGTCGCCACCCCAGCCCTGCGGGCTGCTGGGACGGATCAGGTTGAAGTCGGCGTAGTTCAGAAGGTTGTCGAACTGCGGCACGCCGTTGCCGTCGATGCGGAAGGTCAGGGTGTCCGCTGCGCCCGAACCGTTGTCACCGGTGCCGGCATAGCTCTCGATGATCTGGTCGGTCCGGTCGACGCCCGAGTAGCTGATGTCCGCCGAGAGGGTCCAGTGCTCGTTCGGGGTGAACTCGGTGTTGAAGCCCAGCGACATGATCTCGCTCTCGCGAGTGTTCACGTCATTGCGGACGACGCCGCGAACATTGGTGAACTGTCCCTGGGTGATCAGGCCGTCCGTGACGGTGAAGCCGGGCTGCAGCGAGGCCGAGGACCACTGCAGGGGGAATTCGATCCCGCGCAGAACCTGGGTGTTGTCGAAGGTCGAATAGAAGGCGTCGAAGGTGGTGTGCCAGCGGTCATTGGGCCGGAACTCAACCACGCCCATGAAGCCGTCGCGCTCGAGCTCCGACGACATGACATAGGGCTTGGTGCCGCCGATGACGCGGGCGCTCGGGGTGACGTTGGGATAGCCCCAGGCGTTGAACCGCTCGGACTGGTAAGGCGAGCCCATGTGGGCATAGCCGAGCGCGATACCGATCGTGTCGTCGGCGAACTGGTCGATGTAGGAAATGCTGTAGCGGGTGCCGTTGTCGGTCGTCCCGGCGTTCAGGGCCCCGATGTCGTTCACCTCATACCGCACGTTGGCGGCGAAGGCGCGACGGCCGTAGGCCAGCGGGCGGATCGTCTGCAGATCGGCGGTGCCGGCGAGGCCCTGGCCGACCAGCGCCGAGTCGGGCGTCTTGTAGATGGTCACGCCTGACAGCAGTTCCGACGGATACTGGTCGAACTCGACGCCGCGGTTGTCGCCGGTCGTGACCTGTTCACGTCCGTTCAGCAGGGCGGTGGTGAAGTCGGGACCAAGGCCGCGAATCGAGATCACCTGGCTGCGGCCATCAAGGCGCTGCGCGGTCAGGCCGGGCAGGCGGGCCAGCGATTCGGCGATGGAGACGTCCGGCAGCTTGCCGATGTCTTCTGCGGTCACGACCTCGACGATCGAGGTGTTGTTGCGCTTGGCGGCGATCGAGCTCTGGATCGAGGCCCGGATGCCGGTCACGACGATCTCGTCGATCTCCTGCGCCTCGGGAGCATCCTGAGCGGCGGCAGCGCCGGCGAAGGAAAGAATCCCGATCGCGCCGAAGGCGGCTCCGGCAAGGAGGCGCGCGCGCCGGGTGACTTGGTTTCTCATCATCATTCTCCCTAGGGGCCACCGCATTTCTAACGAAGCGTCCGGCGTCGTCGCAAAGTTATGCAAACTTATGGGAACCTTGCAAGTCGGTAATATGGGCCGACGGCGCATCCGTGTCCAAAATGTGACGGGGAAGGCCGGCCATGCTGCAGCGCACAAGGCGCTTTCCCGTTATCCCGCCGCATTTCCGACGCCAAACGCATTCGGATTGACAGGAGGCGGCTCCGCTGCAAAATCTTGCAAACCGATCTGCGCGGCCACGTCGTCGCCGGACACCTGAGGAACGCCAGCCATGACCTTCCCGGCCAGACGCACCGGCAGATTGAGCTTCGGCCTCCTGGCAGCCCTGGCCGCGCTGGCGGGCGCGGGAGTCACGACGCCGGCCGCGGCCCAGGGGGCATCGGAGGCGCTGCAGGCCTTGCGGGAGCGTCCGCCCGAAGACGAAGTGATCTATTTCCTGCTGCCCGACCGGTTCGCCAACGGCGACCCGTCAAACGACCTGGGCGGCCTGGCGGGGGACCGGCTGGTCACGGGTTATGACCCGACCGACCCGGGCTTCTACCATGGCGGCGACCTGGCCGGCCTGACCGCGCGGCTCGACTATATCCAGGGGCTGGGGGCAACCGCCCTCTGGCTGGCCCCTGTCTTCCGGAACAAGCCGGTGCAGGGACCGCCGGGCCAGGAGAGCGCCGCCTATCACGGCTACTGGATCACCGATTTCACCCGCGTGGATCCGCATTTCGGGACGGAGGCCGAGTTCCGGGCCCTGGTCGATGCCGCTCATGCCCGCGGGATGAAGGTCTATCTGGACATCGTCATCAACCACACCGCCGATGTGATCCAGTACCGCGAATGCCCGCAGAATGACTGCGGCTATCGCTGGGCGCGCGACTATCCGGTCCAGCGTCGCGGCGGGCTGGACGGCGAGGCCATCAATGCCGGCTTCGTCGGGGATGGATCGGATCAGGATTTCGCGCGGCTGACACGGCCCGACTATGCCTACAGCCCCTACGTCCCGGCGGGCGAGGAAGAGATCAAGGTGCCCGCCTGGCTGAACGACATCGGCCTGTACCACAACCGCGGCAACAGCGCCTGGTACGGCGAAAGCGCGCTGGACGGCGACTTCTCCGGCCTCGACGATGTGATGACCGAGCATCCGCGAGTCATCGAGGGCTTCATCGACCTGTATGGATCGTGGATCGAGACCTACGGGATCGACGGGTTCCGGATCGACACCGCCAAACACGTGAATCCGGAGTTCTGGCAGGCTTTCGTCCCCGCCATCCTCGCGCGGGCCCGCGCGGCCGGAATCCCGAATTTCCATATCTTCGGCGAGGTCTACGGCTTCGAACCGGGCGAGCTGGCGCGCCATACGCAGCTGGACGGCCTGCCGAGCGTCCTGGACTTCGCCTGGCAGCGCAGTGTCCAGGAGGCTGTCGCCGGGAGCCTCGGGCCGGACCGGATCGCCCGCGTAATCAATGCCGATCCGGTCTATGCCGGCGGTGAGGCCGCAGCCCTGCAGTTGCCGACCTTCATCGGCAATCATGACATGGGGCGCGTCGGCCATCTGATCCTGAAGGATCGCCCGACCATCTCCGACCGGGAGCTGCTGGACCGCACGACCCTGGCCCATGCCATCCTGGTTCTGGGCCGCGGCGTACCGGTGATATACTACGGCGACGAACAGGGTTTCACCGGCGACGGGGACGATCGAAGGTCGAGGCAGGACATGTTCCAGACCCTAACCCCGAGCTATGCCGATGACCGACGTATCGGCGCGGCCTCCGGCCCGTTCGACACCGGTGCGGACCTGTATCGCCGGATCGCGGAGATGACGGCGGTTCGCGCGGCGGACGCCCGGCTGCGGCGGGGTCGGGTCCTGGTCCGCACCGCCGACCAGACCCCCGGGATCCTGGCCATCTCCCGCCTCGATGACGGCGGCGAGACCCTGGTGGTCTTCAACACCGCCAACGAAGCCCGCACCGTCAATGTCGCGGTCGAGACGGGGTCGGCCGAATGGCGCGCCCTGATCGGGTCCTGCCCCGCCCGCGCTTCGGCTCCGGGCGTCATCTCCCTGTCCTTGCCCGCCCTGGGCTATCTTGCCTGTGTAGCCGAAAGCCCCGCGTGACCGCCCAGATTCTCGAACTCTCCATGCCCCGGACCTCCGCCGCCGAATGGTGGCGGGGGGCCGTCATCTATCAGGTCTATCCGCGCAGTTTTGCCGACACCAACGGCGACGGCATCGGCGACCTGCCCGGTGTCACGCGGCACCTCGACCACATCGCCTCCCTCGGCGTCGATGCCATCTGGCTCAGCCCCTTCTTCACCTCGCCGATGAAGGACTTCGGCTACGACGTGGCGGACCACTGCGACGTCGATCCCATCTTCGGCACCCTGGCGGACTTCGACCGGCTGATCGAAAAGGCCCATGGCCTCGGCCTGAAGGTCATCACCGATCTGGTCTTCGCCCACACCTCTGACCAGCATGGCTGGTTCCGCGAGAGCCGCCGGTCGCGCAGCGGGCCGAAAGCCGACTGGTATGTCTGGGCCGACCCCCGCCCGGACGGGTCGCCGCCCAACAACTGGCAGTCAGTCTTCTCCGGTCCGGCCTGGACCTGGGATGCCCGGCGCGGCCAGTACTACATGCACAATTTCCTGCCGGAGCAGCCCCAGCTGAACCTGCACAATCTCCAGGTCCAGGATGCCCTGCTGGATGCCGCCCGCTTCTGGCTGGACCGCGGCGTCGACGGCTTCCGTCTGGATGCGATCAATTTCACCATGCACGACCCCGGCCTGAGGGATAATCCGCCCCTGCCGCCCGGCGGCAAGCGGACCCGGCCGTTCGACTTCCAGGACAAGCTACACAACCAGTCCCAGCCCGGGATCGCTGCCTTCCTGTCGCGTATCCGCGCCCTGACCGACAGCTATGGCGGCCGGTTCACCGTGGCCGAGGTGGGCGGCGACCACTCCGAGCGCGAGATGAAGGCCTTCACCGAGGGCGATGACCATCTGAACAGCGCCTATGGCTTCCTCTACCTCTATGCGCCGGCCCTGGGTGCGGCGCAGGTCCGCGAGGGAGCCGAAGCCTGGCAGGGCCGCGCGGGACAGGGCTGGCCGTCCTGGACCTTCTCCAATCACGACGCGCCGCGCGCCATTTCACGGTGGGCCGAGGGTCGTGACCTGACGGCCTATGCCGAGATGGCGATGCTGCTGTTGATGACACTGCGGGGCAATGTCTTCATCTACCAGGGCGAGGAGCTGGCCCTGCCCCAGGCCGATGTTCCCTTCGAGCGTCTGGTCGATCCCGAGGCGATCGCCAACTGGCCCCAGACTCTCGGCCGCGATGGTGCCCGCACCCCCATGCCCTGGAAGGCGGACCAGCCCCAGGCCGGCTTTTCGAGTGCCGAGCCCTGGCTGCCGATTGACCCGCGCCACATCGGCCTGGCCGTCGATCGCCAGGAGCGCGACCCCGCCTCCATCCTGCACACAACCCGTCGCCTGATCGCGCTCCGCAAGGCCCATCCGGCCCTCATGATGGGCGATATGACCCTGCTGGACGGAACGGGCGATCTCCTGTGTTTCGAGCGGGTCTGGCGCGGCGAACGGCTGGTCTGCGTCTTCAACCTCGGCCACCATCCCGCCCCCTGGTCCCTGCCTGTCGGCCTTCGGGTCATTGAGTCCGTGAATCTCAGTGCACCGCCGCACGGGATGTTGCCGCCGATGGCCGGGCTGGTGCTGTCAGGGGGGCCGGGGTGAGGTCAGCCGCCGCAGCTCTCGCGCACGATCAGGTCGGTGGGAATCCGCTCCGAGCGGCCGACCGAATCGCCGGGATTGTCGATCAGCTTGGACACCAGGAGACGGCCCGCCTTCATCGTGTCCTGGGCGATCGTGGTCAGGGCCGGGCGGCTGTAGCGACTGAACGGCACATTGTCGAAACCGATGACCGAGACATCCTCGGGCACGCTCAGACCGGCCTGCAGCAGGGCCCGCACGGCCCCCAGGGCGATCTGGTCCGAGGCACAGACCACGCCGTCAAATTTCACGCCGCGCCGGATCAGACTGTCGACCGAGGCCTCGGCCGACTCCACCTCGAAATGGGCCTCCATGATCAGGTCGGGATCGGCCTCGATGCCCGAGCGGGCGAGGGCTTCCAGATAGCCGCGGTGGCGTTGCATCGCCTCGGGGGGCTCCAGGTCCCCCAGAAAGACGATGCGCTTGCGCCCCAGTCGCGCAAGATGCAGCGTTGCGCGCCGACCGCCCGCCAGGTTGTCGGACCCGACCGAACAATAGGCCTGGTCGGGCATCTGGGCACCCCAGACCACGAACCGCCCCTCGGTCTCCGCCAGCCGGTTCAGACTCTGATGGAGCGTGCTCTGGCCGAGAAAGATCACGCCATCGGCGCGGCTCGTGTTCATCGCCGCCGACAGGTCGTCGTAGCTGGTCGGCGAGAAATGACTCATGATCACATCGCAGCCGCGTTCGCGCGCCGCCTCGCCGACTCCCGCCAGGAGTTCGAGGAAGAAGGGGTCGCTGAGCCGGCCCTCGCGTCCCTGCGGACGGGGCGTGACCAGCGCGATAACGCCTTCGGCGCCGATCGGACCCGCCGGCATGTAGCGCCGGAACGGATAGTCATGCTCCCGCGCCAGCTTCCAGATCAGCTGTTTGGTGCGGGCATTGACCGCCGGGCTGTCGTTGAGGGCGCGGGACGCCGTCGAGATCGACACGCCCGCGAGCTTGGCCAGGTCTTCCAGACGGGTGTTGCGGCGGCTCAAGCGTGGGCTCCGGTTGAATTCCAATCTGCAAATTTTGCTGCAAATCTTGCTTGTTCTGCGCCGCCCAGGGCGCGCTTGGCAAGAGCGGCGTCCCGGAGGGCCGACGAATGCTGACACGCCGTACCCTGATTTCGACCACCGCCCTCGTCGCCGCCCTTCCGGCGACGGCCGCCGAGACCCGGGAGATCGCCGGCGCTGCCGAAGCCCGTTCACCCGGCGGGATTCTGTCCGTGTCCGTGACCGTGAACGGCGAGGGACGGCCGGAGTACAGCGTCAGCCGCCTGGGCCGCCCGGTAATCGCGCCGTCGCGCCTCGGCTTCCTGCTGACCGACGCGGCCAAGCTGGAGCGCAATTTTGCGATCACGGCCGAGGCACCGACGCTGCATGACGATACCTGGGAGCAGCCGTGGGGCGAGCGCCGCTTCATCCGCAACCACTACACCCAGCTGCGGGTCCATCTGACCGAGAAGACGGCACTGGGCCGGCGGATCGATGTCGTCTTCCGCATCTATGATGACGGCCTCGGCTTCCGGTACGAATTCCCCGACCAACCCAATCTCAGGACGGTGAAGATCGGCGACGAACTGACGGAATTCGCCGTCGCAGACTCCGGCACGGCCTGGTGGATCCCCGCCTTTGAGTGGAACCGCGAGGAGTATCTCTACAACCGGACCCGCATCGACTCGGTCGGCGTCGCCCAGACGCCCCTGACGGTGCGCACCGACGACGGCCTGCATGTCTCCATCCATGAAGCGGCGCTGACCGACTATTCCGGCATGAACCTGCGGCGGGTCGAGGGCGGGCGGTTCAAGGCCTTCCTGACCCCCGGCCTGACCAATGCGGCCGTCGAGCTGACCGCCCCCTTCACCACTCCCTGGCGCACCCTGCAGATCGCAGACCGCGCCGGGGATCTGGTCGAGTCCAGCCTGATCCTGAACCTGAACGAGGCCAATGTCCTGGGCGACGTCAGCTGGTTCAGGCCGATGAAATATGTCGGCATCTGGTGGGAGATGCACCTGGACCTGAAGACCTGGAGCTCGGGTCCGAAACACGGCGCGACGACCGAGAACGCCATCAAACACATCGATTTCGCGGCCGAGCACGGCTTTGGCGGTGTGCTGATCGAGGGCTGGAATATCGGCTGGGACGGCGACTGGTTCGGCACCGGCTGGGACTACAGCTTCACCCGGCCCTATCCCGATTTCGACCTTGAACGCATCGCCGCCTATGCCCGGCAGAAGGGCGTCGAGATCATCGGCCACCATGAAACCGGCGGCAACGCCTTCCACTATGAGCAACAGCTGGACCCGGCCTTCGCCCAGATGCAGCGGTTCGGCTGGCATTCGGTCAAGACCGGCTATGTCGCCGACGCCGCCGGAGCCCGGGTGCGCGGACCGGACGGGCAACCGCGCCTGGCCTGGCACGAGAGCCAGCCGATGGCACAGCACCAGATCCGCGTGGTCCAGACCGCAGCCCGATACCAGGTCGCCGTCAATGCCCATGAGCCGTTCAAGGACACCGGCCTGCGCCGCACCTGGCCGAACATGATCTCCCGCGAGGGCGCGCGCGGCATGGAGTTCAGTGCCTGGGGCCAGCCCGGCAATCCGCCCGAGCATGAGGCCAATCTGGTCTTCACCCGCCTGCTCGCCGGGCCCATGGACTATACCCCCGGCGTCTTCGGGATGAGGACCCGCAGCCCCGACGGCATCGCCACCACCTGGGCCAAACAGCTGGCCCTTTATGTGACCATCTACAGCCCGATCCAGATGGCGGCGGACCTGCTGGAGAACTACGAGGCCAATCCGGGCCCGTTCCAGTTCATCAAGGACGTCGCCGTCGACTGGGCGGAGACCCGCATCCTCAACGGCGAGATCGGCGACTTTGTCACCACCGTCCGCAAGGACCGCAACTCCGACCAATGGTTCCTGGGTGCGGTCACCGACGAACATCCGCGCGTGCTGGACGCCGACCTGTCCTTCCTCGACCCGGACCGCCGCTACCGCGCCGAGATCTATCGCGACGCCCCCGACGCCCACTGGCAGACCAATCGCGAGGCCATTGTGATCGAAAGCCGCGAGGTCACCGCCCGTGACACCCTGACCCTGCAACTCGCCCCCGGTGGCGGTCAGGCCATCCGTTTCGTTCCGATCGGCAGAGGACGCCGCACATGACCGCAACCGCCCATGACTCCGGCATGACCGGCCGGGTTCGACCGCGCCTGAGCCAGTTCGCCATCTGGAACATGTGCGTGGGATTCTTCGGCATCCAGATCGGCTTTGCGCTCCAGAACGGCAACGCCAGCCGGATCTTCCAGTCTCTCGGCGCCGAGGTCGACAACCTCGCCATCCTGTGGATCGCGGCTCCCCTGACCGGGCTGCTGGTCCAGCCCATCATCGGGCATTTCAGCGACAAGACCTGGGGTCCGCTGGGGCGGCGACGGCCCTATTTCCTGGTCGGTGCGATCCTGACATCGGCGGCGATGATCTACATGCCCAACGCCCCCAGCCTGTGGCTGGCGGCGGCGACCCTGTGGGTCATGGACGCCGCGATCAACGTCACCATGGAGCCCTTCCGGGCCTTCGTCGGCGACAACCTGCCGGATGAGCAGCGCACCAGCGGCTATGCCATGCAGACCTTCTTCATCGGCGCCGGGGCGGTGCTGGCGTCCTGCCTCCCCTGGATCCTGACCAATGTGTTCGAGGTCGTCTCGACGGCTCCGGCAGGCGTGACGCCGGACGCGGTCAAACTGGCCTTCTACATCGGGGCCGCGGGCATGCTTCTCGCCGTGCTGTGGACCGTCGTTTCGACGCGCGAATACAGCCCTGCGGAGATCGACGCCTTCGAGACCACCCGCACCGCCGCCCTCGCCGCCCAGGGGGAGGACGAGAGTCAGGCCCCGGCCCGCGCGGCCAACACCTATCTGCTCGGCGGCATCCTGTGGCTGATCGCGGGCATGGCCGGGCTCTATGGCGTCCGGATCACCGGTCTTGAGAAGGAACTCTATATCCTCGCCGGCTTCCTCGCGGGTTTCGGCCTGTTGCAGATCGTCGTCGGCCTGATGCACCGGGCACGGGTGTCGAACGGCCTGACCGAGATCATCGACGACGTCTTCCGGATGCCGAAGACCATGCGCGGCCTGGCGGTCGTCCAGTTCTTCAGCTGGTTCGCCCTGTTCGCCATGTGGATCTACACCACGGCGGCGGTGACGGCCGTTCATTTCGGGACCTCCGACACCACCTCGACCGCCTACAATGAGGGGGCGAACTGGGTGGGCATCCTGTTCGGGGTCTATAACGGCGTCGCCGCACTGGCCGCCTTCGCCATCCCGGTCATCGCGCGGCGAACAGGCCGCAAGCCGGCCCATGCGATCAATCTGGCCCTCGGCGGCCTGGGCCTGATCGGGGTGTTCCTGATCCGGGACCCGCAGCTTCTGTGGCTGCCCATGATCGGGGTCGGCATTGCCTGGGCCTCGATCCTGTCGATGCCCTACGCCATCCTCGCCGGGGCCGTCCCGGGCCGGAAAATGGGCGTCTACATGGGCATCTTCAACATCTTCATCGTCGTGCCCCAGTTGCTGGCCGCCACCATCCTCGGCCTGATCCTGAAGAACCTGTTCGACAGCCAGGCCATCTGGGCCCTGGTGCTCGGCGGCGTCAGCTTCTTCATCGCGGCGGCCTTCAGCCTTCGGGTGACGGAACCGAAGGTGGTGTCGTGACCCTCGACCGGCGTCATGCCCTCAAGGGTCTGGTCGCCCTGCCGATGCTGGGCCTGGCCCTGTCGGCGAGGGCCGAGGCCCCGACCACGGGCCGGCTGGTCGAACACCCGCAAATGACCTCGGCCCATGTGGGGCCGCGCGACGTCACCGTCTGGCTCCCGCCCGGCTATGACGCGACGGACGCAGGCTGGCCGGTCCTCTACATGCACGACGGCCAGAACCTGTTCGACAGTGCACGGGCCGGCTACGGGGTCGAATGGGGCGTGGATGAACATGTCAGCCGGCTGGGATCAGGGGGCCAGATCCGGATGCCGATCGTGGTCGGCGTGCACAACACGCCGCTGCGCCTGCGCGAATATGTGCCCGCTGACATGATCCGCGCCCTCCCTGCGGACATCCGCACGGATCTGTTGACCCTGTACGGCGGCGCCCCCCTGTCCGACGGCTATCTGCGGTTTCTGGTGGAGGAGCTGAAACCCTTCATCGACCGCACCTACCGCACCCGCCCGGCGCGCGGCGACACCGTCATCATGGGCTCGAGCATGGGTGGCCTGATCTCCCTCTATGCCCTGATGAAACATCCCGAGGTCTTCGGCAGCGCCGGCTGCCTGTCGACCCACTGGCCGCTCCGGATCGAGCGCCTCGACGACAACCGGCTGGAGCGCTGGCGCGAGACCGTGGTCCGGACCTGGAGCGAAGTCATCGCCCGGGGCCTGCCCGATCCCGCAGCCCACCGGCTCTATTTTGATCGCGGGGACGAGACGCTGGATCAGTTCTATGCCTTCTTCCAGAGCCGCATCGACACGGTGGTCACGGCCACAGGCTGGGGCCCCGAACGTTTCAGAAGCCTGGTCTTCCCCGGAGCCGAGCATAATGAGGCCTCATGGAATCAACGCCTCGATACCCCGCTGACCTTTCTCCTGCCTCCCGAATGACGAGCCAAACCATGCGCACAGTCTCCCGCCTCGCCCTCGGTGCCGCCCTGCTGCTCAGCGCGGGATGTTCCACTTTGGAAGGCCTGATTCCCGGCCGTGAGGCGGCAGCACCCGTGGTCGTACCGGCCCCGCAGGTGGCTGCAATCGCGCCGGGCGCACCCGGTGACCGACCGGTCTGGTCCAGCGCCGCAAAGACGGGCGCAGGCGCCTCCTACGAAGCCTATGTCGATGGCCAGTACCGTGACGGCGGCCGCACCGGTGACGTCTCCCGGGTCTGGTTCTCGCTCGCCGACGGCGTCCTGACCGAGACCATGTACGGCCTGATCCATGAGGCCCAGATCAAACAGATGCGGTTCGCCGTCGTGGTCGACGGCCAGCTGGTCATCGAGGGCCGAGACACGGACAGCCGCACCGAATATCTGAACACGGACGCGCGCGGCCGGCCGCTCTCACCGGCCTACCGCGTGGTGACCACGGACCGCGGCGGCCGCTTCGAGATCGAGAAGCGCATCTTCACGGATCCCGACCGCCAGTCGCTGGTCGTGCGCACCTCGATCCGGGCCCTGCGCGGCAACATCGTCCCCTATCTGCTGCTCGAGCCGCATATGGCCAACACCGGGGTCGGCGATTCGGGCGATGCCGTCGCCTCCGGCCGGACCTTCATCGACGGGGTGGAGCGCGAGGAGCCCGGGGCCCTCTATGCCTATGAGGCTGACACCCATCTGGTGCTCCAGTCCGATCGCAGCTTCACGGCCGCCAGCGTCGGCTTCGTCGGCACTTCCGACGGCCTGACCGACCTCGAGGACGGTCGCCTGGACCAGGTCCATCGCTCCACCGGCGATGCGAGCGGCAACATCATGCTGACCGGCGGGCTCCAGCCGCTGCGCGCGGGCGAGACCCGACGCCAGGATTTTGTGATCGGCTTCGGGCCCTCGCGCCAGGACGCGCGGCGGGCAGCCTCGGACAGTTTCACCACCGGCCTCGACGAAGTCCTCGCCCGCTTCAACGGCGAGGGCGACCGCGTCGGCTGGCAGGACTATCTCGCCACCCTGTCCGAACTGCCGCGCATCGCGGAGCAGTCCACCGACGGCGGCAGACTGGCCTGGGCCTCGGCCCTGATGCTGAAGGTGCAGGAAGACCGTACCTATGCCGGTGCCCTGATCGCTTCGCTGTCCAATCCATGGGGCGACACCGTCGACGCCACCGCATCCTCGACCGGCTACAAGGCCGTCTGGCCGCGCGACTTCTATCAGGTCGCCATGGCCCTGATGGCGCTGGGCGACACCGAGACACCGGTCGCGGCCTTCAACTACCTGCCCCAGGTCCAGGTTCGCGCCGACACGCCGGGCAATACCGGGGCGACCGGCTGGTTCCTGCAGAAGACCCATGTCGACGGGCAGATCGAATGGGTCGGGGTCCAGCTGGACCAGACCGCCATGCCCATCATGCTGGGCTGGAAGCTGTGGAAGGCCGGCCAGATCAACGACGCCGAACTGGCGGCGATGTACGTCCGCATGATCAAACCGGCCGCTGATTTTCTCGTCGAGGGCGGCAAGGCCGGGATCCTCTGGAACGACCGGCAGGTCACGCCGCCATGGACGCAGCAGGAACGCTGGGAGGAGCAGGAAGGCTTTTCCCCGTCGACCACAGCCGCCGTCATCACCGGCCTGACCGTGGCGGCGGAGATCGCCCGTGCCTCCGGAGATGCCGGTGCCGCGACCCGCTATGAGGCCGCCGCCGACGACTATGCGTCCAAGATTGAGGCGCGAATGTTCACCACCACCGGGGAGTATGGCGACGGCCGGTATTTCCTCCGCCTGAGCCGGAACGAGAACCCGAACGACAAATTGCCCCTCGGCGAGAACAACGGCCAGCCCGCCATCGCCGAAGACCGCATCATCGACGGCGGCTTCCTGGAACTGGTGCGTTACGGCGTGCGCGCCGCCGACGCCCCCTCGATCGTCGCCAGCCTGCCGGAGTACGACGACCAGTCGCGCGAGCCCCGCTTCCGCGTCCGCTACGACCTGAACGGCACGCCCGGATGGCGGCGCTACGGCAATGACGGCTACGGCGAAAACATCGAAACGGGCGGGAACTACGGCGTCGGTGGAATGACGCCGGGCCAGCGTGGCCGGGTCTGGCCGATCTTCACCGGCGAGCGCGGCCACTATGAGATCGCGCGCGCTGTCGCGGAGGGCGCGCCGCCCGCCACCTTCGAGTCCATCCGCCAGACCTATGTTCGCGGAATGGAGTCCTTCGCCAATGACGGGCTTCTGTTACCCGAACAGGTCTGGGACGGGGTCGGTCACAGCACCGCACGAGACTATGAGCCGGGCGAGGGTACGGACTCGGCGACGCCTCTCGCCTGGACCCATGCGGAATACATCAAACTGCTGCGGTCGCTGGCCGACCGGGCAGTCTGGGACCGGTATGCGCCGGTTGAACGTCGCTATGGCCAGTCCGGCCGATGAAATGACCATGGCCGTGCAGCAAGCGGAGAGATCCCCCTGGCACACCCGCTGAACACGACCGAACTCTTTCTGGTGGCCATGCTGATCATCTTCAGCGTGCCCTATCTGATCTGGCGCGGCCTTCGAACCGAGGACTATGCCCCGCTGGTGGTGGTGCAGATCATCGCCGGTGTCCTGCTGGGCCCCGGGGTGCTCGGGGCCGCCTTCCCCGACGCCCATGCCGCGGTCTTCAATCCGCAGGTGATCATGGCGCTGAACGGCGTAGCCTGGTGGGCGGTGATGATCTTCGTCTTCATTGCCGGTCTGGAACTGGACCTCAGCCAGGCCTGGACGCATCGGGTCGAGACCGGAATCACCGCCGGTCTGGCCCTGATAACGCCCCTGGCGCTGGGGGCGGTTGTGGCCTTCGGGATGCTGCGCTTTCCCGGCTGGGCCGGCGCGGGAGCCGAGGAATGGCAGGTGGTCCTCGGCATCGGCATGGCCTGCGCGGTCACGGCCCTGCCGATCCTGATGCTGTTCATGGAAAAGCTGGACATCCTGCGGCGACCGCTCGGCCAGCGTATCCTGCGCTATGCCAGCCTCGACGACATCGCCATCTGGGGCGTTCTGGCGCTGATCCTGCTGGACTGGGAACGGATCGGTCGCCAGGCCGCCTTTGTCGTCGGCTTCGCGGTCGCGGCCATCGCGATCCGGGCCCTGATGCGACGCCTGCCCGAGCCTGACCGCTGGTATGTCGCACTCGTATGGCTGGCCGCCTGTGGTCTGGCCGGTGACTGGTCCGGCCTGCATTTCATGGTCGGTGCCTTCCTGGCCGGGGCGGTACTGGACAACAGCTGGTTCGACCGGGCCCGGATGGACCAGTTCCGCAATCACATCCTGCTGGCGATCATGCCGGTCTTCTTCCTCAGCACCGGATTGCGGACCCAGTGGGACGTCGGCGGGGCCGCGGTCTTTCTGGCCGCCGGCGCGCTGCTTGTCGCCGCCGTCACCGGCAAGCTGGCCGGGGTTCAACTGGCCGGTCGCATCCTGAAATGGCCAAAGGGCGAAGCGACCGCAATCGGCTGGCTTCTGCAGACCAAGGCGTTGATCATGATCATCTTCGCCAACATTCTTCTGGATAGGCAGGTCATCACCAATGACGCCTTCACCGCCCTGCTGCTGATGGCCGTCGGATCGACCATGCTCACCATTCCGATGGTGAAGCCCCTGCTGAAGCGCGGGCCCGGCTAGGGCCGTATCGCGGCCAGGAAGGGGACCAGTCGATCGCGCCAGGCCCGGTAGCCGCTCTCATTGGGATGCACCGCATCCATGAAGAAGGCCCGGTTCTGGCCGCCGCTGTCGTCGAGAAAGACCGGATAGAGGTCGAGGAAGCGGACATGGCCGGCCTGGGCGTCTTCCGCCGCAAAGGCCGCCAGGGCCGCGTTCACCGGAACGACGACCTGTGCGTTCCGGCCCGGCTCATTGGTCGGCAGGAGCGACTGAAGGACAATCAGGGCCCCCGGCTTGCGCGCATGGACCGCCGCGGTCACGGCGCGAATTCCGCCCAGGACGCTGTCGACCACCGGCGTTTCGGCGTCCCAGCTGTTGTTGATACCGATCAGAAGAACGACCACGTCCGGGTCCAGGTCGGGCCGGTCCAGTTCACCCAGTCCCCCCTCGGCCCTGGGCAGGATTCGGTAGAGGACGTGCTCCGTCCGGTCCCCCGAGATCCCCATGTTGAGGCTGCGGTTCAGCGGGTCGCTGCCGGCAAAGGACTCATTCCAGACGGATGCTCCGCCGACCGCCCCGGGGAACCAGGGGTTTTCCGCCATGGTCCAGAAGTCGGTGATGGAATCGCCGAGGAAGACCAGTTTGACCGGCGCAAGGCTCTCGGGTGCAGCAAGGCGCTGCTCAATCTCGCCCAGACGCTTCTGCCAGTATTCGACCCGCACCGCGGGCCGGGTCGAGTTGAAGTCACCCGGCAGCTGGGCCTGTGCCGGGGAGCCGCCCAGGGCGACGCAGGCCGCCAAGAAGCTGGCCGCCGCGAGGCCGCCAGACAGACTGTTGATCCTGGACATGTGCGACCCTCCCACCAGTCTGGAAAGCTATCACCCCGTTCCGGGCTTCGGATAGGGCCTGGCCTTCGATGCGACGGGTTTTGCCGCCCGGCCGCGAGCGGGGCGTCCTACCGCGCGTTCGCGCTGCCTGGGGCCGGGACGACCGCTTCCCCGTCTTCCTTGACGAAGCGGTCCGGTGCCCGGTCCAGCAGGTCGAACACCTTTTCCGACGGGCGGCACAGGGCGGCCCCCTTCGGCGTGCGCACGATCGGACGGTTCACCAGCACCGGATGGGCGACCATGGCCGCGAGGATGGCGGCGTCCGGCGTGCCGGGATCCAGCAGGCCGAGTTCGGCCGCCGGAGAGCCCTTCTCGCGCATGGCCTCACGCGGGGTCAGAGCGGCATCGGCGAAGACGGCCTTCAGCTGATCTGCGGTCCAGCCGGCTTTCAGATATTCGACCACCTCAGGCCGGTAGCCGGCGGACTCTACCATGGACACGACATTGCGCGACGTCCCGCAGGCAGGGTTGTGGAAGATGGTGACGGGGAAGTCGGTCATGGGGCGCTCTCCTCGCGCAGAAGCCAGCTGAAGACAACCAGGGCCGCGAGCGCTCCGGCGATCTGGGCCGCGATGAAGGCCGGGGCGGACACGGGCGCAATGCCGGCGAAGGTATCGCTCAGACTCCGCGCCAGAGTCACCGCCGGATTGGCGAAGGAAGTTGAGGCGGTGAACCAGTAGGCGGCGGTGATATAGAGGCCCACCAGCGCGGGCACGGCCTGCGGCCGGAACCGGACACCGGCCAGGATCACCCCGACCAGGCCGAAGGTCGCAATGCCCTCGGACAGGGCCAGCGCCGGGCCGTCGCGCAGCCGGGTCGAGACCTGCAGGACCGGTTCGGCGAACATGGTGTGGGCCAGCCACACCCCCGCGACGCCGCCCGCGGTCTGGGCCGCCGCATAGGCGGCTGCCGCTCGTGTCGGCAGCTCGCGCTTCAGTGCGAAAACAAGGGTCACGGCAGGATTGAAATGGGCACCCGAGATCGGCCCGAGGACCGCGATCAGGACCACCAGCCCCGCACCGGTGGCGACCGTATTGGCCAGCAGGGCAACCGCCGTGTCCTGGGTCAGGCGCTCGGCCATGATGCCGGAGCCGACCACGATCGCCAGCAGCAGGGCCGTCCCCAGGGCCTCGGCGACCGTGCGACGGACCGGGCCGAAGACCGGCGTGGCGGGAGAAGAAGCCGGCCCGCTCACGTCACCGGCCGACAGGCTGCGCGTTGAGCCGCAGCGGCGACCGGGCCACATACCTCGGGGGCACCGGCGCAGCAGTCCTCGGCCAGAAAGGACAAGAGTTCACCCATGCGACCGAACCGCGCCGAATAGATGATCGACCGCCCGTCCCGGCGGGACTGAACCAGTCCGGCGTGGACGAGCAGGCTGAGGTTGGCCGAGAGGGTGTTGGGCGGGGTTTCCAGACGACGCGCAATCTCGCCGGCGGCCACGCCCGAAGGCCCTGCCGACACAAGCAGACGAAAGGCCTTGAGCCGGCCCTCATGGGCGAGGGCGGACAGGCTCTCGATGGCACTTGTCATTTCCATATTTCCAGAATATCCGAAATATATGACTGATCAACCCGTCTTCGACGACCGCTTTCTCGACGCCCCCGACACAACCCTGCTGGAACCTGCAGTCCGGCGGGATCACCCCCCGCGCATCCTCCTGCTCTATGGCTCCTTGCGGGAGCGGTCCTTCAGCCGGTTTGCGACTGAAGAGGCCGCCCGAATCCTGCAGCATCTCGGCTGCGAGACCCGCATCTTCGACCCCCGCGACCTCCCCCTGCCCGATGCTGTCGCGGACGACCATCCCAAGGTGCGGGAGCTGCGGGAGCTCTCGAACTGGTCCGAGGGGCAGGTGTGGTGCAGCCCCGAGCGGCACGGAACCTTCACCGGGGTGATGAAGACCCAGATCGACTGGTTGCCCCTGAACAGCGGCGGTGTCCGGCCGACCCAGGGACGAACCCTGGCGGTGATGCAGGTCTCCGGCGGGTCCCAGTCCTTCAACGCCGTCAACGGCCTGCGCCTGCTTGGCCGCTGGATGCGGATGATCACCATTCCCAACCAGTCCTCGGTGGCCAAGGCCTGGCAGGAGTTCGACGAAGCGGGACGGATGAAGCCCTCAGACTACCATGACCGCATCGTCGACGTGATGGAGGAACTGGTGAAATTCACCCTCCTGACCCGCGACCGGTCGGACTATCTGGTGGATCGCTATAGCGAGCGACGCGCGTCCGGCCGCACCACCGACAGCCATCGTGTCGCCGCCGCAGCGCTGAAATCGACCGGCTGACCACCGCAGCCTGTGGCTTCCCGGTGCCATCCGCCGCCCCACCCGGTTGCGCCCGGTCGCGATAGACTGCATTTGGCCGTCGATGCGCGCTCCGACCACCGACCCAGCGACGCCCGCCTTCAGGGGGCCGGGCTTTCCCGAGTTCGTGGCCCTGATCGCCATGATGATGGCGCTGAACGCCCTGGCGATCGACGCCATGCTGCCTGCCCTCCCCGCCATCGGCGAGGCGCTGGGGGTCGTGTCGGAGAACAGCCGCCAGTGGGTCATCACCGCCTATCTGCTGGGCTTCGGCGTCACCCAGATCATCTACGGTCCCCTGGCGGACCGCTACGGGCGCAAGCCGGTCCTGATGGTCGGACTGGGCCTCTATGTCGTGTTCAGCGTGCTCGCAGCGTTTTCGACGAGCTTCGAACTGCTGATCGCCGCCCGGGTCGGCACCGGGATCGGGGCGGCGGCCCTGCGGGTGCTGGCTGTCTCGATCGTCCGTGACCGCTATTCCGGGCGCGCCATGGCCCGCGTCATGTCGCTGAGCTTTCTGGTCTTCCTCGGGGTGCCGATCCTCGCCCCGGCCCTTGGACAGCTGGTTCTGACGATCGCCCCCTGGCCCTGGGTGTTCGGTGTGCTCGCCGTCGGCGGGGCTGCCTTTGCGCTCTGGGCGGCCATCCGCCTGCCCGAGACCCTGCATCCAGAGGACCGGATGCCCATCGAGGTCGACCGCATCGTTGCGGCCTTTCGCGAGGCCCTGACCAGTCGGCGGTCGATGGGCTACACCCTGGCCATGACCTCTGTGTCGGGGGCCCTGTTCGGCTTCATCAACTCCAGCCAGCAGATCTTCTTCGACGTCTTCCATGAGCCGGGATTGTTCACCCTGGTGTTCGGCGCGGTGGCCGGCGGGATCGCGGTGGCGTCGCTGCTCAACGCGCGGCTGGTCGAGCGGCTGGGGTCACGGCTGATTTCGCACTCCGCCCTGCTGGGCTTCATCGTCATGTCGACGATCCATGCGGCGGTAGCATTCAGTGGCCATGAGACGATCTGGACCTTCGCCGTGCTGCAGGCCCTGACGATGTTCTGCTTCGGTCTGATTGCCGGCAATTTCGGAGCCATGGCGATGGAGCCGATGGGCCATATCGCGGGCACCGCCTCCTCGGCCCAGGGCTTCATCTCGACCACGGGCGGTGCCGCCCTGGGCTTTCTGATCGGGCAGCAGTTCAACGGCTCAGCGGTGCCGATGACGACCGGCTTCGTCCTGCTGGGTCTGACGGCCCTGGCCTGTGTCCTGTTCGCCGAGCGCGGACGGCTGTTCAGGGCGCGGAACCTGCCGCCGGTTCCGGCCGCCTCTTGATCTTTTCGGCCTGCCGGGGCGTTGTCCCGGCAGGAAACACACCCGCCGCGCCGACCGAACCGGGTCGGCAGGATTTTTGGTCAGGGACATTCAATGATCCGCACGCTTGGACTGGTCTCCGCAGTCGCGCTCGCCACCGCCGTGGGCGGGTGCGCCATGATTCCCGGCTTCGGTCCGGGGACCGAAGGCGTGGCCGCCCTGGCCGCCGCGCCCGCGCCGGTCGAATATGTGCGTGACGTCCACTCCCATGCCCGGCCGGAGATTGCCCGGGTCAAACACGTCTCCCTCGACCTGACCACCGACTTCGCGACCGGGACACTCTCGGGCACGGCCGCGCTGGACATCACCGCAGAGCCCGGAGCGGAGGAGATCATTCTCGATGTCCGCAATCTGGACATCCAGTCGGTCCGGGACGCGTCGGGTGCCGCCCTGACTTTCCGGACCGGAGACAATGATCCGATCATGGGTCAATCCCTGACCATCCGATTCCCGGCCTTCGCCACCGGCGAGCAGCGTCGCATCGTCATCCGCTATGCCACCCGACCCGACGCTGCGGCCCTGCAGTGGCTGACCCCGGCCCAGACCGCGGGCGGCCGACAGCCCTATATGTTCAGCCAGGGCCAGGCGATCCTGACCCGGACCTGGATCCCGACCCAGGACAGCCCCGGCATCCGCCAGACCTGGGACGCCCGCGTCACCGCCCCGTCCGGGCTCAAGGTGGTGATGAGCGCCGAGGGCCTGACCGCGAGCGGTGAGCCCGCCGGCGAAAGCCAGACGGCCTGGCGCTTCCGCATGACCAATCCGGTGCCGCCGTATCTGATTGCGGTCGCCGTCGGCGATGTCGCCTTCGAGGCCATAGACGAACGGACGGGCGTCTGGACGGAACCCTCGCGACTGGATGCGGCCCATGCCGAACTGATGCCGACGGCCGGGATGGTCGATGCGGCCGAGGCCCTCTACGGCCCCTATCGCTGGGGCCGCTATGACCTGCTGGTCCTGCCGCCCAGCTTCCCCTTCGGCGGGATGGAAAATCCGCGCCTGACCTTTGCCACCCCGACCATCATCGCCGGTGACCAGTCGCTGGTCAGCCTGGTGGCGCACGAGCTGGCGCACAGCTGGTCGGGCAATCTGGTCACCAATGCCACCTGGGACGACTTCTGGCTGAATGAGGGGTTCACCGTCTATTTCGAGAACCGGATCATGGAGGCGGTCTATGGCCGCGACCGGGCCCTGATGCTGCAGTCACTGGGCTGGGGCGATCTGCAGTCGGCCCTCGCCAGCCTGCCCCCCGAAGACACCCGGCTCAAGCTCCACCTGGTCGGACGCGACCCCGACGACGGCATGACCGACGTCGCCTATGAGAAGGGCGCGGCCCTGCTCTTCACCATCGAGCGGATTGTCGGACGCGACCGGTTCGACACCTGGCTGAAGGGCTATTTCGAACGCAACGCCTTCCGACCCATGACCACGGAGATGTTCCTCACCGACATCCGCACCCATCTGGTCACGACCCGGGCCCTGGAAGACCAGCTGATGATGGAAGCCTGGATCTATCAGCCGGGCATGCCGTCGAACTGGGTTGCGCCGGTGTCGGGAGCCTTTGCGCCGGTGGATGCGGCGGCCCGCTCCTTCCATGCCGGTGGGCCGGCCGCTGCGGTGCCCTGGACCGGCTGGTCGACGCAGGAGCGCCAGCGTTTTCTCGCCTGGCGTCCCGAGGGCCGCGTCGCGGGAACCGACTGGCTGACCCCGGCCCAGCTGTCCGATCTGGAGTCGACGCTGAAGCTGCGCGAGGAAGGCAATGCCGAACTGGTCTTCGCCTGGCTGCAGATCGCGGTCCAGCATCGCTACCAGCCCGCCGTGCCGACGCTGGAGCGGTTCCTGACCACCATGGGCCGGCGCAAATTCGTCCTGCCGCTGTTCAACAGCCTGTGGGCCGAGGGCGATTGGGGCCGGGGCATCGCCACACCCCTCTATGCCCGGGCCCGTCCCGGCTATCATCCGGTCACGGCCGGCTCGGTGGATGCGGTGGTGGGCCGTCCCTGAGCCATGCGCCCGGATCGTCGCAGCCTGATCGCCGCGGCTGCGGTCCTGCCCTGGATCGGCGGCGTCGCGCGCGCGGGTACGGATGGCGGAGCGCTCGCCGCCCTGGCCGATCCGGCCCGGCCGGACACGGTCATGGGCGTCGGCGTGGTCGCCCGCGACGGTGCCGGGCGGGTGGTGCTGGAAGAGGCGCATGGATCGGGGCGGCTGACGGTCGGCGGCAGCCTGCGGACCCGCCCCTTCACCCTCGACACACCGATGCGGATCGCCTCGATCACCAAACTGGTGGCGATGACCGCGCTGATGACCCTGGTCGAGGCGGGCCGGTTGTCGCTCGACGACGACGCCGGTGATCTGGCGGGGTTTCGCCTGCGCCACCCGGACCATCCGGACATCCGCATCACGCCCGCCATGCTGGCCAGCCACACCTCGGGCCTGCGCAACGGCCCCAGCTATCCGGTCCCGCTCGGGCATCATCTGGCCGAGGCATTCACGGCCGGGGGGCGGCATTTTGACGACGGCGGCTGGTTCGCCCCGGCCTCCGAGCCGCCGGGCTTCTTCGCCTATGCCGACGTCAATTTCGCCGTCCTCGCCCAGATCGCCGAACGGGTGTCCGGTGAGCGGTTCGACCGTTTCCTGAAGCGGACGACGCTGGACCCGCTCGGGCTGGACAGCGGGCTGAACTGGAGCGGCGTCCCCGACGGCGTCCGTGCCCGCGCCTCCGCCGCCTGCCGGCCGGTCGACGGGGTCTGGGAGCCGCAGGTCGATGGCGAGGTCGCCCCTGCCCCGGCCATCCGCGTCACCACCCCGGCCGAGGCACCGGGTCTGACGGCGGATGACTATGTTCCCGGCGAGAACGGCTTTGTCTTCTCGCCACAGGGCGGGCTGCGCGCCTCGGTCCGCGACCTCGACCGGCTGGCCCGGTCTTATGCCGGTCATGACGGCGTGCCGGGGATGGTCGCGCGCGAGACTGTCGAACGCATGGAGGTGCCGCTCTGGACCTGGGATCCCGCAGCCCCGAACGGCGATCCGGACCGGGGCCTGCTCCAGAGCTATGGCCTGTCGGTGCACCGCCTGACCGGTCGGGAGGGCGACGCCTTCCTGGGGCCGGACTCCCGGGACTGGTGCGGCCATTTCGGCATCGCCTATGGCCTGCAGTCCGGCCTGTTCTGGAACCGGCGGGACGGCCGCACCCTGACCTATATGATCTCCGGCACGCCCCGGGACGGCGAGGGCCTGTCGGGCGCGCGCTCGGCCGCCGCCCCGTGGGAAGAGGTCGTTTTCGACGCCGCCCTGGCCGCCTTTGCGGGGCGCGGGTGACACGCCCGGTCCTGTGACCACGCCCCACCTTCCCTTTGAGCCCTGCCGCCTCTAGTTTCCGCCCGACAAACGGCGGCCAACGCCGACATGCGCTTTCAGGAGCCCCCCATGCACGACGCCCCCCAAACCGACGCGGCCGCCCGCCTCGACATGGAAAATCCGCTCGGCGTCGACGGTTTCGAATTCGTCGAATTCACCGGCCCCGATCCGGCGGCCATGGTGGCGCGACTGGAGCTGATGGGCTTCACCGCCACCCATGTGAACCCGGCCAATGATGTGGTGCGCCTGAAGCAGGGCGACATCACCATGCTGGTCCACCGCACGCCCGGGGGGCAGGCCGCCGCGTTCGCCGGCGAGCACGGCCCCTCGGCCAATGGCATGGCCTTCCGCGTTCATGATGCCAAGGCGGCCTTCGAGGGCGCGGTGACGCGCGGAGCCAAACCGGCCGAAGGCCACGAGGGCGGGGCCCTGGCCGGCGGCTATCCCTATGTGCTGCAGGGCATCGGCGGGTCGCTGCTCTACATCATCGACGCCTATGGCGAGGCCGGCTCCCTCTATGACGGCTGGGACGAGATCGAGGGCTGGGAGGAGGCCGAGCGCAAGAACAACGTCGGCCTGTTCAGCCTCGACCACCTGACCCACAACGTCCGGCGCGGCCAGATGCGCACCTGGTCCGGCTTCTACGGCGACGTCTTCGCCTTCGAGGAGCAGAAATATTTCAACATCAAGGGCAAGGCGACCGGCCTGCTGTCCCAGGCGATGATCGCCCCCGACCGCGCCATCCGCATCCCCCTGAACGAGAGCCAGGACGAGAACAGCCAGATCGAGGAATTCCTGCGCCGCTACAACGGCGAGGGCATCCAGCACATCGCCCTGGCCACGGACAACATCTTCGAGACGGTGGAAGAGCTGAAGCGTCGTGGCATCCCCTTCCAGGATACGATCGAGACCTATTTCGACCTGATCGACAAACGCCTGCCCAACCACGGCGAGGACGTGGCCCGGATGCGGCTGAACCGCATCCTGATCGACGGTTCGGACGAGGACGGCCTGCTGCTGCAGATCTTCACCCAGGACACCTTCGGTCCGATCTTCTTCGAGATCATCCAGCGCAAGGGCAACCAGGCGTTCGGCGAGGGCAATTTCCAGGCCCTGTTCGACTCCATCGAGCTGGACCAGATCCGGCGCGGCGTCATCAAGGTGGATGCGTAAGCCGCCTTACTGGCTGCCCTGGCTCGGCCCGCTGCTCGCGGCCGGGGTCGGGGCCGCGGTCGGCGAATTCGGCCTCGGCGGCGGCTTCTGGACGGTGCTGGTCGCGGCGCTGGTGGGTGGGTTCGCGCCGATCGTGGGCTACCGCGTGTGGAAGTGGCGGTTTCAGCGGCGGGGGTAGGGAGCCGGTAGAGACCGGCCGTTCGATCTGCCAGACTGCGCTCATGTCGACATTTCAACGAGCCGTTTCGAACAGGCCGCCTGAAGGCTGGTCGTTCACCATCACGGAAGTTACTGCCGGCATGTACCGGGTCAGGGGCGTCGGACCCGATGGGCTCACAATCGAGCGACACGGAACCGACGACAGCAGCCTTCTTGATCAGTTGATCGAAGACGCCTCAAAACTGGCCCTGTGACGCACCGGGCGGCGCTAGTGAAAATCCCGCGACCCCGGCAGCACCTGCACATCCCGCGGATGCCGTCCCCGCGCCGGGGCGTGGCCTGAGCCCGGGGCGCTATCGGGCGTCAGGTCCCCCAGCATCGGAGTCCAGTCCTCCAGATGGTCGACGACCAGATGGGTCACCCCCTCGGCCGTCTGGACCTTGCCCCGCGCCAGCACCATGCGGGCCCCCATCGCCACAGGCCGGAAGCGTTCGAACACATCGGGCCAGAGGACCAGATTGGCCACGCCGGTCTCGTCCTCGAGGGTCATGAAACAGACGCCCTTGGCCGTGCCGGGCCGCTGGCGCACCAGCACCACCCCGCCGACCATGACGCGCCGGCCGTTCGGGCGCGCCGGGTAGTCTTTCGCCGTCAACGCCCCGACGCCCGTCAGCCGGTCGCGCAGGAAGCTGACCGGATGGCCCTTCAGCGACAGGCGGAGGGTCTGGTAGTCGCCGACCACCTCCTCCGACGGGGCCAGCAGCGGCAGGGCCTCGGGCGGGCGGCCGTCGGCCTCGTTCAGCCCCATGGCCTCGAACAGGGGGGCGGAGGACGCCGGGGCCGCGCCCCTGGCCGCCCACACCCCCTGCCGCCGGGTCAGGCCCAGGGAGCCGTAAGCATCCGCCTCGGCCAGCCGGTCGAGCGCCGGGGGCGTCAGGGCGGCGCGGCGGCGCAGATCGTCGAGGTCGAGGAAGGGGCCGTCCGCCCGCGCTTCCATGATCGCCTCGGCCCAGTCCCGGCGGAAGCCGTCGATGGAGCGCATCCCCAGCCGCAGGGCGTGACGGCGGCGGCGCGGGCGGGGTTCCAGGGAGGCGTCCCAGTCGCTGGCGTTCACATCGGGGTGCCGCATCTCGACCCCGTGCTCACGCGCGTCGCGGACGATCTGGGCCGGGGCGTAGAAGCCCATCGGCTGGCTGTTCAGAAGACAGGCGGCGAAGACGTCCGGGTACAGCCATTTCACCCAGGCCGAGACATAGACCAGATGGGCGAAGGAACAGGCGTGGCTCTCGGGAAAGCCGTATTCGCCGAACCCCTTGATCTGGTTGAAACAGTTCTGGGCGAAGTCGGCCTCATAGCCGCGCGCGATCATCCGCCCGACCATCTTCTCCTCGAAATTGCCGATGGTGCCGTTGTGCCGGAAGGTGGCCATGGCCCGGCGCAGGCCGTTGGCCTCCTCGCCGGTGAATTCGGCCGCGACCATGGCGATCTTCATCGCCTGTTCCTGGAACAGGGGCACGCCGAGCGTCTTGCGCAGCACATTGGCCAGTTCGTCCGGATCGGCGGCCGAACCCGGCATGGAGAAGCGGTAGCTGCCCGGCCCGTGCCGCGCCTCATGGGCCCGCCGCTCCAGCCGCCGCTGCAGATAGGGGTGCACCATATTGCCCTGGATCGGACCGGGCCGGACGATGGCGACCTGGACCACCAGATCGTAGAATTCGACCGGCCGCAGGCGCGGCAGCATCGACATCTGGGCCCGGCTCTCGACCTGGAAGACGCCCACCGAATCCGCCCGGCACAGCATGCGATAGACCCCGCGCCGCTCGACCGGCACGGCGGCGGTGTCGGGCAGGGGCCGGCCATAGGTCTCGCCGATCATACGGAAGGCCCGCTTCATCGCCGTCAGCATGCCCAGCGCCAGCACATCGACCTTCATCAGCTTGAGGAAGTCGATGTCGTCCTTGTCCCATTCGATGAAGGTCCGGTCGGCCATGGCCGCATTGCCGATCGGCACGATCTCGATCAGCGGCGTCTGGCTGAGCACGAAGCCGCCGACGTGCTGGCTGAGATGGCGGGGGAATTGGATCAGCTCGGCGGTCAGTTCGAGGGCCAGTTTCATGCGCACGTCGTCGCGGCTCAGACCGGCGCGATCGACATGTTCGTCCTTCACCCCGGCCCCCCAGGAGCCCCAGACGGTGTCGGCCATGCGGGCGGTGACGTCCTCGGTCAGGCCCAGGGCCTTGCCTACATCGCGGATCGCCGAGCGGGGGCGGTAGTGGATGATGGTCGCCACAATCCCCGCCCGGTCGCGGCCGTAGCGCTGATAGACATACTGCATCACCTGTTCGCGCCGCTCGTGCTCGAAATCGACGTCGATGTCGGGCGGCTCGGAGCGGTTGGCGGAGATGAACCGTTCGATCAGAACCTCCTGCCGGGTGGGATCGACATTGGTGATGCCCAGACAGAAGCAGATCACCGAATTGGCCGCCGATCCCCGGCCCTGACACAGGATCGGATCGGGCCGGGACCGGGCCCAGGCGACGATGTCGTGGACGGTCAGGAAATAGGGGGCGTAGCGAAGCTCGCGGACCAGCCGGAGCTCCTTGAGGATGATCGCCCGGATCGCCTTCGGAACGCCGCCGGGCCAGCGCGACCGGGCCCCCTTCAGTGTCAGCCGGGCCAGCCAGCCCTGGGCGGAATAGCCCGCCGGGACCGGTTCGTCAGGGTACTGATAGCTGAGCTCCCGCAGCGAGAAGGTGCAGGCCCGTGCCACCGCCATGGTCCGCTCCAGCGCCGCCTCATGCCCCCGGAACAGCCGTGCCATCTGGGCCGGCGACTTCAGATGGCGCTCGGCATTGGCCTGCAGCCGCCGCCCGGCCCTGTCGATCGTCGTGCCCTCGCTGATGCAGGTCAGGACGTCCTGCAGCGTGCGCCGGTCGGGGTGGTGGTACAGCACCGCATTGGTCGCGATCATCGGTGCCCCGGTACGCTGCGCCATGGCCGCCAGCTGGTTAATCCGCGCACGGTCATCGCCCCGCCACAGCGGTGCCGCCGCCAGATACAGATCGTCCGGCCAGCGCCTTCGCCAGGCTGCCAGCCGCGCCTCGAAGGCCGCATCGGGGCGTTCCGGCGCGGGCACCAGGGCGATCATCCCCTCGCCCAGCGCCAGCGTCTGTTCGAACGTGAGCCGCGTCTCGGCTTTTTCGATGCGTGTCTCCTCCCCATCGCTGCGCGACGGTGAGGAGACGGAAAAGGCCTCGCTCTTGCCCAGGGACAGCAGGCGGCACAGGCGGCCGTAAGCGGCGCGGTCGCGCGGGAAGACGATCAGCTCGGTCCCGTCGGTAAGGCCCAGCCGCGACCCCACGACCAGCGGGAGGTCGACGGCCTCGGCCCCCATCAGGGCACGAACCATCCCCGCCAGGGTATTGCGGTCCGCCACCCCGACGGCGGCCAGACCGAGGGCTTTCGCCTGATGCATCAATTCGGCGGGGTGCGACGCCCCTTCCAGAAAGCTGAAATTGGTCATGGCCCCGAGCTCGGCGTAGTCGCCGTCCCAGCCGATCACGGCAGGACCCCGTGCATCCACCAGGAGGGCGCGCGCTCATCCGGGGCACCGGAATATTCGCGGCCATACAGCCCCTCGCGGAACAGCCAGTAGCGGCCGCCCGCGTCATCCTCGACGCGGTAATAATCCCGGGTGCGGACCTGCCGGTCATCGGGGCGGGGCCGCCACCATTCGGGCGACAGACGTTCGGGCCCGTCGGCGCGCGTTACCCGCCGCGAAAGCCGGCGCCAGGTGAAACGGGCCGGGGCCCCGTCAGGCAGTTCGGCAATGGCCTCCACCGGCTCGGGCGGATCGAGCAGCAGGAGGGGCCGACGTCCAGCGTGGTCGTTCGCCGCCGTCGGCGACCGCCACAGTGCCGGCCGCCAGCGCTCGGCCCGTTCGGGAATCCAGCTGTCGGTCGGCTCGGATGTCAGCACCCGGTCCTCGCCCAGCCGCGCCGTCAGCCGGTCGATCAGGGTGGCCAGACTTTCGGCCTGTTTCGCCTCGGCCTCGCTTTCCAGCGCCCCCTGTCGCGCCGTCATGGCCTCGACCGTGTCGGCGGTCAGCATCAGGGCGTCCAGGCCGAAGCCGAGCTCCAGCCGGCCCAGCCCCGCCTCGCGGAACAGCCGCAGCCAGATGCCGGCGTCCCGGCCAGGCCGGCCCATCCGCACCGACAACTGCGTCGTACCCCCGTCCGAGCGGAAGCCGGTCAGGGTCAGGGCCTTCGCCCCCTGACCGTCGCGCACCAGAGGGGCGGACAGGTCGGCGGCCAGTTCCGCCAGCCGCGCCGTCACCCCCTCGATATCCTCGACCGGCTCCATCCAGGTCCGCCAGGCCCGGTATTTCGGCGGCGGCCTCACCGGCGTCAGGGCCTCGCCCGCAAAGCCCAGCGCCTGATCCAGCCGCTGCACCAGCCCCACGCCCGCCCCGTCGCGGAAGCGCCGCGCCAGTCCTGCGCGCGGCATGGGATAGAGGTCGCCGATCCGCTTCAGCCCGAACCGCCGCGCCTGGGCCAGGGTCCGGTCATCGATGCGCAGGGCCTCGACCGGCAGGCAGGCCAGCCGGTCGCGGACCGTCTCCTCGTCGGCAATCGCCCCCTCGCCCCCGGCCCCGCTCCAGCGCGCCAGGGCCCAGGCCGCACCGGGCGTGGGAGCCAGGGCGACACGGGCCCGCGCCCCGGCCTCGGCCAGCCGCTCGCGGATCTGGGCCAGCAGCGCCACCTCGCCGCCGAACAGATGGGTCGCACCCGTGACGTCGAGGAACAGGCCCTCCAGCCCCGCCGTCGCCGGATCGAGACTGACCGAGGGCGACCAGCGCTCGGCCCAGACCGCCAGCGCCGTCAGGGCGCGGACGTCGGCCTCGGGGTCAGCGGGCCTGCAGATCAGTTGCGGGATCATGGCCCGGGCGTCGGCCTGGGTCTGGCCCCGGCGCAGGCCGGCCCGACGCGCGGCGGGATTGAGGGCGTGCAGGATCGCTGCGCCCCGACTGTTCTTCAGGACCAGGGCGAAGGGAGTCTGCGGATCAAGGGCGGGGTCAGGCGGCGAGGCCGGACGGCGCGCCCGCGTGGCTGATCGCCGCCAGACCGTCACCGGCCAGTCGATCAGCCAGACGGAGACGATGCGTCTTTCATTTAGGATTGCGGAATGCAGCCTAGATACCCACGTAACATATTGGACTGATTGGTGTTTTAAACGATTTTCAGAATCGTTTTGGACGCCGAAAACCACCTCCCTGTCGCTTAAAATACCGGCGAATACCGGTGTTTTCGGCGTCGCTGATACGAGCCGTATCACTTGAATTACCGCCGATGCCCGACCGAAAGAATTTGACCGATGCTTATGTGGCGACCCTCACGTGCCCGCCAGATAAGGCCCGCTTCTGCGTAACCGACGCTGCTGGCGGCCTCATGGTAACCGTAGAACAGAACGGGAACAAGCGCTGGCGTTGGCGTCGTGGTTCGCAGATGTCGTTGATCACAATCGGTGACCCGGATCGTCTCTCATATCAGGCTGCGCTCGAAGTCTGCGCGAGACTGGAGCGGGCATGGCGCGATGGGACCGACCCCAGATCGGTAGTCTTATTCCCAGAGCGGAATGTCACCGTCGGCGATGTGCTTGATCACCACATAGCGAAGGTGAAAACGCCGACCAATGCCGAGACCATCCGCACAATGACCTCAGCCTATAAGCCGCTGAGGGCAAGCTTTGGATTGATGCCCGCAGTCGATTTCGAGCGGAAGCATCTCATCGCTTTCCTTGAAGACGACTATGAGAATCGTCAGGGCGCTGCACGATCACTCGTGAGATGCCTCACTGCCGCATTCACAATGGCCTGCGCCGGAACCCACCGACTTCTCCCCACCCTGCCCCATGGTAATCCGGCCAAAGGAATCCTCGCCGAGGTAAAGTTCCAGCGGAAGACGAAGCCGGCCTCCTACGCCAAATCACTGGAAGGGGAGGAAATTCGAGACATCCTGAGCGCTATCGAAGCGCTCAAGATAGAGGGCCGCCACGAATGGCTCGGTCTGACGATCATTGAACTGGTTTTGCTCACCGGCGCTCGGCCTTCGGAAATCCAAAGCCTTCGATGGGACGAGTTCTCGAAAGAGAAGGGTATGACCGTCATCACCAAGAGACGTCACAAGAGATCACACGCCACCGATAAGCCTCGCCAAATCATACTCAGCGAAGTGGCGGACGGAGTGATCGGTCGCGTCCGCGAACACCACCACTCAAAGTCCCTCGCTGGTGAATGGCTCTTCCCCAGATCAGCACAATACAAGAAGGCTCGTGCAGACCACATAACTACCGCTTACCATTTCGCAAAACTGGTATCAGAACGTTCTAGAGTTGACTTCACCGTTTACAATCTTCGCTCAATCTACATAAATCACTCGATAGCCGTGCTGGGTCACTCATTCCTCAAGTGCATTGCGGAAAATGTCGGGCATGAGTCCACGGCAACCACCCAGAAGCACTATATGGCTACAAAGATGAGCGACAAATTGTTTTCAATTGCAAAAACTGGTGAGGCGTTCGGTGATTTGTCGTCTTCAAATCAGAACAAGTCTTGTTTGTAATTGTAATTCTTACGTGGCTTCTCCTATTCGCCTTCGGCTCATAGTCAAACCCGACGCACCACCTCAGTCACTGACGTGACTTTCGCCGGATATTTGAAGCTATGTTGTGGTCAAGAAAGCCCATCGGATAAACCCAGCGCGAAGTCACGGCGCAGGCGTGGCTGAAGGGCTACGACGTGTCTGAACAAGCCGAAGGCGAAGTGAAGAGACTCGTCTCACAAATGTGCATTCATGTTCTTAAACAGTATTAAGGAAGGATATTGCACATATTTGATCCGCTTCGCGCGGTCTCAAGAGTCAAAGAATTCCGCACAATGTTATAAATAGTATTGTGGAGGTCAACTCCATGAAAAGGGGGCTGGACCATCAGTCCGAGCCCCCAAAGGCCAGTCATTCGAAAGGTGGCCCATGAGACTATTTATAACTTCCGCGCCCTGCGGAGCGGGCAAGACCCACTTGATCCAACAAGTTATCGCCCAAACCCCGGGCAAGCATGTGGTGGCGGTCCCGACCCATAGGCTGATCGACGAGTACTTAGACCGCCTCGGTCGTGGCAACGTCTATGCCTTCCGGTCAACCGAGGATGGCCCTAGCGTGGCGTCGGCGCTCAACGCTGAACGTCAGCGAGTTGAAGCGGACCTGCACGCGATCTTCCTCATCACCCACGACGCCCTGTTGCGTTCGGTGGACCATCCGGCGTTCGAGGGCTGGAATCTCTGGATCGACGAGGCCCTAACGCTTCAGAACCGCGCCACCCACTTTACACCGGTCAGCGGCATCCTTCTGGATAAGCTCTATGACCTGAAGGCCGAAGATGGGGTGAAACGGTCCTGCCAGATTGTGGCCAAGGCCGGCGGAGACGACGATCCGGTCACCGTCGTTGATCTTGGTGCCGACACGTTCGCCAGCGGTCTGGCGGGCCTGCATGCCCGAGTGATGAACACCCGGGAACCAGTGTTTACGGCGCTCCGGTCGTGGTCCGATCTTGAGGCCAATCCGAACTGGTACACAGTCTCACAGTTCGATGTGCTGCGGCTCTCGCCGTTCAAACGGGTCCACATGTTCGCAAGCGGCGTCACCGAGACGGTGACCTACCAACTCCTTTCCGAGAACCCCGCTGTCGAGATCACCATGGTGCCCATGCCGGCGCGGACGTGGACCCAACGTGTAGTCACCGTAAATTATTTTGCGGACCAACATGTCTTGAGTGCCTCGGCATTGTCCCGCTTCGCCGGCACCAATATCAGCCTGATCCAAGAGTGGTGCCGCAACCAGCCTTGGTGTTCCACGGAGGGGCATTTCTGGATGGCCAACAAGGACATCAGGATCGACCTGCCCGGGGCGCGACTATCGCCGAAGTCCCATGGCCTCAACCTCTATGCTGATCGCCGGGCGTCGAGCGTGTTCTACAAATCCAAGCCAAGCCTGATCGAACGCAAGCTCCTGCGAGATTCTGGTGTGGAAGAATGGCGAGTTATTGCTGAGCGGGAATACGAGACCATAGCTCAGGTGGTGATGCGCGGATCGATACGTGATCCGAACTCGTCAGAGCCGTTCGTGGCGACCGTCTACGATCACCAACAGGCTCAGCGTCTCGCTACCTATCTGACCGGCTCGTATGGCTTCCGCGTAGAGGTTCAGAGGGTGGACCTTGAAGGGTTCGAGGATCGCGAGATGGACCGCCGGCCAATCAGAAAGGATGTAGCCAGATCATCCAGTGAGCGGGCCGCTCTCAAGGTTCGGCAGAAGGCTGAGAACGCGGAACGGATGAGAGAGAAGCGCTGGGATGCCGCAGGCAAGGACATCCCCGTGGAACGCCGGCGATGGGCGGAGCGGCAGGCGATCAAGGCGGGGGCCGCATGAGTGCCGGACTTGGTTTCGAAATGGCGATTGAGAATGCGTACGATCTGCTTCGATCCGTAACATGCACCGGTGAGGTTTATTCTGAGGGCTTTGGCCTAAACCTGCGCAGGCGCACCGACGGTCCCGGAGAGGAAACCTATACGCTGGATAGCTCATCAGCGAAGAGCCGGGGGATAAAGACGGTCTTCTACTGCGAGGACGGCAAGTGGCTTGAAACACATACCACGCCTGACTGGGAGACTGATCCCGACCTTCTGGATCAACTGAATAGCGATAGCGACGTGCTGGTTCGGACGCTGGATTCCCCGATTCATTTCCAACGGGGTGGAGACGGTGCGGAGGGCGATCATGCGGTGCTTGATCTGCTGGCTTCCCTATCCAT
>JAIESL010000045.1 GCA_019746095.1 Caulobacteraceae bacterium
TGTCAGCCTGTACCGCCTCGGCGTGCCCGTCGACCGGATCGCGAGACTCTATGACCGCTAGGGCGCGCCATCTGGTGATCTTCGCCCGCCGGCCGCAGCTCGGGATCGGCAAGCGACGGCTGGCCGCCGATGTCGGTGACGTCGAGGCGCTGCGGTTCGCCCGCGGTGCCCTTGACCGGCTGGTGAGATCGCTCGGCCGTGATCCTCGCTGGCGGTTGTGGCTGGCGGTGACCCCGGACCGCCCGCTTGACTGGGTTCCCGCCGGTACCGCCTTGCCGCAAGGGACGGGCGATCTCGGGCAGCGGCTGACCCGGGTGATCAAGGCCCTGCCGCGGGGTCCTGTGGTGATATTGGGCAGCGACACCCCGACGGTGACCCGTGCCGACGTCGCCGCCGCCTTCCGGGCGCTTGGCCCCGATCGCGCGGTGTTCGGTCCGGCACCCGACGGGGGCTACTGGCTGATCGGTCTGCGCCGGAGCCCGGGCGAGCGCCTGCCGTTCGATGGCGTGCGGTGGTCGACGGCGAACGCCCTCGCCGACACCCTGGCCAATCTGGATGGCTGCCGGATCACCCTGCTGCGGGAACAGGAAGACGTCGATGACGGGCCGGCCCTGCGGCGCTGGCGCGCCCGCCAGACCTAGGCGAATTTGCGCGGGCAGAGGGTCGCCAGTTTCGCCTTCAGCGTCGGTTCCCAAAGGTCCGGCGCGGTGATCAGGGCCATGTCCAGGGTCGTGTCGATCGGAGAGGGCTCGCGCCGTTCCGGCAGGGATCGCACCAGCGTCCGGAGCAGGCTTCGCGCCGTCGCGGCATTGCTCTTCAGGACGGCCAGCACGTCGGTCACCTGGACGTCAGCCGTATGCGGGCGCCAACAGTCGTAATCGGTGACCATGCCGACGCAAGCGTAGGGCAGCTCTGCCTCGCGGGCGAGACGCGCCTCGGGCATGCCGGTCATGCCGATGACGTCGCAACCCCAGGATCGGAACATCCGGCTCTCGGCCCGGGTCGAGAACTGCGGCCCCTCCATTGCGACATAGGTTCCGCCCTGGACCATGGTCGCTCCGCTGGTCTGGCCCGCCCTGAAGGCGATGTCCGACAGGCGAGGGCAGACCGGGTCCGCCAGCGACACATGGGCGACGATGCCTGGCCCAAAGAAGGACGACGGGCGCGCGACGGTCCGGTCAATATACTGATCCACCACCACAAATGTCCCCGGCGACAGGGCTTCCTGCAGCGAACCGACGGCGGAGATGGACAGCAGGTCGGTGCACCCCAGTTGTTTCAGGGCGGCGATATTGGCGCGGGCGTTCAGTTCGCCCGGGGGGATGGTGTGCCCCCGCCCGTGGCGCGGCAGAAAGGCCATCTCCACGCCCTCCAGCTCTCCGGTCAGTATGGCGTCGGACGGCGCGCCCCAGGGCGTCTCGACCTCGTTCCAGCGCCGGTTCTCCAGTCCGTCTAGTTCATAGAGGCCGGACCCACCGATCACTCCCAGGCGCCAATGGGTCATGGAAATCCTCACCTTCTCTCAGCCGTGCGATCGGGGAGTATCCGGCAAAGGCCCTGTCAGGCAAACGCCAATCGGACGACCCGTCGCGACGGAGCCAGGACGATGCGGAGGCTGGGACTTGCGCTTCCGGGCGGGCGGGGGCACCGGTAGAGTGAACTGGTCATGACAGCCGAAAAGGGATGCAAGCCTATGTCGCACACGGGACGTGAACTCCGGTCGATGGTTTCGGACGGTGCGCTCAGGCTGACACTCGAAGATGTCGTGATCGGAGACCTGGCACCGGACGAAATCGTCGTGCGGGTCGAGGCGGCGCCGATCAATCCGAGCGATCTCGGGCTGCTGCTTGGCCCGGCTGACGTTGCCTCGATGCGGTCTGAGGGTTCGCCGGGCCGCCCCCTCCTGGCTTTCGACATTCCCGAGGCCCGGCGCGCCAGTGTCGCTTCACGCAACGGTCAATCGCTGAGCGTGGGCAATGAGGGCGCCGGTACGGTCATCGCGGCCGGGGAGCAGGCCCGTGACTGGATGGGGCGTTGCGTCGGCATGGTCGGGGGCGGGATGTATGCGGACCTTCGCAAGATCCGGACGCGCGAAGCGCTCCCGCTTCCGGCAGGGGTGACCGCGGCCCAAGGGGCGGCACTGACGGTCAATCCGATGACGGCGCTTGGTTTTGTGGAAACCGCGCGCGCCGAAGGGCACTCCGCGATCGTGCACACCGCGGCGGCGTCAAGCCTGGGTCAGATGCTGCAGAAGATCTGCGCCAGTGACGGCATTCCCCTCGTCAACATCGTTCGATCTGATGAACAGGTCCAAATGCTGCGTGACATCGGCGCGAGCATTGTCCTGAACAGCCGGGACGCGGACTTCAGGGCGCAGCTGGTCGATGCGGTCAGTGCGACCGGCGCGACCATCGCCTTTGACGCCATCGGCGGGGGCTCGCTGGGCAGCGACATCATGCGGGCCATGGAGCGGGGGGCTGTCAATCGCATGACCGAGTACAGCCGGTACGGCTCGTCGAGCTTCAAGCAGCTGTACGTCTATGGTGCGCTGGATCTCTCACCGATGGTCCTGGATCGCCTGGCCTTCGGTTTCCAATGGAGTGTGTCGGGATGGCTGCTGACACCGTTTCTGCAGAAGGCCGGGACGGAGACGGTAATGCGCCTGCGCAAGCGCGTGTTTGACGAACTGACCACCACCTTCGCGACGCACTACACAAGGACGATCGGTCTCAGCGAAGCACTCCAGCCTGACCTGCTTCGTGCCTACGAACGCAAGGCGACGGGTGAGAAGTATCTGATCAATCCGAAGCTGAACTAGGCGATCGCAAGGCGACGGTTGCGCGGTTTCAGCCGACCGGCGCGCCAAGGGGCCTGCGGGCGACAGGTTCCGCGCCGGGCAGATTGAGATTGGAGGCCGTGGCGGTGCTGTCAGTCCAGCGACAGATCGTCTCCGTCAGGCGCGGCAAAGGCCGGGGCAATTCCCTGGATGAAAAGGACCCGGCGGTTATCGAGGAAGCGCGTGGCGGGGAGCAGATCAAGTGCCCATTGAGACAAATGAACTGAGCGGCACGCGCTACAATCGATGCTCGGCCGGGCTCACAGGCCTTTAGCTCGCGGATGCTCGAGCCGCTTCCACGCGTTCAATCAGCTGGCGCACCAGCTCCGTCGCATCCCTGTGCATCAGGTCATGGATGTGGGGGCCGTTGAGGCCGCTTCCACCCGCAGTGTCGATCCTTACAGACGTGACCCCCATCCGTCGTTGCAGAGGGCCACGCCGGAGGGTGACAGATTGGATGTTACCATAGGGAACCGTCCACTCGCGTCGCTTCAGCACACCTCGACTGACCAGCAAGCTGGTTTCGGCCAGCGCGTAGCGATGGTGACGCCGCCGCAAGAGCGTCACGGCCAGTGGAAGGGGCAGGGTGAGCAAGAGAAGCCCGGCGAGTGGAAACCAGATGGCCGCTACGGCCAAGACGGACGCTGGGATTGCCACAAAGCCAATGAAAGCGCTCCGGGTATGCCAGGACGAAACAGGTCTGAGTCCAGACCGTTCGAAGCGGGGTAGCCCAGCCAGCGTGATGAGGGGTTGGATCTCGGAGGCCCTCGCGAATGGCGCAAGCTCCTGGCGTCCAGAGGCATGGTCGCTGCCTCCGAGGGTCTGGACCTTGAACGCGCACCAGCCGAGCGCACCGCTCAGCATCCCCCATTCGACAAGGCCAAGCTGGATCTGCCGCTGTGCGACCACCACCTCGCTCTTGGTGAGAAGCCCGCGACTGTATCGGAACCGGCCGTCGGCAAGGGAGAGCTTGAAGCCATAGAATTGCAGGATCGTCCGGATAACCCCGGCCATCAGTCCAAGCCCAAAGGCCACCGCCGTCGCGCCAAGGGCTAACACCAAACTGAGCCGCGACAGCAGTTCCTGCCTGGCCACATCCCAAACCTGCACCAACCGATCCCCGTCCAGGTCCAGCGCCTGCCCGAGGTATTGGCCAGCACCAAGAATGGCGGCGATCCAAAGCAGCGAGAACTTGAACAACCCGAAATACAGCAAACGTCCGAACGTCAGCCGAAACAGGATGGGTTCGGTCGCGTCGGCGCCCAGCGTGGTGAATGCAGCGGGGGCGGCGGCGGATCGGCTCATACCTCGAAGAAGCTCGCGAAGCCGATGGGCTTCAGCAAGGCTGACGCTATCGAGCTGACCCTCGTCGCTCTCGCCGCCGCCGGTCTCGATGCGGACCTCAGCCAACCCGATCAAGCGCGCCAGCACGCCCTGCTTGATCGAGACATCCTGGATGCGTTGGGCGGGGATTGACCGGCGCGTTCGGTTGATGATCCCTCGCGAGATCACCAGCTGATCAGACAGCACCTGATAGGTGAAAATGCGCCAGCTCAGCCAGCCGGCGATGAGCGCGACTCCCATCAGAAGCGCCGCAACCGCGAGAGCGATGGCGAGCGTCAGTCCTCCCCCCTGTAATGCGGCCAATACAATCGGCACGGCGAAAATGGCGGAGGGTAGACCCGGAAGAGCTCTTACCAGGATGGTCCGGGGGTCGAGGCGGCGCGGCGGCAGAACCTCTTCAAGGGGTTGCGCGTGCGTTTCGCTCACCAGGGGGCGTCGCTGATACGGCTGCGGATCACATCTCGGATTTCCTCGGCCCGCTCGCGGCTTATGCCCGGGAGGATAACCAGGTTCTGTTCGGTCCCGGCCGTATGGAGGCTGAGCGTCGCGACCCCAGCGCTGCGTTCGAGGGGACCTTGGCTGACATCGATGTGCTGCACGCGCGAGACCGGTACGACGGTGTGTCGCCGCGTGAACCACCCGTAAGCGACGTGCAGTTCTCTGTCGGTAAAAGCATAGCCCCAGCGACGCCAGCGACCTGGGACGAGCAAGACAACTGAGATAACGCCCAATCCGAAGGTGAGGCTGGCGAGAAACCCGAAGGGGGTGCCGAAACGCCAATTCAGGAGGGCGTCAGCTGCTGCGACTATTGCCGACAGTGTCAGCCAGCCGATCGACGAACGAATACGCAGAACTCGCAGGTAGCCGCGCTCAAGCGGGTGCAGCGGTATGAGTTCGATGGTCATCCCGGCTCTTGTAGGCTGGGCGCAGGCCCGGGCTCAAGGACTGACCCATGAACCGGCAATTCGTGGGGTGGTTGAGGGGAAGAAGCACAAACGCACCGATAGCGGTCGTCGCGACCCCGTGTTTCCGTGAAGGCCGCCATAGAGTGCAGAGTGCGAAAAGTGCACTAAAGCGGGGAAGGGGAAGTCTGTTCTGCCGCGTAGCGGCCGGTGACAGCTGAGCTTTGCATCATGGCGGCACAGGCGAATCTCTCGTCCGACCAGCCTGTTTGTCAGATGAGTGGGAAGCATCTCTTGGGGTCTTGGGTTAGGAACGCCGCCCACCGTTCGGAGCCTCGTTCATGATCATCCCAACCGCGCCGACGGTCGGCATCGATTTCGGCACGACAAATACCGTCGTCGCCATCACCGGTGCTGACGGTGAAGCGGTCGTGCTGCGCTTCGAGGCACCCACGGGCATGGTAACCGCTTTCCGCTCGACTCTGAGCTTCCAAACCCGGGTGGCCGTCGGCAGCGAGCCGCCCGAACGGATCGTGGAAGCCGGGCCCTGGGCTATCGACGCCTACGTTGAGGACGCCCTGGAGACCCGCTTCATCCAGTCGTTCAAAACCTTCGCCGCCAGCGCAGCCTTCACCGACACGGTCATCGACAATCGGCGCTACCGGTTCGAAGACCTGCTCGGTGCCTTTCTGCTGCGGCTTCGGGCTCATGGCGGTGAACGGATGGCGGTCTTGCCCGCCAGCGTCATCGTCGGCAGGCCGGTCACGTTCGCCGGCGGCGCGCCTGACGAACAGCTGGCCCTCGGGCGGTATGAGGCGGCCTTCGCCCGCCTGGGGTTCGCCGACATTCGCTACGCCTATGAGCCGATCGGCGCGGCCTTCTTCTTTGCGCGAACCCTCAGTGTGGACGCCAACGTCCTGGTCGCCGACTTCGGCGGCGGAACCAGCGACTTCTCGATCGTGCGCTTTGAACAGTCCCCTGAAGGCCTTCGCTCGACCCCTTTGGCACGCTCGGGCGTCGGAGTGGCGGGGGACGCATTCGACTACCGGATTATCGACCACCTGGTGTCGCCTGAGCTGGGGAAAGGTGGGGCGTACCGGTCGTTCGGCAAAACACTGCCAATCCCGCAGCGTTATTACGCGGCGTTCGCGCGCTGGGATCAGCTGGCGCTGCTGAGGGCGTCCAAGGATATGCGCGATATCCGCGCGCTGGCCCGCACTGCCCTGGAACCCGAAAAGCTGGAGCGGATGATCGAGATCCTCGACGACAATCACGGCTATGCGCTCTACCGCGCAGTATCTGCGCTGAAGATGGACCTTTCGAGCCGCGACGAGGCCACCTTCTCCTTCGTCGCCGGGTCCATCTGCATCGAGAAACCTGTCAGTCGCTCACAGTTCGAAACCTGGATCGCGCCGGACCTCGCGGCTATCGAGAAGGCTGTCGATGAAGCGATGGAGCGTTCGGGGTTGGCGATCGACCAGATCGATCGGATTTTCCTGACCGGCGGCACTTCGTTTGTCCCCGCCGTGAGGGACGTCTTCCATCGACGATTTGGCAGCGAACGGATCGAAACGGGTGGCGAGTTTGAGTCGATCGCTTCGGGTTTGGCCTTGATCGGGCGAGAGCCGGATTTGGATGTCTGGAGTGAGCGTCTATCGCCTTTGGGCTGAGGCAGGTCTTTGGGTGGAAGCACGCGTCTGCCGCTGGCGCATAGCGGTCGATCGCAAGCCCTCGGTGTAGATCGAGAAAAGCACCCGGCGCGGTCTGCATCGCGAACGAGGCCGATGCCATCGGCTGGTGAGCGCAGTCCGACGACAGATCGTCCCCAGTCGTCGCGGCAAAGGCCGGGGCTGTTCCCCGGGCTAAAAGGACCCGGCGGTTATCGAGGAAGTGCGTGGCGGTGCTGTCAGTCCAGCGACAGATCGTCTCCGGTCGGCGCGGCAAAGGCCATGGCTATGTCCGATGGAAAAACGTCTCCGGGGCGGGGCACGGGGTCGATCTTCGGGTTGAGGTCGAGGTCCCGGACCGGCTGTCAGGCGACCTCAGGGCCGGTCAGGGCCATCGGCATAGCCGGGCACGCTGTCATAGTCTGAGTGCCCGAACGGTCGCCCGTCGAAGAGATAGGGATAGTGAAAGCGCCGCAGACGTTCATGGAAGGCCCGGATGCGATCTTGGTAGGCCAGTTGTGCGGAAACATCCGAATTTGCGAGACGGTGCAGACCGCGCTGGATGGCGATCGGGGGCAGGAACCAGCTGACCAGGCCGGCGCGATTCTCCCTCTCCGCCACGCCGGCGCGATAGTCTCGCGACATCGCCGCAACCTGCTCGTCACCGAGTTGCTGGAAGGCATAGTACCACTTCCAGTCGAAGGCGATGCCCACCGGCGTGGAGTCCGCCCATTCGGGATGGGTCCGGTAGAAGCGTGCCATGGTCGCATTGCGATCCGTATCCCAGGCATCATGAACGGTTTCGCGGTTCTCACGCACCAGCGCCGCGCCTTGCGGGATCGGTGTCGCCGCATTGATGGCGAGGTTGGCGCCGGACGGGGCGATGAGCGTGACCACAAACCACAATGCCGCGAGGGTGGCCGCATTGGCCGCCGAGCGACTGCCCCGGGCAGCCACGATCAGGGCCACGGCGGTCCAGAAGACCACCAGGGCCAGGATGAGGCCGCTGAACTGGGCCATGTCCTGCCAGCTCACCCCTCTCAGGACCGCGCCGGACAGGAATGGAAGGAGCAGGGCCAGGGCGACGAGCGCGCTGCGCACCAGGGCGCGCGCGCGCCATACACGCCAGGCTGCGCCCGGCATGGCCTGAAGGCTGGCGAGCCGACCCGCCTCGCGTTCTGAGGACCACAGATCATGCAGCAGGGCGATGAGAACGAGTGGCGCGAGATAGATCAGCACAAAGGCGAAGTCGAAACGCCCCGGCAGCGCCAGCTCGGGATTGCCGGCCTCACTCTCATAGATCTGTCCCTCAAGGGCGAGCGCCCTCACGCGCAGCATGACGGGCGAGACATCCCGCTGTCTGAGGGCCGCAAAGGCAAGTGGAACCGGGGCGTCCCAGGTCGCATGAAAGCGATAGTAGGCGGCCGATCCGGCATCCTCGCCGGCATGCTGCCTCACGGCCCGGGAATCTTCGGCCTGAAGCGCAATCATGCGCTCGATGGCCGCCTCCTGGCCGGCCACCTCGCGCAGGCCGATGGCCACGCTGACGCTGGCCAGCAGGGTGAGCAACAGGAAGGCAGCCAGCGCGGTCCTGGATCGAAGGAGCAGGGCGGCTTCTCGGACGAGGGCGTTCATTGTTCACTGCGCTCCAGCCGCCGCGCGGCGACCGCACACAACACCAGACCGAAGGCCAGCCATGCCATGAGCATGAGAAGGGCCGGGATCATCGCGGCACGTCGTTCCGCGGCTGTGGTCGGGATGAAGACGAAATCGGGTGCAGCGGCCCAGTTCCCCGCCGAAACGCGGGTCCGGCGTTCGGCGTCAGCGTTCCGGGAGCGCGCGCTGTCGTCATCGAAGGTCAGCATGTCGCGATGCATGACGTTGAGGCGCTGGATGAGATCGAAGCGGTAGGCTTCCGACTGCTGGAGAAAGCGAAGATGAGTCTCAAGGTCGGACCCGGTCCCGGCCATGGACAGCCGCCGGGCAGCCAGGGCCGGACTCAGGATAGCGGCCTGGTTGACGATCGCGGCCTGGGCCCGCTGGACGGATGCGGTCTCTTCGAAATAGCGGTCAAAAAGCCCGGAGGTGAGCGCCTCTCCCTCCGTGGACAAGGCACCCCGATAGTTGAACGGCAGGTCCTCGACGCGCGCCACGCCATGTTCGGCCAGAAGGCGCTCGCGAAAGGCGCGGAAGAACGGATCATCCGGATTGTGGCTGTCGCCCATCTGGCGAAGCTCGGCGGCAAGGCGGAGATCGGTCTCGGCGCGCGTCGGCAGGGGCACGGTTCGCGCCGCCAGTTCCGCCGCCCCCCGCGGTGCCATGACGGCGATGAAGGCCCAGGCGGCGACGATCGTGACCAGGCTGGCCCGGCTCGAGCCCATGAGCGCGGATACGGCGATGATCAGCGTCACCCATACGAGCAGATAGAGGGCGAAGCCGGCCCCGATCACAACGGCTGCGGCCGCCTCGGTCGGCGCTGAAAATGCAATCCAGGCGAGGGCGACCAGGGCCGGCACCAGGGCCGTGAACGCCACCAGGGACAGGGCGAGTCCCTTGCCCAGCATGATCTCATGCCCACGGGCTCCGTGGGTTCTCAACTGGCGGAGTGCACCGTTCTCGCGTTCCCGCGAGACCATGGAGAAGCCGATGAAGACCAGCAGGAGCGGTACCAGTGTCTGCAGCACAAAAGCCGGCGTCAGCTGGCCGAAACGCATCAGGCTGGAGCTCTCCCTGACGGCACCGAATGTCGCGCTGTTCTGGCGGTGCCCCTCAAGATAGAGCGTCGTGCCGGTGAAGGGATCAACCCCGGGGTCAAAGGCCGCCAGTGCGCTGACGGGTCGGTAGACATAGGTGCCATAGTGCACCATCCGGTGCGGGTGCCGGTCAGGCTGGGCCTCGAACAGGGCGTCTGTCTCGATCTGATGGGCTGCCCGGGTGGCGCGCTCTCCGCCCATATGGCTGGCTGAGCTGACCGCGGCCGTCGCCGAAAGAAGCAGCAGGGAGATCAGGCCGATGACCGCGAGCCGCGAGCGCATCAGCAGCCGCAGTTCTGCGCCCGCAATCAGAAAGGCGCGTGTCATGCGGCCGCCTGGCCCGAGAAGGCGCGGTGCAGGACCTGCAGATCATAGTGGCCGGCACCCTCGCGCCATTCCTGCGCCAGGCATCCCCGATCGATCAGACCGATGGCGTCGGCACAGTCGGCTGCGCCCAGCAAATCATGCGTCACCATGAGGACGGCGACGTCCCGCGCCTTCAGATCCCCCAGCAGGGCATGGAAGTCGGCACTGGCGGCGGGATCGAGCCCGGAGGTCGGCTCGTCGAGCAGCAACACCGGAGTCTCGCGCAAGAATGCCAGGGCGATGGCCGTCTTCTGGCGCATGCCCTTGGAGAAGGCACCGAGTCGCTGGTCCCAGGCGGCCTTGTCGAGGCGCACGGAGACAAAGGCCTCCTCGACGTCAGCGCGCGTGCGCTTCTGGCCAGCGAGCCCCAGAAAATCGGCCACATTCTCGTGCGCGCTGAGATGCTCATAGAGGGCGACATTCTCGGCGAGATAGGCGGTGGCAAAGCGGACCGCGTCCACTTCGAGCACCGGATCCTTGCCATCCACGCGCACCGTGCCGGCACCGGGCTTCAGAAGCCCGAGGATCGAGAACAGGGCCGTCGACTTGCCGGCACCATTGCCGCCGAGGAGCGCATAGACACTGCCCGGAGGCACCGAGAAGGAGAGGCCGTCGAGGATCCGCCGGCCGCCCCGCTCAACAACGAGGCCTTCGATGTGAATGCCCTTGTTCGTCATTCTTCCGGGTCCTTCAGAATGTGTAGCGCACAGTGACGGTCGCGTTCCGGGGAGCGCCCGGTGCCACCCAGAGCCTCGAGAAGGAGTTCGTATAGTATGTCTCGTCTGCGAGGTTGTTGATCTCGGCGGCGACTTCGAGCGTGTCCGTGATCTCATAGCTGCCGAACAGCCGCAGCGTCGTATAGCCTGGCAGTTCGAAGCTCGTGGCTGTCTCACCGAGACGCTCGCCGACATGCAGCAGACCGCCGCCCAGCTCGAGTTCGCGCCCGCCGACATGGAAGTCCTTCGACGCCAGAAGGCTGAGCGTATGTTCAGGCACATTGATCAGACGATCGCCCGCACGAACCGGCTGGGCGAAGTTGAAGTCCAGGGAGTCCCTGGACACCCTGGCGTCGACATAGGCGTAGGACAGCCAGACCTCGACCTCGCCCGGCAGTTCGCCCGCGAGGTCAAACTCGACACCCCGGCTTTCCGCTTCGCCGATGGCGATCGAGAACCCCGCATTGACCGGATCGGCGGTGAGAATGTTGGTCTTGTTCATGGAGAAGGCGGCCAGCGTCGCCTGCAATCCGGCGATCTCGAACCGGGCTCCGATTTCGGCCGATTCCGAGTCCTCGGGTGCGAAAGGCTGGCCTGCGAAATCCGCACCGCTGTTCTGGCGGAATCCCTGACCATAGGAGGCGTAGAGGGTGAGGGTATCCGTTGCGTCAAACACAAGGCCGAACTGCGGACTCACCTTCGCGTCAGAGACGCTGGAGCGCGCGCCGCTGGTGCGGTTGAGGCTTTCATTTGTGAAGTCGTCATAGCGCGCGCCAAGCCGGACCTGGAGGCGGTCCGTGAGCCGGATCTGGTCCTGGACATAGACACCCCAGGCCCCCAGCTCATCCAGGCGATTGGTGAGCGGTCCGGGCGTTGGCAGGGGGAACCGACCGTAGACCGGATTGAGGATATTGATCTGGTTGCCGGTTTGCGGAGTCTGACCCGCTGCGGCTCCTGGCCTGAAGCGCAGGAAGAACTGGGAGTTCTCGAAGGTGTCACTGTCGGCACCGATCAGGATCCGGTGTTCAAGCGCGCCGGTAGTGAAGCGACCGCTCAACTCGCCGCGGAACACGGTATGGGTGGCCTCATAGTCCCGGAAGCGGCGCTGGCGCGACAGGGTCTGGCCATCGGTGAACAGACGCTGCCGGGATCCGGCCAGCTCGGCCTCGGTGGAAAAGCCTTCGAGGTCCGTCTCGCGATAGCCGAGGCCCAGAAGGAGACTCCAGTCGGCGTTGAAGTCCTGCTCGAACTGAAGCTGGTGGCCGGTCGCATCCGCCTGCAGAGGGCCGTCGCCAGGTTCACCCAGGAAGCGCTCGACGGGAATGACGCCCAGCACATTGTTGACAGCCACGACGCCGCGATCGAACGGAATTTCCTGCCGCGTAAGCTCCAGTTCATAGGAGAGCGATGCCTTGTCCGTGATCCGCCACAGGGCCGAGGGCATGAGGCCGTAACGGGTGGATTCCACCGTGTCCCGGAAACTGCCGGCCTCCTCATGGAAGCCATTGATCCGGACCGCGAACCAGTCGCTGAGCGGCCCCGTCACATCGCCGTCCACCCGGTAGGTGTCAAAACTGCCGACGGAGGCGTTCAGGCCCCCTTCGAACTCGAACTCTGGCTTCTTGGTGACGAGGTTGACCGTGCCGCCAGGCTCGCCGCGTCCCAGCAGAGCGGCGCTGGGGCCCCGGAGAACCTCGATCCGCTCGATGGCCGAGATGTCCCGCGGCCCGCCGAAGCCACGCCCCGCATTGAAGCCGTTGACCAGATAGCCGCTCGGCAGATTCTCATCGCCGGCAAAGCCGCGCACCGCGTAATTGTCCCACAGGCCGCCGAAATTGTTCTGTCTCGCCATGGATGCCGAGAGGTCGAGCGCGTCCGACAGGCGCGTCACACCGGCGTCCTCGAGAATCTCGTTGTCGAGAATGGTGATCGACTGGGGCGTCTCGCGCAGGGTGAAAACGCCGCGATAGGCTTGGCGCTGGCCGGTCACGACCACCTCATCGAGCGCGACCTGGGCCCTTGCGATTTCCACCTCGCCCGCCAGGCTTGCAGCCGAACCCATTGCCGCGATCAGAACGACCTTGCGCATACCACCTCCCGAAAAGAAGTGCCGTTATATTATATCATATCGCCATTGCAACCGTCCGGGGCCTCGGCCCGGCAAGCCCGCCTCGCCTGACCAACGAGCCGACGTCTGAGGCCTCTGCTGTCCGCCGCCGCAACGGGGTTGCAGCGGTTCAACCACCGATCGTCTCCGGTCCGCGCGGCAAAGGCCGGGGCTTCTTCCGGATAACAGGGACCCGGCGGTTATCCAGGAAGTGCGTGGCGGTGCTGTCAGGCGAACGCCAACCTGTCTATGCCGGCCGCAGATTGAGCCGGCTTCGTGAGGGACATCCTTCGACGTGGGCCTGGATTGACCTCCCCGAAAAGCCCCCGCAGTCAGCTTAGGCGGGCGAGGCCCCTCGGTCCGCTTTTCTGCTTGCCTCCGATCACCGGCTACAGAACAGTGTACCGAGCTACAAACCTGTCTTGAGAAACGGTATGCGGTTGCGCGGATTGTTCGGGCTGGCGGCGCTCGGCTTGCTTTCGCTGGCGACAACTTCTGGCGCGCAGGTCGGCTCGACACCGAGAGGCGCGGCACCTGGCGTTCAGTTGACCCGGCCGCCTGCTTCCATCCCCTCCAACCTTCAGGCTGCGCCGCCTCCAAACCTCCAGCGCATTGATGGGCCCATGCAAGGTCGGATCTCTGCCGTGCTCCCGCCTCTGAGAATGGCGGCGGTCCGCGACGAGATCCGGCGCTCGCCATTCTATCTCGCGGAGATCGATGCCGGGGCCATAGCCCGTGCGCGTCAGGACGTTGTCGTCGCCCTGTCCAGTGAGGTCCGGGTCAATCTCTCTGCTCTTGTTCGAGACACAAGTCTGGCGGCGTCAACCGGGCTTGATGATCTCGGCCCCGAAGCCACTCGAGCGCTGCTGGGCGGAACACCGACCTTCAGTACGGCCATTTTCGCCCTCGAGGATCGGCTGGTCGTTGTGCGGGAAGCGGTAGTTCCCTTCTCGGCGAGCACCTGCCGAAATGCGTCCGGGAGAGTTCGGCGGCCTGTGTTGCGCCAGTTCCTTGCCCGGGAGTGCTTCTCGCTGGCTCCGCGTGAGACCTGGATTGACGCCAGACTTCCGACCGGCCGTGACAGATTGTTCCGCCCCGATGGGCCGGAGGGCGACATTGTGGCCCTTCCGGACATCGAGGTCGCATCCGAGTTTCAGGTGGAGATTGCCGGCATCCGCGCCGAGCTGGCCGAAGCCCCATCCGAAGCCGAGTGGCTTCCCGGCTTGTCAGTCAGGGCGGCTCGGGCCCTTTCTGATGAGGCGCTGCTGGAGGCAGAGCTGAACGGTTCGCCTCGCCTGATCATCCAGACGAGTGTCCTTCCCTACGGCCCGCGTGTGATTGCCCCGGCAGCGACAAGTCCCCGAGGCCCGGGAGCACTCGGGCAGTTCGTGGTGAGCGTTGATCCGGACATCGCTCGCACATCGCCCCCGCCAGCCCCCCTGTCTTCGCAGCTGCGGAACTATCTGATCCAGCCCTCTCCGCGTCTCGTGGCCTATGATGCCCGGATCCAGACCCGCCTTGACCCGGAACAACTGGGTCGCGGACGACTGACCTTCGACACCCCCTCTGATCCGCTCTCCGGTTCAGCCGGAAATCGCACCACGGTTTCGGACGGAACCCGGCCGATGCCCCGGCTCGATGCCCGGCGTCGCACCGGCGAGATCCTGGACGAAAACTATCGCACCCTGCTCATGGGTCGAACCGTGCTTCAGCATTTCGGCGATGACTACCGGGTGTCATTCGGCCGGAACGGACGGTGGCACGTCGGGTTCGAGTGGTGGGCCGGTTACGGCTATGGTCTTCGCTTCCCCTTCGAGCTGGCGATGTCGAGCCAGGAGACGTTTCGCAGCGGCACCACGATAACGCCGCGAGATGAGCCGCCCCTGCATACCGAGGCTTTGAACGTTGATGTCGCGGTTACGGGAATAGCAAGGACACGTGACGGGCGATCACCCTATGTCGACGCTGGCCTCCCCGCACGACTCCATGCCGGCGACGCGGAATTGTTCCTGGCGGCTTATGCGGGCTGCCGCCTCTATGGTCGCGTTCCGATCGCCGGCAGTTTTGGCCTGCGCTGCCCGAGTTTCAGCGTACCCCGGGGGTGCGGCCCTGACGGTTGTTCGCCAAGCCCTGACGAGTGCCGTGACAGTCCGTTCTGCGAGAACTTTACCCCCCGTCTACAACCTCGGCCATGGCGGTTGGGCGACATTACGGTCCCCGCCTCGATCCACGGTCTTGAGCTCAATGCGGGGATTCTTCGCGCGGGCGTCGACCCGGGGATTGAGGCGCTGGCGATCGATACGCGGCTGAGCCTGCTTGCCGAGGCTGTTTCCGGTGAGTTCCCGTTGTCAGGGCGAGGCTCCTGTCGTGGACTGGAGCACATGCAAGCCAATACAGCCGTGGGACCCGGGGAGTGTCGGCTTGTCTTCGCCCGGCAGGATGTCCCGCGGATGCAACTGGCTGTCCTGCCCGACGCCGGTCGCGACGCCTCCCTGCGGCTGACCGATCCTCGTCTCGACCTGACGATTGGCCTGGCTCCCTTTATGGAGCTCTACATGGTGTTCGACCTGAAGATCTGGTCCAAACGCTGGGACTGGCGTCTGCATCTTGGCCGGTTCGACATCGCTGCGACCTTCGGGGCGCACGACGGCACATCCTCGCGTTTCGAGATCGGTGAATGTGATTTCGAATCTCCGATCCTCGGCGAATGCCGCGGCATTCGACGCCAAATCAGGGATATCCCCGGGTAACGGGGCTGACGGGCGGACGTGATCGGCAAGAGTGCTGTCAGTCCAGCGACCGATCGTCTCCCTCAGGCGCGGCAAAGGCCCGCGCTGTTCCCTGGGTGAAAAGGACCCGGCGGTTATCCAGGAAGTGCGTGGCGGACAGAGAGTCCGTCCCTCTGCAATGTCTGGCAATCGCAGGCTATCCTCCAAGCTGTTGTCGTAGCTGAGTAATTTCAGCTCTCTTCTTCAGCTTGTGTCCCCGTGTCTCTCCCAATCCCATGCCGCTTTGATGACGGCATTTAGGACGGAAAAGGTTCGACGGACAAAAGGAAAACCGGATGTCTCGACCGACCAACCGCCTCTCCGCCCGCACCGTCGCCACTGTCAAAACACCTGGCCGTCACGCCGACGGCGGCGGCCTCTATCTTCATGTCGATCCCAGCCTCGCCAAACGATGGGTGTTCGTTTTTCAATGGCGAGGCAAGCGTCGGGAAATGGGCTTTGGCAGCGCCCAGCTTGTCTCCCTCGCCGCCGCGAGAGACGCAGCGCTTGATGCGCGTCGCATGGTGGCGTCGGGCGTCAATCCCATCACCGCCCGCCAGACAGTGCATCGGGTCGTCACCTTCCGCGAGGTCGCGGATGACGTGCTCGCCGCGCTGGAACTTTCGCTGACCAATCCGAAACATCATGCGCAATGGCGCACCTCGCTTACCGTGACGGCGAAGGCGTTGCAGTCGCTTCCGGTCGATGAGATCACGACCGACGACGTGCTCGACGTGCTGCGTCCCGTGTGGCGACGCACCCCCGTCACTGGCTCGCGTTTGCGAGGGCGAATCGAACGTGTGCTCGACGCCGCCAAGGCAAAAGGCCTGCGTCAGGGCGACAACCCCGCGCGCTGGCGTGGCCATCTCGATGTGCTGTTGCCCAAGAATAAGCGCCTCGTCCGGGGCCACCATGCCGCGATGCCGGTGGAGCAGCTTTCAGCCTTCATGGCAGCGTTGCGGGATCGACCCGCTGTCGCCGCCCGCGCCCTGGAGTTTACGATCCTTACCGCCGCCCGGACTGGCGAGAGCCTGCGGGCGCGATGGTCGGAAATCGACCTCACGGCGGGCGTTTGGGTCGTTCCCGCCGAGCGCATGAAGGCCCGCGTGGAGCATCGCGTTCCGCTCACCGCAGCGGCCCTTGCGGTGCTGGCGGAAGTGCGCCCGCTGCTGGGCACGGCGAAGGACGGGTGGGTCTTTCCAAGTCAGGATGGTCGTCGCCCGCTCTCGCAGATGTCCATGCTCATGTTGCTGCGCCGCATGGACGTGGAGGATTGCACCGTCCACGGCTTCCGCTCGACGTTCCGAGATTGGGCGGGTGACTTCACCGACTTCCCGCGCGAACTGATCGAAGCCGCCCTGGCCCACACCATCGGCAATGCCGTCGAACGCGCCTATCGGCGCTCCGACGCCTTCGCCAAGCGCCAGAAGCTCATGCAGGCATGGGCCGAGTTCTGCCAGAAGGTCGCCGCGCCGCCGAAGCCAGCACTGGCACCCGCCGCATCCGTTGCACCATCGCTTCCAGATCATCGCGCGCGATCAACGTCCGACCACACACCTTCACCAGCGGCAGTTCGCCCTGCGCGACCAGCCGGTAAAGCGTGGACCGGCTCAGGCCCGTCATCGCCAGCACTTCATTGACGCGGTAGGTCATTCGCTCTTGCATAAACCCGCTCCATCGCAGTGCGGCGCGCTTGCCGCCCAGCCTGCCTAGCGCCGACAGAGCGCCCCGGCTGTTGCAGGGGATTGGAGCGACCTTCCAGTTATTCACTTGCTAGATTATACCAAATTGGGTATAAATGAGGTCGTATGGTTCATCTTCCGCCTGCCAACGAGAAGCCCGTCCATTGGATCGGGTCTTCCAAATCCGACCTGCTGGCACTGCCGCAGGAAGTGGTGAGCGATCTGGGCTATGCGCTGGGCTTGGCGCAACTAGGAGGCAAACACCCGCAGGCCAAGCCTTGGAAAGGCGAAGGCGCGGGTGTGTTTGAAATCGTGGAGAGCTTCGAGGGCAATGCCTATCGCGGCATCTACACCGTCCGCTTCGAGGGCGTGGTCTATGTGCTCCACGTCTTTCAGAAGAAGTCGCCATCGGGGATCCGAACGGCGCAGACGGATATCGACCTGGTGAGCGAGCGCCTGAAACGCGCCCGCGAACATTACGAGAGCAACTACCAACAGCCCACGAAGGGCAAGGCAGGCAAACGTGGCAAATGACATCACCGAAGGCACCGGCAACGTCTTCGCCGATCTGGGTCTACCAGACGCCACCGACCGTCAAACCAAGACGCGGCTGGCGATGGCTGTGAACGCGCTGCTGAAAGAACGCCGCCTCAAACAGACGGATACAGCGACCATCCTGCGCATCCCGCAATCCAAAGTGTCAGCTCTTGCCAACTATCGGCTCGATCATTTCTCGGTCGAAAAGCTGATGAGCTTCCTCAATGCTCTGGAGCAGGACGTGGAGATCGTCATCCGCCCGAGCCGTGAAACGGTGGGGCACACTTCCGTTTTTGCGCTGACCTAAATGTTCAACCTCATCATGTTTTCCGTGGAGTGGGAAAACAACGGTGTCACGTCCGTGCCCACAGCGCGCATGTTCGAATACACCGACCAACATATCATCGATCAGTTTCGCGTGGACGGCAGTCCGGTCCTGGAGAGCCTAACGGCTCTGCCTTGCCTGTTCCTGCAAGAGGGCACCGGCAACGAGGTTGCCTATGTCGGCCAAATCAACCGGGCACGGCGGGTCGGCACCGATTTGTCCATCGAATACACCTTCGACGCCCAAGTCCCTCCGCTCGAAAACAGCATGATCCATGCAAACCGCGCGGCTCTCCACATGCCGTATGATTTCGAATTCTCGCGTAATCACTGGGCAGTGAAGGATGTGGACCTCTACCGCTTTTTGCTCGGAAACGTCCGACCGCGCCGTCAACGCCCGACGGTCTTTCAGATCGCTGAGCACGAGAATATCGAACCCGCCCTGGCCTCCGCCATGATGCCCTTCGATGCTGGTTTTACCGATGTTTACGCCAGCATTCAGCAGGCCTCCGCCGACGCGGGTCTGCGATGCCGGCGCGCCGATGACATCTGGGAAAACGCCGCGATCATTCAGGACGTGGTCGCCCTGATCGACCGCTCGCGCATCGTGGTTTGCGACTGTACCGGCCGGAACCCGAACGTCTTCTACGAGGCGGGCATCGCCCATACCCTTGGGCGTGAAGTGATCCTGATCACCCAGAACGAGCAGGACATCCCGTTCGATCTTCGGCATCTGCGATACATCCGCTACCTGAACAACGCCGAAGGGCGCGCCGCTTTGGCGACGGCCCTGCAAACCCGGATGCAGACGATCCTGGGCCATTAAGGCCCGCACCGGATCGCGCCGATGGTTGCGGCGAAAGCCGCGATCAGTTGAGCGATGGCGGTAACGATCAGGGCGATGTTGGCTGGTTTCATGCTGTCCTCCTTTGGCCCCGCACGGGATGCGCGGGATGAGGAGCCTCCAGCATAGGGCGCAGGCGTTTCGCACAGGCCGCAGCCGCCTCTGGCGGGCGATGTTGCAGGCACGAAACGAGCGCCTTGAGAAACGCCGACTATGCCATTCTCCGATCTCTGACGCGCATCTCGGGCGGGCTGAGGGCAGTGTGGACCTTCAACACCCGCGAAGATCGTCCGCCAAAAAATCACCATCTCGTTCAACCGAGACGGCCAGATACCCTCCTGTGCGTCGCCGCACCTCCGGCCTCTCCAACTGCGCAACCTGGAGCCTTGGTCGGCGGCTTCAACGAGCATTTTCCCCTTGGGCCTTTAGGCCCTTCCTCGCGAACGCTGCGCTTCAAAATGCCCGTACCGCCTTCGGCTTGAGGCCACCGCCCAGCGGCTCCCATCGGTGCGCATCGAGGCCGCGCGGTGCGGCTTCAAACGCAAAGGAGGCCATCATGGCAAACATCGGAACCTTCACTCGCGACGGCGCAAACTTCACCGGCGCAATCACCACCCTGGCTCTCAAGGCCAAGGCGACCCTTCAGCCCAACAGCAAGGTCAGCGACCTGGCACCCGACTACCGGGTCTATGCAGGCGGCGTCGAGATCGGCGCGGCCTGGCTCAAGACCAGCCGAGGCGAACGCCCCTACCTGTCCGTCAAACTGGACGACCCCAGCTTCCCCGGCGCGATCTTCTGCCGGATGATCGAAGGCCAGGACGGTCGCCACCAGCTCCTGTGGAGCCGCTGAGGGAATGGGCCGGTCGCTATCACGACCGGCCCATCTCGATGTGCGTTCAGCGCAGGGAGCACGATGGACAGTTCGGGTTCTAGAATCGGTGAACGGCCAAACAGGGGAACGGAACCAGATGGATCGAGCGTCAATACGGCCCACTTGCCTGCGTCTCCCGCAGATGCGCCCCGGTCGCCGCTGGCGATCTTGTCCGGGGTGAGGCTAGGCCTATGAGCCAATTCTTGAAGATTAGTTAGGTCAGTATCGCGACCGCTGCCGCCAGATCACACGCGGTCTCCAATATCACCGCCAGTTGGTCTACCGCGTCAGCCCAAGCACCTGTTTCCGAAATGTGCGCCATCGAGTCTGCGACTATCCGCGCATGCAGGTAGAAGGCGGGCCCAAGAGGAAGGCAGGGAGTGGTCAGCAGCCCCTCCCGCGCTAGCGAACCGGTGACAAAAGCTCGAGCTAGGCGCCCGTTACCATCGGTGAGCGGATGGCAAAGAATGACGAGAGCGTAAGCAACTAGAGCTTTCGCTACCGGGTCTGAGTTGGTTGCGCTGTTCTCGGCGAGGTATTCCATCAGTCGTTCACGTTGGGAGGCGTCGGCGTAAACCGTGAACTGACCAGTCGCCGTTGATGGATACGTCCGCATGCGCCCGCGCGCCAACTCGACAGAGCGACCGGCGAGTCCAGAGCCTATTTTCTTAAGATCTTCCGGACTGGCCGTTGTGGTCATAATCTCCCGCCACACATGCAACAGAATCGGTTCTGCCGCCGGTCTGGAGATAAAACGGCCGAGGATGAGTCTTCGGTCCGAGTCGCCGTCACGCGCAAGAACGGTCGCCGCTTTCAACTCAAGGCCAAATGTCGAGACGAACGCCCCACCGCAGCTTGACACAGCTTCGATGCGGTCGCGCAAAGCGAGCAAGCGCGACGTTGATGCAATGACCTCGAGCGGGGGAACTGTGAGTAGGCGAGGACTACGCGGCATCACACTGTGCAGGTGTGTCGACCCACGCGATACTCTTGCCGAAGGTCGCCTCATAGCTGGTTCGTGCCTGCGCTGACACAACCCATTCCACTCTCACATTCGTCGCACCGAAGTGCGCCAGCACAGCTGGCGAAAGCCATGCAAAATCATACCGAGTGGGGACGATGACCGCTTGGTCGTCTTCTCTGTGCGCAGCAGCCTCTATAGGCCCCGCTCTTCGGGCCCCAGCATAATCCGGCTTCAGGGCCGAAGTAATGCAAGCTAGTATCGCCGGATCGATGTTCCGGGTTTCTAGCAGCGCCTTCAAAACGGAATCGCCAGCTTGGATGGCCTGAAGTTCCTCCGGATTCAGCAACCCAGGCCTAGCGGTCGCCAACTCCATCCACATTGACGTATCGTTGTGAAATAGGAGGGTCGCACCTTCGGGGACTACGGTTTCATGCGCAGGAAGCGCGAGATAGAGCGCGCACGCCGAGAAACAGTCGGAATTGACCTTCACGGACACTTGGCGGGAGGTGATATCCTGTCCCAAGACTGCGGTGGACTGCCTGTGTCCGCCTGGGCTCTTGATGAACAGGACATCGCCGTCGCGAAGCTCGCGCTGTATGGCGTCAGCCGTCGCCGGAGTGATCAAACCTGAAAACATGAGAGCAGAGTCAGTACGCCCCAAGCTAAACTGCTCGGGTGACTCTTGGCTCGCACAGGCGCTGGCGCTTCCCAGCGCCAAGAACAGACTAACGGCTATGGCGTAGGGGCGGCGGATCAAGAACCGCGCCTCAGCTGCCAGATGCGAAGCTCATAGGCAGCTTCCATAAGCCGAGCTCCTGCAGTGGCGTTATGCGCGTTTTGCCCACCAAGAACTCCGCTGGCCCATCCAAATCCAAGTCCTTGAAGGAAGCTCAGTCCAGCAGAAAGTCCAAGCGTCGCAAACTGCACCAGACCATTGGCGAACGGAATGCCAGTGACGCGTTCTTGATGGGCTAAGGACTCGTTGAGGATAGCGGCGTCAAGGCCCCACTGGTGAGGAAGGAAGGTCTCGCGGCTGAGGAGGTTGTTGTTCCTATCGTATAGCCCATACCCCTCATCGGTCACCACAACAGTACCAATGAAGACGCCATTGAGGACTACTGGAGCTGCAAGATCCCCTGCCATTGTCTCATAGGGAGTTCCGATCGCAGTAGTGTTGGGCGCGGCCTGCATTGCCTCCCATAATGTGTTATAGGCTGCAGCGAGGTCGAGAGCGTCAAGCCCAAGATCACCCCGCGCCCACCAATCCTGGATACCACCGTCCAATTCGTTCAGGGAAGCAACTTGCCAAGTGCGTGAAGTCTGAAAGCCGAGGAACTCACGATGATATGCTACAGTGAAGCCATTAATAGTTTCACCATTCTCAAGCCAAGTGTTCGGGATAGCTTCACTCCACTCCCGGAACATGGGAATCAATCCGCCGGGACCTTGAGTACCGAAGACTGAGACGGCCCCAAACTGGCCTGCGTTCTGATAAGCATTATTGTAGTTAAAACCGGTTCCGGCCGCCCCAAAGTCAATCAGTTCTGGGTCTATGTCGAAGTTCCAAGCGCCATGCATATACTCCTCAAGGCTGTCATAGCCGTCGTCACCGTCACCTCCGCTGGACGGCCCGCTGTCCAGCCATTCCATCCAGGCGACGAGTTCATCGAGGGTAAACAGGGTAGAGTAGTCGAAGAGCGGCCCCGTAGGTTCATCGGACCAAACCGAGGGGGGTGGTGGCGGGGGCTCAGGGGGATTTTCGGGATCTCCCGGAGGGCCGTTGGGATCAGTGTATTCACCGCCGCTGCCATATTGGTCGAAATCGTAAACAGACAGCGCTCCGTCCTCTCCCTTATCCTTGAACAAGGAAGCAAGTTCGAGTTTTAGATCCTGAGAGCCTTCGCTCCCGATGGCTTGGTCATTCAAACCATCCTGAATTGTCTTCGCGAGATCCTCCCCGCTGCCGACTTCGAATGACCAGTCCATCGTTCATCGTCCTCCCGCTTAAGCTGCAACATCGCAGTCTCGACGAACTCCTTCCATGCGACAAACTGCCGCGCTCCCGTTCCTAAAAGGGTTTTCAGTGACCAAAAGAGCTCTCTTTGCTATGGATTTCGTGATCGTATTGATCATTTTTGGTGGATTCGCGGCAATATATTATCAAGATCATACCTATTCCAAAGGTCTTCCGCGGTTAATACCATTTGGGCTTGTGTTGATTTACGGTTTCATTCGACGTTTAATCTGGACTAAGCTCCGTTCTGACCGCTAGCTATTGCGATCATACAGAGTTCCGGAGTGTTCCTTTCCAGCACTGCCTGCAAGCAGTAGTAGCATTGCTTCACCCGCTGTCTCGGTCCATGCGGTTAGAGCACTTTGCGACCTGATTGAATCTCCGGGGATTCCCGAGGGACGTGGGTTTTGATTCAACATTCCTGCTGGAAGCGGAGGCCAGCATGGATGAGCAAGGCGCTTTCGGTGGACTCGTCCACACTCCGAATCCCAGCGCGCACCCAGCGCGGGGTTGTGGACACCCTCCCTACGACCCAGCCCCGCCGTCGCCCTGAAGCAGCTTCTTATCGGCCGCGCCCAGCGCGATGCCGACGACGGCACCGGTCAGCACCATCGTCGGCGTGACCTCGCGGTTCGCGGCCTTCATGGCCGTGACCACCGAGATCGCGCCCAGGCCAGCACCCAGCAAGCCACCTTCCCAGCCGGACCGCTCCGCGACCCGCTTTTGCAGTTCCAACTGAATCTCTCCCAGGGGGAGCCTGTTGAACCATTCCATGATCCGTCCTCCACGGCTTCATGCCGTGGGCAGAACGTCACCGTCCGGGCCGCATCAAGCGATTGCGGACGATTGCCGCCGCCAGAGCTTTTGGGCGAAGGCGCGTTCCTCGCGGCCCACGGCATCCTGATAGATCGCCGTGGTGTCGAGCCGGGCATGGCCCATCCAGCGGGCGGTTAGGCTGATCGGAACGGCCTGTTCGGCATTGGCAATTCCGAAGGCGTGGCGCAGCCCTTTGGGCATGGCTTGCGCTCCGATGATTCCGGCTTCCGTCATCGCCCAGCGCACTCGCCGCCATGCCGTCTGGCGACACCAGGCCCAGAGCGGTTCGTCGGGACGGCGACCCGGCGCGAGGCGACGCAGATCGGACAGCAGGTCTGGCGGCACCGGCACGGCGCGGAAGCTCAGCTTGCGTCGCTTCAAGGTGCGGATCACGACGCGGCCCGCTTCTGTGTCAATCCGCTCGGGCGTCAACGCCAGCCCTTCGCTGATCCGGCAGCCAGTGAACGCGAGCAGCCGGCAGAAGGTCCGGCTCTCGTCGTCCATCCGTTCGGCGGCAATGAGGAAGCGTCGCCCTTCGCTACCGCAGAGATACTTGCGCTGGCCGCTGGCGTTGAAAAGGCTCGCTGTGTCCGGGCGATTCATCGCCCGACCTCCGTCGAAACGACTGCAACAGAATGAGGGATAGTGTTGCAAGGCCGGATGCCTGGAAAACCCGCGCCAACGTTGTGATTTTCGGGGATCGGCGAGGTTTTGTTATCCACTGTCGTGCAAGGTCGCATCGTGGCGTTAGTCGTTTCAAATCAATGCGCTCTACGCAACCAAATCCCTCACAATGTTACCTTTTCCCTGTCGTTCACGGTGAACGGTGGGGAAGTTCGTGGCCCAAGCGCATCACATCAAAGACCGTCGATGGGCCGGGGTCGTGCTGGCGTCTGCCGTCGCCATGCTAGCGGGTTCTGCCACTGCGCAGTCGCAGGCCGCCGGAAACCGAGCGGCATATGATGTCGCCCTCAAATGCTTCGTCGCCAACGGGAAGGCGAAGGAAGATCGGCGCGGTGCTGGAGACGCCAGCGGAGCCGCGCGCTACGATACGCAGGCGAAACACGCGTTCGATACGGCCGTGCTTCTGGGAACTGCGTTGGGCTACTCGAACGACCAGATGAACCGGGACATCGGTTCGACGCTTGATCGGGAACTGCCTCTGATGGTCCGTAGTCCCGAGTATTTCCGGCAGTCCGTCGCGGACTGCCGTGCCTACGGCTTGATGTAGCTAGGCGCGTCCTACGGCCGATGGGGTCAAAGGAGCAGCGGTCAGTCCGTGGCCCTGCTGCGATTGGTCCGCCATCACGATGCCGGCCGCGCGAAAGGCGGCAAAAGCACCCGCATCAACTTGGGCGCTGGCGGCGATGTCCTCCAACGGATCGGCACTGGCAACAACCGGTGTCGACTGCGGATGGTCGGGCGGATTCCCGAGCGCGGAATTCAGAGATGCGTTCTGGGTCCCAAGCCGGTCCACCCACCCTTGAAACTCGGGGCTGTTGGTTGCGCCGTGTGCACCAGCGTCGCGCAACTGATCTTGGGCCAGCTCCAGGGCGCGTAGGTTGCCCTCGGGTGTGCCGGTCGCCATTGCGTCCTTGATCGCCCTCTGGCGCTCTTCCTCGCGCTGGCGATAGGCCGCTTCTTCTTCTGGCGAGGCGAAGCGGAGATAGGGGTCGAAGATCTTCCGTTCGTAGAAGTCGTGAGCGAACGAGGTCACTTCCCGGCGCGCGGCCGCACTCGCAGCGTGCAGCGCCACTTCGGCGGCATGGGCATAGGCGATAGTGCCCCGCACCTGTTGCGCCAGCGTCTGCGACGCGGCGACCGACGCCATCACTTCCGCCCGGATAGCGGCAAGCCCGCCGCCGTGCGCGTGTTCGATGCGATGCTGCAATCCAGCCAGGCGGGACATCTGTCCCTGAGCCATCGCGAGGGCGGCCCCATCCCCACTCATCGCCGCTGCATGGCGCAGCAACTCAATGTCGGATTCCAAAGCGGCCTGCGCCTCGGCGATCTGCCCCAGCAAATCCGCCCGAATGGTACCATTCGGGTCAACGGGAAGGTTCCGTTGACCGTCTGCAACTGTGGGATGGGCCGTTATAGTTTACTCATAAGCTGAGATTTACTACGTTCAGTATAGGCCTAATTGTCTTAATGATTCGTTAATGTCGAATAATATTAGCGCAGAAAGGTCCAATATCCCATCATGATTACTCCACATTATCTGTCCAACTACGATAACCGCAACCGCTGTAGCGGCAAAAAATAGCTTTCGCGTCTCATATGCTTTGAATTTGGAGATGTTCTCGGCTGCAAGAGCTAGGCGTCGACGTTCTTGTTCTAGAGTCTGTTCCGCCGCCCGTTTTCGGGCCTCTTCTTCTCTCCGTTCAGAACTCCGACCTGCGAAGAACATTGAGGCAATGCCGCCTATCGCAGCTCCGAGCGCAATTCCCGGAGGCCCCAGCACGGCACCCGCAGTTGCTGCGGCTAGCATGGAAGAACCAACGCCGAACGAAAAGAATCCACCAAGGACGCCGGTGATTTCGGCGGCGGTGAGAGGTATGTGGTCGGGACTGATTTCACCAAGGTTACCGTGCGTGGCAATGGCGATCTCACGCTTCGCGACGGCTGAGATATTAGAAAAATAATGCCACGCCACCCCGGCAATAAGCAGGACGATGTAGACTAGGCTAATGTTCCATACGGGTAAGTTCGAGAGGAACGGAATGGACCGCGCACCGCCCTGGACCTGCTCGCTGAAATGATCGGTTGGCGTAAGAAGCACCCGGTTCCAGTCAAGCACATGCGATATCGTGTCGAGCAGAGCTCCGGGCATCGTTAGAACCACCCAGACGAGCAGAGCGATGGACATAACTTCATGCGCAAGTGGCGCAATTCGTCGGCGCGGCTTAACCGCCCCATTCGCTAGACCATCCCGCATTCCATCCCCCCGGAAGTAAGAGCTGATTTAGCACCCACGGGTTTCCGCGAGTCAAATTATCGACACAAGAACGACGTAACAACAGTAAGGCGCAACATGTAAACCTTAATAATACTGTAATAAAATGATGATATACTTCAATTGGAAAATGGAGGGAATAATGAATGACACACTATATTCAAGCGTAAGTCCGGCGGGGGCTGGAAATTTGCTTTCGCTGCTTGGCATTGCGACCATCAGCGATAATCACGGAAACAGTACGCGGGGGCCCCAGCTCACCTGCGCGGGCCGAGACCCGATCAGACTTAACCGCGAAGATTTGACGGCGCTGCATCGGGCCATTGATCCCTTCGCCTTTCTCGCCTTCCGGTTTGATGGAAAGATACCGCTCCTTGGCTACGAAAGCCCACTGGAGATCGGCTGTCGCAACCTCGACTCTCCCACCACTCCGGTAGTTCCCGCCCGTCGCTCAGCTCCAGCGCGTTAGGCGTCGATCTACGCAGCAAATCCATATCTTTCCTTGAGGTAAGCCCGCACTTCCTCGCTGGGCGTCTCGCCATAGGACGACGCGACGACAGAGCCGTAGGTCTCAATGTCGATGATCCCGTCTCCGTTTATTGACGCCAGAAAAGCCGCTTCTTTCTCGGGTTCAACGAGGACGAAGTAATAGGCCCAGCGGCCGGTCGTATCCTTGGCTTTCAGCTTGTGGACGAGGTGGCCGCGCTCGGCGACATAGCGATCCGCCGGATCGAGGATGGCATTGGCACCGCCATTGCCATTGGGGGCGAGCACTGGCGAGTTCACCAGCGTTGCCAGCTCGTCGGTGTCCGGCACGAAGGGCCACAGGTGGCAGAGATTGCCGGTGCCCCACGGACGCTGGACTTTATCCGTCATCCGGTAGACGAAATCGGTGGCGTGTGCGGCGAGCACCGCAATAGGCAAGCCAGGTGTTTTCAGGGCCTCGCGGATGCCGAGGCAGAAAGGGCTATTGCCATACTGCGCCCCGTCTGCCGCCATGCGTCCGGCGGGGGTCGCGTAGAAGACAAACGTCTCATTGACCCGCTCGTAGCGATCGGGCGATTCCCCGGCCAGGCCCGCCACCTCGCCCCGCGTAGTGCTCGGGACGTGATGGGATCGGCAGGCATCCAGCACGATCAGCTTTTGCTGGTCGTCACGCCAACACAGTGCATCCATCACCTCCGACAACCGGATGCACGAGAACAATACGTCCGCTTCGCTGACGCCCGAGGCGTCCACCGGCACGAGATAGTTCTCGCCGCCGCGCTGCATCCCATGCCCGGCGAAATGGACATAGACGCTGGCACGCTTGGGCAGTTTAGCGATCACCTCGCGAAACTGGGCGAGCGCCGTGCCCATAACGGCACGGTCGGCGTCGTGGACGACGTAGGTCTCGAACCCCAACGCCTTGAACTCGTCGCCAAGTGTCTCGACATCGTTCGCGGGCGTTCTGAGCGGCCCGAAGACCGATTGGATTCGATACTTTGTATTCCCGAAGAGCAAGGCTGCGCCGCGTGTCATGTCCTCACCCAAGGTTGCCTTTGCAGCTTTGCCATTCAATCTTGGCAATGCAACATTCTCCTGGGAGGGCACGATGGCGGTCTACGATCTGTTGCTCAAACTGGAGGGTATGAAAGCCCTCTGCGGCGACGGCGTCACCGACGACACGATCAGCCGCACCTTGTTTCCGACCCATGAGGTCAGCGAACAACGCAGCAGCCTCTCACGCCTCAAGAGCGGCGAACTGGACCTCACCGAACGGCACCGGTCCATGCTCACCGAGGATTTCAACGCCCGCATCAACAAGAGCGTGCTCCCACCGGGCAACACGCCTATTCCTAACGCCGCGCTCCTCCGCGCCGAGGATTGGGAACGCCCGTTGCCGGAGTTCTTCGGCCATCTCGCTCTGGCGCTCGACCAAGCGGCTCCGAGCGCTCTCGCACGCGCCCACGGGGCCATACTGTCGGCGCTGCAAGGGCTGCAAGACTATCGCGAACGCGACCACGCGCTTCTGCTCGCCAGCTATGACCCGGCCGACGCCGAAGCCTACCGCTTCCCCGACAGCGCAAAGCCTATCGACCCGTTGGAGCTGCCGCCCAGCCGGGTCGTCGCGGGAAAACCGATGATCGCCAGCCTCGTCCACGAGGTGAGCAACGAGCCTTCCAGGGGCTGGCTGTTCTTCGTCCGCAATCCCGACGAGCGGCGTGGCGTCGCGCAAAGCCACTACGTCTGGGACCAGTACCTCAGCCAGATGCTGTTCTGGCAGGAAGGCGGGCCGTTCGAGATTCCGGCCGGCCACTTCGGGGCCCTGCCCGGCTACCCGACGACGGCGACCCGCCTTACCGGCGAGGTGACGGCGTTCCTGCTGGTGGAACCGATGAACTCCCCGGCCGTCGCCAACCTGTTGCGCGCCCCTCAGTCCGATTGGGACGGCGTTTCAGCGCCGTCCTTTGAAAGCGTCGCGCACCTCATCACCTGCGCCATGCGGCTGTTTCAGCGTGGCAACTCCCGCAGCTACCGAACCGGCAAACTCGATTTCCAGCCACCGCGCCTGTTCATGCGTCGATACAAAATCGCCGCCTAACGCCAAGCCTACCGGTGGTCACCGTGCGGTGGCTGGGCCTCGCCCTGTAGCCAGCTCTGCCATGCCGGATCGAGGCGCGCGAACGCACCGCCCGCGCCGTCCGAGCGCCGGGCGCGGGGCGACCTGGCCGTCACCTTCGCCGTGTCCTGGACCGGAGGTCGCGCTTTGGCGAAGCGGCGGCGGATTCCCTTTACCCATCCCGCGACGACCCAATAGGCGAGACCGAGTGCATCGATCCATGCGCCACCCTCGACCTCACCGCCGATCATCGCCAGCAGGCCAAAGGTGAGCAGCAAAGGCGTGACCAGTTTTCGGCTCAGAAGAAATCCCATCGTCGTCTCTCCTATTGTCGGAAGGTGCAGGCCAGCCAATGAGCGTTCGACCAGGTGAAGCGGCGACCGCCTTGGACCACCACAGCATCGACCATGAAGTCATCCGATTGCCCGCCCTTGCGGAGCTTGGACGCGAAGGCGGCGGGCGGCACCGTGTCGTCCATCTGGTCCGACCAGCCGCCGCCTTGGGTCATGCCCCCGCTGACGCTTTCGCTGGAGCCGCTGTTGCGGCTTCGCGTGGACGATTTGCTCGTACCTTTCTGGCCGCCTCGGTTGCTTCCGCCGCCGAACGAGTAAGAGGCCTTGCCCTCGTCGCTGTAGCTGGCGCTTCCGTTGGAGCTGCTGCCCCAGCTTGTCCCGCGATTTTGGCCCGTCTGGTAGCTCGTTCCCCGCCCTTCATTGGTGCTGTGCGACCAGCCATCGTTGGTCGACCAGCTCCCACTGGCGCGCCTCTGCAAGCTCTTGCCGATCAGGTCCGAGGCGTAGCGGTTGGTCGTCGGATCAGTATTGGCGTGGAAGATCTTGGTCTGGAAATTGCCGAGCAGGCTGTCGGCCGAGGACTTCGGATCGCGCCCCGGCAGGAGCGCGTAATAGGTCGGCAGGTTTTGGGTGAGATAGACCGTCGCCGCCCGCGAGCTGCGCGCCGTGCTCTGGAACTCCCCGTCATAGGTGGACATGAAGAACTGGCATTCGTCGGCGAACAGGAACGTCGGACGGGTGTCGGGGCCGAAGGCGCGCCGTTCCGTCGCCCGCTGCCAGAGATATTTGACGATGCCAGCGGCGACCACGCCGACCGGTCCCATCGTCTTGATCGGATAGTCCACGATGATGATCGCGCCTTCGTGCGTCATCTCCGGGATCAGGGTGGTGTTGGTGCAGAACGTGTCGTGCAGCACGCCGCGCAGGAACGGGCTGATCGCCGCCGTCAGGGTAGCGATGATGTTCGACCGGGTCTTGTTGTCCATGCCGGCGTAGGTCGAGAACCAATAGTCCGCCGCCGCCCGCACCGAATGCTCCGGCAGCGGGACGCCCTGGGGGTTCAGGTAGGAATGCTGGAGCACCCAATAGCAGTAGGAATGCGCCTTCCACTCGTCGCTGAAGGCTTGCTCGCGTGTGGTCGGCGCGGAGGTGATGAAGCGCATCAATTCATCGAGCCGCAATCGTCCGGTCGCCGCGACCAGCGGCTCAATCACGTTAGTGAGCAGCTCTCGCACCGCCGCGACCCAGAATGCCCCGTCAGCATCCTGGGCGGGCTGGCCCAGCGCGACCCGCATTCGCTCGACGATCACCATAATGAGCGTCACGAGGTTCAGCACGTCCGCGCCGAGCCCGTCTGGGCGGTGGAACTCATAGTCGAGAAAGTTCAGGTTCCAGCCCGAGCCGGGCCGCATCAAGATTACGTCGTTGAGACGCCCGCATTGCTGCGCATACCCGATCCAGCGTTCTGCCTCGTCCGGCTTGGCGCACATGACGATGCCGCCCCAGCCTCCAAGCAGCATGGCGCTCGCGGCGGCCATGCCAGACCCGCTGCTTTTGCCGGACCCCGTCGCGCCGAGGATCTGGACACCTTCGTAGAAGTCGCGAACGCGAAGTGCGTCGCCTTGGCCGTTTAGCATGACGAGCGGCGCGTCTGGATCAGCGATGAAATCGCTGGCGTGCCGAAGCGGACCGCCGCGCGACAGGCCGAGATGGTGTTGGATTTCGCGAAGCAGGTTCATGCCGCACAGGTTGCCAGCCAAGGGCGGCGGCCGACATTGCCGATGATTGTCCGGCAATCACTTCCAATGGCGTCGGGGATGCCGCCATCGCTTCATGGGGTATCACCCGTGGAGACCATAATGCCAAATCACAACAAATCTAAGCCGAGCTTCACCGACAATCTGGCCAACTTGGTGGGCGAGGCGACTACCGACATTCGTCACAAGCTCGTGGAAGAGGCGTGGTTCGGTCGCTCGGCCGCGGGCGAGCCGTCCAACTACTATGAGAGCTTTTGGAAGCGGTACGGAATGCCCAACGAGCCAGGACCAAAAACCGAGACGCCGTCGCCGCAGGGTGATCAAGAAATCGAACGCTGACCAACAGGTCCGACTGATATATCGTTCGAAGAACGTCGAAAGGGGAGCTGCCCGATGTTGCCACCGTTGATACTTTGGGCCGTTGGAGCACTGGTGACGGGAGCTGCTGCCGGAAAAGGCGCTCAGGTCCTGGCCGACCGAAAAGTCAGCGACACTGAAAAACTACAAGCTGATACCAATCAGTATTTGGATCGACGCGGCGAGGAGTATCTCGCTTTCCACGAAAGATATATCGGCCGAATTATCACCTATGCAGCGATTGTACGAACAGCCGTAAATCAAGTGCCCGGCGTAGTAAAAAGCAGCGAAATACCCCCCGAAATTTCGGCCTTCATAGATCGCGTTTGCGCTCCTTGGGGTGGCTATTTCGTGGTGAAATCGTCAGGCGACATCTTCAAATTCTCCCCAGACGATGTCCGTGCAATGCAATCGGCATATGCTAGTGCCCGAGGCTTGAGCGGAGGTAATGGCGCTACCGGAGGAGCCGCAATGGCAGCTATGTGGGCCTTCACCTATGCAAAAAGAGGGATCACCTACGCCCTCGACGCCAACGAAAACCACGAGCGTGTGGTGGCGTGGGCCCACGAAGCCAGAACGGCGATAGACACTCAAATCCAAGACCTCAGGACCGAGTTCGATGAGCTCGAGCGGGAATTCGACACGGCAGTCACACCGCGCCTGCATCGGGCTCTCAAGGCGCCGGTCAACTTGGAAGACCTGGGTGCGCTAGCCGGCATGGCCGACGCCATTGAGGGGATAGCGTTGAAGAAGCAAGCCGAGCTTGCCGAGTTCATGAAGGCAGCATCCGATGAATGACGTTCAGCTGCCTACGGTCACGTTTCCATTGACGTTCGAAACGGTTGAGCAGGTGACTCAAACCGTGAACAAAGTCGTCGACTATCTCGGGATTCGGGACCAGCTCCGCGCGCGCATGGCTGAGATTGATAGTGATTTTGGCGCACTTCGAGAGAGCCGTAACGATATGCTTTTGGAACGCGAGAAGCAGCGCGCATCCACCGATATGATCGTGCAGGGCTTGATGGATCGCGGGCAGCATGACCTTGCTGTTCGTGCCTTCGAAGCATTCATGAATGCATCGCCGAACCTATCAGCTGCCGTAGTACAAGTAATTCGAGATCGCCTTGAGTTGAATCCAATCAAAATTGTAACGAAACCTTAACACCGAAAATCCGCCCCTTCGACTATAGTGCTACCTGTATGAGTAGTATTGAACAAGACATTGGGTCGTTTGTCACAAAGACACGGAGCGCAGTTGGGCGTCGGCTGGTCATTCCGTCCCCGCCGCCGATTTTTGAACGGCACAATGGCGTCCCTCTCGTCTATGCCCTGTCGGCGGGTGCAATTGTCGGGGTCGGCTGGCTTGGCTTCAAAGCAGCGCAAAAGCTACATTGGACCGATCGCGTCGCACCTGAGGGCACGACGCTCAGCCAGAACACTCGCTAGTTTCCGCCCCGTGGTTCCCCCGGGTAGAGGATCTCAATTCGCTCAACGACCGGCTCGCCGGCCCCCGGCTGCGGCCAGAGTTTGGCGTTGAACGCCTGAACGAACGTCACCTTCCTGCGGCTCAGGCGCTTGCGTAGCTCGCGCAGATTCCGCCCCTCAATGCTGATGATGGCGTCAGTGAGCATCAGATTGATCTGGGCGTCGCCAACATAGCCGATGCGGACGATGAACCGGTACTGAACCTCTTGGCCTTGGGGCGTGTCGTTGCCCAGCCACCAAGCGATGTCGCAGGTTTCCAGATCGTCCGTCGGCGTGATGCCGTAGGGGCGGTACAGACCGTCATCGGTGGACCGCGCCGGTTCATCGGGGGGCGGCCCAGCGGGCGGCTCGCCGACCCGCTGCGTCCAACCCCCGTTCGGTCGATGGAATACGTCGTCATAGCTACGGCTCATGGGACACCTCCTGAATGGGCGGCGACGGCCGCCGAGGCCGTCGTCGCCAGTGATCGAGCACGCCGTCGGTAAACGAGGCGATGGATGCGATGTCCTGAGTGAACCGCGCCGCGTCGCGGCGCTGGTAGGGCGCGAACGCCCGGTAGAGCTCGTTGCGCTTGAGGACAGACAGCCATTGGCCGACCCGCTCCTTCATCGCGCCGTAGGCGTTCTCGATATGGCGGGCCAGGCCCAGATGGGGCTGGGGCGCTCGCGCGATGCCCTGCGCCTCAAGGGTGCGATGGTCGATGCGAGCCGCCGCGTTCGCGGCGGCGAGCGCCCGGTTGGCATGGTCCGACCACGCCGCCCGCCAGACATGGATGTTGCGCTGCTTGTCGATGGCATCGACCCGCTCGGCCAGCTCCGGCGTTTCGTTCTGGCGAAACGCATCCTTCGCCTCCCGCAGCGCCGCCTCGACGGCGGGATCCTCGTTCCACTCGCGCGCCTTCGTTTTCGAGAACCCGGTCGTGGTGCCGGGGTCCAATGCGCGCATCGTCAGCATGACGTGGGCGTGGGGTTGCTCGACGCCATCCGCCCCTAGCGGGGCATGGATAGCGATGTCGGCTACCATCCCCTGCGCCACGAACGTGTCGCGGATGAACCCATGCACCAGCGCGATGCGCGCCTCGGGGGTCAGCTCCCTGGGAAGCGTGACCTCGATCTCACGGGCCGTCTGCGAGTTGCCCCGGCGCTCGGCGGCCTCGGCTCGATTCCACAGTTCGTATCTGGAGAACACCCAATCCGGCGCACCCTCGGGGGCGAGGATGGCGGAGTGCACGACATCCGGTTTCCGGTAGCAGAACGACCGACCCAGCCGGTCATCCCACAGCCGAACCCCATGCCGGTAGGATGCGGATTTGACGGCGGACTGTCCGCCCGACCGCTGAATGACTTTCGCCCGTAAGTGATAGATCGCCAATAGACCCGCCTGGTGAAAAAACCCGGTGGCCTGCCTGCGTCCATCATCATTGAGAAAAGCGGATGTGCACTTATACAAACTGTACCAGTTTGTGCACAAATATTCAATGATTAGATAGACTTGTCAGGTGCCCGGTTGTGTTGGTCTCGTGTCGCTCAACCAAACCAGACGGGGCCTATTCCGGCGATTGTTCGTCGTTGCGATGACAGGGCATCGGGTTCCCGATCCGTGCCCTCAACGACGAAACGGCGGGGCCAATTGACCCCGCCGCTCAGCGCACTCCCACCGACCCGTGACGG
>JAIESL010000080.1 GCA_019746095.1 Caulobacteraceae bacterium
GGGCGCTCTCGGCATTGACCCGGGCCTCGACCGAGGCTGCGGCGCCGGCGACGCGCTCGACCTCGGCGTCGGCGGCCTTGCGGGCATCCTCGGCGGCGGCGAGGGCGGCTTCCAGCTCCGGCCCGCGCGTGGGGGCTCCGGCGATCTCTGCGGTCAGGGTCTCCAGCGCCGTGCCCAGCCGGGCCAGTTCATCGCCGGCGTCGCCGGCCATGGCCGTCTCTCGCTCGATGTCGGCGGCGATACGGGCGGCCTCGGCGGTCAGACGGTCGACCTCGGCCCGGGCGGCCTGTTCGGCCATGTCGAGCCGGTCGCGTTCAAGGCTGGCGCGGTGCAGCAGGGCCCCGGCGACGGCGTCTTCCTCGCGAGCGGGCTTCAGGGCTTCCTGCGCCGTCAACGCCACCGTCTGGGCCCGGCTTGAGGCGGTCGTGGCCTCACCGACGGCCCGTTCGGCATCCGCCAGTTCCTGTGCCGCTGCCTCGGCGGCCAATCGGGCATCGTTCCAGCGCACGAACAGCAGGGCGGCCTGCAGGGCGCGGATCTCGGCGGAAATCTTCTTGTAGCGTTCGGCCTGCCGCGCCTCGCGCTTCAGCCGGGACAGGGCGCTCTCCAGCTCCTTGCCGATGTCGTCGAGACGATCGAGGTTGGCCTCTGCCGCCTTGAGCCGCAGCTCGGCCTCATGCCGCCGGGTGTGCAGGCCCGCGACGCCGCCGGCCTCTTCCAGAATCCGACGGCGGTTCTGCGGCTTGGCGGCGATCAGTTCGCTGATCTGGCCCTGACGGACGAGGGCGGGGGAGTTGGCACCGGTCGAGGCGTCGGCGAACAGCAGCTGCACGTCACGGGCCCGCACCTCCTTGCCGTTGATGCGGTAGGTCGAGCCCTGGCCTCGGTCGATGCGGCGGGACACTTCCAGCATGGGGCTGTCGGTGAAGGGCTGGGGGGCCCGGCGCTGGGCATTGTCGATGGTCAGCTGGACTTCGGCATGATTGCGCGGCGGCCGTTCGGCGGCCCCGGCGAAGATCACATCGTCCATGCCCTGGCCGCGCATGGCCTTGGCCGAATTGGCCCCCATGACCCAGCGCAGGCCTTCGAGCACATTGGACTTGCCGCAGCCGTTGGGTCCGACGACGCCTGTCAGGCCCGGCTCGATATGCACCTCGGCGGGATCGACGAAGGATTTGAAGCCGACGAGCCGGAGACGCTGGAACTGCATGGTTCCTACGCGGTCACTGACCTGCGGCGGCCGCCCGGATCGCGACCTCCAGCCCGCCCAGAGAGCGGTCCGTCACCCGGCGTCCGTTGACGAAGAAGGCCGGGGTGCTCGTGGCTCCGGCCGCCTGCGCGCTCTCGACGTCGCGATTGATCGCGGCGAGGGTCGCCGGGGTCGCCGCGCAGGCGTCGAGCTGGGCCCGGGTCCGGCCACTGACCGCCACAGCGGGGGCGTACCAGGCCTCGCGCGTGCCGCCGCGGAAGACCAGATCCTGACCCAGCATCAGGGCCGAGACGACCTCGAAGAACCGTTCCGGTGCCGCGCATCGCGCCAGGGCTGCGCCTGGCAGGGACATGTCCTCGGGCTGGGTCGGCAGGTTGCGGAAGACCAGTCGGACCTGGCCCGTATCGATGAACCGCGTCTTGAACGCCGGGTAGACGAACCGATGCCAGTCCGCGCAGTGGCTGCACGAGAAGGAGGCGTATTCGATCACCGTCACGGGCGCGTCGGCGCGGCCGATGCTGCGGTCGGCCGCCGTGGGCGGGGCGACCGTCTGGCGCGCGACGGCTGTGTCCATGCCCGAGGCGGACGCCACGACGGCGGGTGCCAGCAGCGCCAGCACCAGGATCAGCAGGGATCGCCGTCGTGTCGTCACGGCCGCACTCAGCTCTTGGCCAGTTCGGCTTCGATCGCCCGCGACAGGTCGACCATGGTCGGGCCGCTGGGCGAACCCGGCGAGACGACCTTGACGCCATTGACCAGGAAGGTCGGGGTGCCGTCGACGTCAGCGGCCGCCGAGGCCTCGGCCCGGGCTTCTGCCGCCTTGATGTTGTCGGGGTTCTTGATGCAGTCCTCGATCTGCTGGTTGCTCAGCCCGGCCCCGTTGCCGATGCGGAACAGGGTGTCGCGCGGATTGACGCCGGCCTGCCACTCGTCCTGGCTGGACAGGATGTTGTGGACAACGTCGAAATATTTGTCGTCGCCGGCGCAGCGGGCGATCATGAAGCCGGCCACGGCGACATTGACCGGACCGGTCGGCAGTTCGCGGAAGACGAAGCGAACCTTGTTGGTGTCGACATAGGCGGCCTTGAACGCAGCCCAGTTCTCCTTGTGCCAGGCGGCGCAGACGTGACAGGTCACCGAGGCGTATTCGATGACCGTGACCTTGGCACCCTCGGGGGCCCCCATGGCCATGTCACCCTCCACCGCAGCAGAGCCGCCGCCCCCGCAACCGGTCAGCGTGGCCATGGCGGCAAGTGCCGCGGCGGTCAGCGCCGCGCGGCGGCTCATGGCGGCATATTTGGTCTGGGCGCTCATGGCGTCGTCCTCAACTGCGGGCGGGATTGCGGAAAGCATCGCGCGATTCCCCACTGATACGCGCGCCTGTGCACTTTCGAGAACAGAAACGGCGAAGTTTTGTCAACGGCCCGAACGGTCGCGGCCTTTTTGCGGATCACCCAGAACGGCCCGGCCGAGCCGTTCCAGCGGCCCTTTCAGGCTTTCCGGTACCGGGTCCAGGGCGGCCTTCAGCGCCGCCTCTTCATGGGCGGCCAGGGGCTGGACAGCCGGGCGGTGCCGGGGTGCGGCGGCGATGTCGGAAGGCGGCCGGACCGGTCCCTGTGCGATCCTGAGCCGGTCCACGCTGCCGGGGCCGAGGAACAGATTGACCCGCGCCAGTATGTCCTCGGACTGATGCTGCACCAGCAGGGCGGCCGGTCCCGCCACGCGCAGCTCCAGCGTCCCGCCGGCCCCGCCCCGGCCCTTGGTCAGTTTCTGCGGTCGCGTGACCCGCGCCAGACGGTCGCCGACGATCTCGCGCCAGCGCGGCTCCAGCGCCGCCGCCCCGCGACCGAATTTGCCGTCCAGCTCCTTGATCAGGCCCTGCAGCGCCCGCCCGGCCTTGGGCGTCGGCCGTGGAACCGGCCGCGTGCGGCGGCGCGACAGGATTTCGCGGGCCTCGGCATCTGTGGGCAGCGTGCGGCGCATGCGGGACACTCTAGTCGATCCCGGCGGGCTTCGCACCCGGAGTTAGCGCCGCCACATGGGTCGCTTGCGCATAGGCAAACCGTCATTTCGGGTACCCCTGATGTTGACCGTTCGAGCCCGGTCTCGCCCTGTTAAAGAGGTGTTACCGATTACAATGAAGACGTGTGGGGCGTTTGTGGGCACAGTTCTGAGTTACGTTGAACACAAGCGCCGTGCATCGAGCGGGCGAGCGCGGCCCATTGATCCCCTGACCGCCGAAATTCTCGAGGCGCTCGTCACCCTCGGCGGCAGCGCGCATCGGCAGGCGGTCGCGGACCAGGTCTGCCTGCGACGCGGCGGTCGATCCGGCCCGTCGGATTCCACAGCCCGGGATGAAATCTACAGCGCCCTTGACGCCTATCTGGGATCCGTTTCGACGCGCAAGGTAGCGCCACTGCTCTGGCTTCCGCTAGGTACGGGCAGTTATCGCTGGGCCCTCACCGACGCGGGCCACTCCCTGTTCCAGACCAGGTCCCCGGGCCTGCGGATGGTTCGCTGACACGCCTCTCGAGGAATCACCGGTTGTTCGAGCCTCATCAGTCAGAATCCGGGCGGGAGGCACCAGCCGGCGACGGCTGGCCGGTAGCGCGCATGGATGCCATGACGAGCCTTCAGCGGGCCAAGGTGGCCTGGCTGTGCATCCGGCTGCAACTCGCCCACATCGCCATTACCCGCGATCTGGTCGGGGGCGATCTGGTGACCAGCCTGCTGATTCCGGCCATATCGGACGCCAATGTCGGCTATCTGGATGCCGACCCGGAGATCAGCCGTCGCCACCAGGCCCTGGGCATCAACTATCCCGAAGAACTGCGGCGACCGGCCAATGCCCTGAGTATCGCCCACTCACTCGACCTTCCCCGGGAAACGACACGTGCCAAGCTGGCCGCGCTGGCCGCATCCGGAATTCTGCGACGGACCAGCCGTGGCTACGTCCTGCCAACCTCAACCCTGGTCTCGGAACGGTTCCTGCCGGCAATCCCGCGTTACATGAATGCCCTGGACGATTTCGTCGGTGCACTGGGTCTGATCGGTGCCTTCGGTCTGAAGCCCCACAGCCGTCTGGCCGACCCGGTCTGGCCCGTGGCCTGGGCGGCCATGCGGCTCAGCACCGCCCATCTGCTGCGTGAGACGGTCTATGCGAGGGAACTGACCCGGGGCATGAGCCTGACCGCCTGCTACGTCCTGCTCACTGTCAGCCAGAATGTGGGCGGTCAGCTGCGCCTGCCGCCGCAGATACCGGCTCGCGGTGGATCGCTGGCGATGCAGGGGGCGACCTTCGAGCCGGTCCGCGGGGCCGCCATCGCCGCCCAGTTGGGATTGCCGGAGGAGACGGTCCGTCGCCATCTGAAACAACTGGTCGCGGCCGGATACCTCAGTCACTGTCCGAAAGGCTTTGATGTGGTCCTGGACGCCCGGTCCCTGCCGGTCTGGCGTTTGTTCCAGAAGCGGGTCGAGACCAATGCGCGGCAACTGATCTGGCGCATGACCACCACGGGCATTGTTCCTTCGGCCAGCTGAACGGCCTTCATCGCGGATAGGCGGCCGCGTCGGGCGCGGCTATGCAGGACCGATGCTTCCTGCCGCCCTCCGCGCCGCCCTGCTGGACTGGTACGACGCCCATGGGCGGGCGCTGGCCTGGCGCGCGCCGCCGGGAGCCCCGCCGCCGGACCCCTATCGCGTCTGGCTGTCCGAGGTGATGCTGCAGCAGACCACCACCCCGCACGCCACGCCCTATTTCCAGGCCTTCACCGCCCGCTGGCCGACGGTGGTTGATCTGGCGGCGGCGGACGACAGTGACGTCATGGCGGCCTGGGCGGGGCTGGGCTACTACGCCCGCGCCCGCAACCTGCTGGCCTGCGCCCGTGCCGTGGCCCGGGACCACGGCGGTGTGTTCCCCGACACGGAGGCCGGCCTGCTGGCCCTGCCGGGGGTCGGTGCCTATACGGCCGCCGCGGTGGCCGCCATCGCCTTCGGCCGTCCGGCCAATGTGGTCGACGGCAATGTCGAGCGCGTCATGGCGCGTTTGTTTGCGGTCGAGACACCGCTGCCGGCCGCCCGGCCGGAGCTGAAGCGGCTTGCCGCGACCCTCGTCGCTGACGACCGCCCGGGCGACTGGCCCCAGGCCCTGATGGATCTGGGGGCCACGGTCTGCCGACCCGGCCGGCCGCTGTGCGAGGTCTGCCCGCTGACGACCTGGTGCGCTGCCCATGCCTCCGGCCAGGCTGAGCGGTGGCCGTTGAAGACGAAGAAGGCCGACCGGCCCCATCGCACCGGGGTCGCCTGGGTGCTGCGCGATGATCAGGGCCGGGTGGCGCTGGTGCGGCGACCGGACAAGGGGCTGCTGGGCGGGATGGCGGGGCTGCCGACCTCGGACTGGAGTGTGTCGCCGGCGGCGGCCGCGCCGCCGGTCCCCGCCGACTGGCGCGAGGCCGGGGCGATCGAGCATGTCTTCACCCATTTCTCCCTGACCCTGACGGTCCGGGTGGCGGAGGGCGGGGGCGACTTCCTCTGGGCCGATCCGGACGAGGCGCTGGCCTCGCTGCCGACCGTGTTTCGCAAGGCGCTGGAGCGCGGGCTGGGCTAGCTGACCGTGCGAACCGTCACCCGACCTTCGCGACGCCGGGGGATGACCACCGTGTGGTTGCCCATCTGCTGGAAGGTCAGATCGACCCTGCCGTCCCCGACCTGCAGATTGTTGACATTGAGCCGGTCGATGCCCGCCGGCAGGATCGGGTCGCTGATCTCGACGGTCCCGGCCAGGGCGTCGATGTCGATCCCCAGGGCCGACTGCAGCATCAGGAAGACCGATCCCGCTGCCCAGGCCTGGGGCAGGCAGGCGACCGGATAGGCGATAGGGGGCTCGCCGGAATTGCGCTCGAAGCCGCAGAACAGTTCGGGCAGGCGCAGTCGGAAATGGGCGGCCGCGGCATAGATTTCGCCCAGCAGCAGCGCCACCGCACGGCGCTCGCCGTAGCGGGCCATCCCTGCCGCCGCCATGGCGGTGTCGTGTGGCCAGACCGAGCCGTTGTGATAGCTCATGGGATTGAATCGCGCCTGTCCGGTGGCCAGGGTCCGTATGCCCCAGCCGGAGCGGAACTCCGCGCCGAGCAGCCGGTTCGTCACCCGCCGGGCCCGCTCGACGGAGGGTAGTCCGGTGAACAACAGGTGGCCCGCGTTCGAGCCGATCGACCGGCACGGCACCCCGTCGCCGTCGAGGGCGATGGCGTAGAAGCCTTCGTCCTCCATCCAGAACCGGTCCTCGACCAGGGCCCGGACCCGCTCGGCCTCGGCCGCCCATGTCCCCTGCCGGTCATCCCCCATCGGGGTCGCCAGGGCCGCCATCGCCTGCCAGGCGGCATAGGCATAGCCCTGGACCTCCAGCAGGGCGATGGGGCCTTTCGGAAAGCGACCGTCGGTGTGGAAGATGGAATCCTCGGAGTCCTTCCAGCCCTGGTTCGACAGGCCGGTGTCGGCACCGCGCTGGTACCGGATCAGGCCGTCGCCGAGGATGTCGCCATAGTCCTTCATCCAGCCGACGGCGGCGACCAGACTGGGCCAGAGCTGCCGGATCAGGTCGAAATCTCCCGTCCGCCGGGCATAGGCCCCGGCCAGGGCCACGAACAGGCAGGTGGTGTCGACCCCGCCGTAGTAGAGGCCGAAAGGAACCTCGCCGAGGGCGCTCATCTCGCCACCGCGCGTCTCATGCATGATCTTGCCCGGGGCCGCGTCCTGGAAGGCGGAGACTTCGGTCGCCTGGCGCATGGCCAGATAGGTCAGCACCCCCCGGGCCAGCGAGGGGTCAAGCCACAGCATCTGCCAGGCGGTGATGAGGCCGTCGCGCCCGAACGGCGTCGAGAACCAGGGCACCCCGGCATAGGGATAGGGGCCGGTCTTCAGATCCGTGGTCAGCAGGGCCACATCGGCGCGGCTCTGGTCCAGCCAGTCATTGAAGCGGGGGCTGCGCGGCCCCCGGACAGAGGCTCCACGCCGGCGACGGGCGCGCATGGCCAGTCGCGCCTGGATGGCATTGCGCCGATAGCGCGCCTCGTCGGGCTGTTCGCACCGGTCCGGGCCGCATTCGATATAGAGGTCGAAGCGCCGGCCCTTGGGCAGGCTGAACATGAACTCCGCCCGGCTGCCGCTGAGCCGCGCGGGCGGTTCGGAAAAGGACAGGCAGCTGCTCCGCCCGACCCCGTCCAGCCCGGTGTAGCCGAACGTCACCCGACGCCCGTCGTGGACCGGAGCCTCGGCCTGCCCGCCCTGCATCCGCCGTGTCCCGCGAACCTCGAAGATGTCTGCGAAATCGACGGCGAAATCGAAGGCCAGCGGCAAGAGGACGTCCTCGACGCCGTGATTGACCATGCGCACCCGCTCATACATCCGCCGGTCCCGGACGAACCGCCGCCGCTCGATATGGAGGACGCCCGCCGGCGCGGACCGCCCGCCCATCGGCGGCAGGGGCCGGTTGGTCGAATGGCAGGTGAAGCAGACATTGTCCTGGCTGACGCCCGAACTCAGCAGCGACGGCCGTGCATTTCCGGCCGTGAGCACCAGGCGCGACAGGACGCGGGTGTCATCGACGAACAGGCCGTCGGCCCCGCCCCTCAGGTCACCCCAGTCGTCGGTCACCAGAAAGGCGTCGCCGTCCTTCAGTGCCATCAGCCGTTCCAGGCCGTCGGCCCCGCCGGATTCCGTGGCGTTTGTCTGGACCCTGTAGGCATTGTCCATGAAGGCTCCGATCGGCGGGCGGGGCGGCGTCAGCCGTTGGCAGCGGCGAAACTTCTGTCCTCGAACAGTCTCGGCGGGACGACTGCAGCGGCGACCGGCTCTGCCGCGAACGGCCGCCGGGCCAGCAGGTCGCCGTAGACATCGAGATAGCGGCGCGCCATCGCCGTGGCCGAGAAGCGCAGGTCAAACCGGGCCCGGATGGCGGCCCGGTCGAGCCGGTGCGCGCGACCCGCCGCGGCGACCGCCTGTTCCAGGGTATCGACGAGAAAGCCGGTCTCGCCGTCCTCGATGACCTCAGGGGTCGAGCCGCAGCGGAAGGCGACGACCGGGGTGCCGCAGGCCATGGCCTCGATCATCACCAGGCCGAAGGGCTCGGGCCAGTCGATCGGGAACAGCAGGGCTTCGGCCCCGCCGAGGAAGGCCGACTTCTGGTGGTCGCCGATCTCGCCGACGAATTCGATCAGGGGATTGCCCTCGACCAGGGGGCGGATGACCGTCTCCCAATAGACCTTGTCGGCCGCGTCGACCTTGGCCGCGATCTTGAGGGGCCTGTTCAGCCGGGTGGCGATCTCGATGGCCCGGTCGGGACGTTTCTCGGGCGAGATGCGGCCGAGGAAGGCGAGGTAGCCCGCCGACTTCGCAGAGAATTCGTACAGGTCACCCGGCATTCCGTGATGCACGGTGGCCTTCCAGTTGGCGCGGGGCAGGGGCCGGCGCTGGTCGTCGGAGATGGAGACCAGGCCGAACTCGCTCCAGCGTTCGTAGACGGTGCCGATGTCCTTCATGTCCAGCCGGCCGTGCAGGGTGGTGATCGTCTTGTCGGCGCAGCGCGGGAAGAAGGGGAAATGGATCATGTCGGTGTGGAAATGGATCACGTCGAACTCGTCGGCGCGCTTCAGGACCTCCGCCAGCAGGGTCATGTGCGCGGCCAGGTCTGACTTCAGCGGGGCGGGATCCAGCCGGATGGCCTGATCCCGCACGGGGACCAGACGGGCGCGGGTCCGGGCGTCGGCGCTGGCGAACAGGGTCACCTCATGACCCAGATCGACGAGGGCGTCTGTCAGATGGGCGACGACGCGCTCGGTGCCGCCATAGAGCCTGGGCGGCACGGCCTCATACAGGGGCGTAACCTGGGCGATTTTCATGGTCATGGCTCCCGGTGCTCCGGGAGGAGGAGGCACCGCGAGACTCAACCATGTTGCAGGTGCGAGGTTCCCCGAACGGGTCCCTTTCCTGCGGGACCGGTTCGGCTTACCGGCGTTTCAGTGGCCGCTGGCGGTCACTGCATCCCGGCGCGGACCTCGGCGCGAAGGGCGTCGATCGAGCGCAGGCCCTGGTCGGTCCTGAAGCGCCAGTAGGTCCAGCCGTTGCAGGCCGGGGCGTTTTCGAACAGGGCCCCGAGCTTGTGGATCGAGCCGCTCAGTTCGCCGGCCACCAGTGAACCGTCGGCCCGGACCCGGGCCTCGCGGTCGCCGCGCGGGCAGTAGAGCTTGTCGCCGGGCGACAGCAGGCCGGCCTCGACCAGAGCCCCGAACGGCACCTTCACCTCGGCCTTGCGCGAGCCCATGACCACCAGGTCCTCGGGCGCGGCGGGGATGACCGCCTTGATCCGCTTCTCGGCCACCTTGGCATAGGTCTCGTCGCGTTCGATGCCGATCCAGTGGCGGCCCAGACGCTTGGCCGCCGCACCCGTGGTGCCGGTGCCGAAGAAGGGGTCCAGCACGACGTCGCCGGGGCGGGTGGCGGCCATCAGCACGCGGTGCAGCAGGCCCTCGGGCTTCTGGGTCGGATGGGCCTTCTTGCCGTCAGCGTCCTTGATCCGCTCCTCGCCCGTGCACAGGGCCAGGGTCCAGTCGGACCGCATCTGGACGTCCTCGTTGAAGGCCTTCAGGGCGTCGTAGTTGAAGGTGTAGCGCTTCTGGTCGCGGCTGCGCGCGGCCCAGATCAGGGTCTCATGGGCATTGGTGAACCGCGTGCCCTTGAAGTTCGGCATGGGGTTGGACTTGCGCCAGATGATGTCGTTCAGGACCCAGAAGCCGAGATCCTGGATCGCCGCGCCGAGGCGGAAGACATTGTGATAGCTGCCGATCACCCAGATCGAGCCCTCGGGCTTCAGGATGCGGCGGCATTCCGTCATCCATTCGCGGGTGAAGGCGTCATAGGCGGCGAAACTGTCGAACTTGTCCCAGTCGTCGTCCACGGCGTCGACTTTCGAGTTGTCCGGCCGCAGCAGGTCGCCGCCCAGCTGCAGATTATAGGGCGGGTCGGCGAAGACCATGTCGACACAGGCATCGGGCAGGGACCGCAGCACCTCGATGCAGTCGCCCCTCATGACGACATCGGTCTTCAGATCAGACATGGATACGCAGCCCCGGACAGATTGAGGGCCGATTGGTGAATCATTGCGGTTAAGGGCGGGTAACCGACGGGCCGGTCTTTGTATGCGGTCCGGAATCCGCCATCGACCGGGCGCTAGGGATTGCACTCGGGACAGTACTGGGACGAAGCCATTTGCAGGCCGTCAGGGCGGGGTTTTTCCTCGCTGTGACCGCAGGAAGTGCAGCGGAAGACCCGGAATTGGATGAGACCCGTCGGTGTGGTGCAATCCTCGCAGGGCAGTCCCTTCACCGTCCCGGTCTGCCCCCATCCCGGTGCCACGCAGATCGGGCAGGGCGTCGCCAGTCGGCGTGCCAGCCGGATGGCGAGCTTGCGGATTGATCCCATCCGCGTCGGATTGAGGTGTGCCCGCATATCCGGCTCGACCAGGGCCAGGCCGTCTTCGGATCTCCCGGCCGCCCGTGCGATCGCGGCCTCCAACCGTTCCCGGCCGATGAGGCCCTTTTCGGCAGGTTCGGTCCGATCCGGGGATTTCGGCCTGACAATGAGCGCATGCGAGGGAAACCCGACAAGCGGCAGCCAGTCCTCGATGTCGTTCAGACTGCGGGCTTCGCGATGACCATAGTTGGTCTTCTCCGCGATCAGGCTTTCGCTGATGACCAGACCGTTCTCGTCATCGACAAAGGTCATGATCTCAACGCCCCCCGGGATGAATGGGACAAGGGGGTGGGGGCCGAAGCTGCCCTCATTGGCGAGGCCGAACGGGAGACCGGAAGCGGTCATGCCGAGCCGCGCCTTGGCGAGGCAGACTTCCAGGGGCGTGCCTCGCCGCTCGACCTCGCCGGAAAACGTTCCCAAGGCGTCGGTATCCAGGCCTGGTGGCGTCACCACCTCGATGCCGAGGATCCGACGGAACGGGGCCACGACTGCGCGTTGCTTGCCATGCTGCGTCGCCAGGCCGGCCCGCCGGTCGCGGTAGGGCGACATCGATCTGCGCGACCTAAGCCAGGCCTGCGAATTTCCAGTCGAGCGTTTGGCCGGCATGGAACGGCACGACCTGGGTGTCGGCGGCGATCATCATCTCCGGCACCTGGTGCGCGACCCGGTCGATCCGGATCCGCTCCTCATTGAGGGGCAGCCCGTAGAAGCGCGGGCCATTCTCGGAGGCGAAGGCCTCGAGGTGATGCAGGGCCCCTTCTTCCTCGAAGGTCCGGGCATAGCTCTCGATGGCGAAGGGGGCGTTGAAAATGCCGGCGCAGCCGCAGGCCGATTCCTTGGCCCCGACGGCATGGGGGGCGGAGTCGGTGCCGAGGAAGAACCGGTCCGAACCCGAGGTCGCTGCCCGGCGCAGGGCGAGGCGGTGCACTTCCCGCTTGGCCACCGGCAGGCAGTAGAAATGCGGGCGGATCCCGCCCTGGAACATGGCGTTGCGGTTGAAGTCGAGGTGGTGTGGCGTGATCGTCGCCGCGACATTCGCCCCGGCGGTCTCGACGAAGGCCACGGCATCGGCGGTGGTGATGTGTTCGAACACCACCTTGAGGGCCGGGAAGTCGGCGATGATCCGGGTCAGGATGCGGTCGATGAACACCGCCTCGCGGTCGAAGATGTCGACATGGGAGTCCGTCACCTCGCCATGGACCAGAAGCGGCATGCCGATCTGCTGCATGATCTCGAGGACCGGATAGATCCGGCGGAAGTCGGTCACGCCGTGGCTGGAGTTGGTCGTGGCATTGGCCGGATAGAGTTTGCAGGCGGTGAAGACGCCGGCGGTAAAGCCGCGTCCGACCTCGGTCGGATCGATGTCGTCGGTCAGATAGCAGGTCATCAGGGGGGTGAAGACCGTTCCCGGCTCGACCGCCGCCAGGATGCGCGCGCGATAGGCTTCGGCGGCCGCCGCGGTGGTGATCGGCGGCGCCAGGTTGGGCATGACGATGGCGCGGGCGAACTGGCGCGCCGTATGGTTGACGACCGAGGCCAGCATGGCACCGTCGCGCAGGTGCACATGCCAGTCGTCAGGCCGGCGAATGACCAGTCCCGTGCCGGTGGCCGGGGCCGTCGGGGCCGCCGTTTCGGTTTCAGAGAGCGTCATCAGGCTGTTCCTCGGCGGACCCTCCCGGGGTCCATGGCATCGCTGTGCAGGCTGGATCCGGCACCTTGCGCATAGCGGCAGATGGGCCGGTTCGTCCAGTTCGCCCGGCCCGGGAGCCCACTGTGCCGCACCCGGCCGCGGGACTGCCACATCCGCTCACGGTTTGTTACGGCCCCGGCCTCGCCTTCGCGGGCGCAGCACGTTAGTCAGGCCGGATACGACCAGGGCTCAGGGGCTTGTCTATGACTCAGTGGGTGTACGGCTTCGGCGGGGGCTCCGCCGACGGCGATGCGTCGATGAAGAACCTGCTCGGCGGCAAGGGGGCGAACCTTGCCGAGATGTCCTCGCTGGGCCTGCCGGTGCCGCCGGGCTTCACCATCACGACGGAAGCCTGCGTCCACTATTATTCGAATGGCCAGACCTATCCCGAGGCGCTGGCCGCCCAGGTCGCCGCCGGGCTGAAGACGGTCGAGACCGTGGTCGCCAAGACCTTCGGCGATGCGAGGAATCCCCTGCTGGTCTCGGTTCGCTCGGGGGCCCGCGCCTCCATGCCGGGCATGATGGACACGGTCCTGAACCTCGGCCTGAACGACGAGACGGTCGAGGGCCTTGCCGCCCTGTCCGGCGACCGCCGCTTCGCCTTCGACAGCTATCGCCGCTTCATCACCATGTACTCCAGCGTCGTGCTCGGCCTGAGCCATGACGATTTCGAGGAGGTGCTGGACGACCACAAGGACCGGCTGGGCGTCACCATCGACACCGACCTGAGCGCTTCCGACTGGGAAAAGGTCGTCGTCGACTACAAGGCCGTGGTCGAGGACCGTCTGGGGCACGCCTTCCCGCAGGATCCGCATGACCAGCTCTGGGGGGCCGTCTCGGCCGTCTTTGCCAGCTGGATGAACGACCGGGCCAAATTCTATCGCCGCATGCACGACATCCCCGAGAGCTGGGGCACGGCGGTGAATGTCCAGTCCATGGTCTTCGGCAACATGGGCGAGACCTCGGCCACGGGCGTGGCCTTCACCCGCAATCCCTCGACCGGCGAAGCCCGGCTGTACGGCGAGTTCCTGATCAATGCCCAGGGCGAGGATGTCGTCGCCGGCATCCGGACGCCCCAGTCGCTGACCAGGGCGGGCCGGGAAGAGATGGGCGAGACCGCGCCCTCGATGGAAGAGGCCATGCCGGTCGTCTTCGGCGAATTTGTCGATGTGGTCGGCCGGCTGGAGAGCCACTACCGCGACATGCAGGACATCGAGTTCACGGTCGAACAGGGCCGGCTGTGGATGCTGCAGACCCGCAACGGCAAGCGCACGGCCAAGTCGGCGCTGAAGATCGCGGTCGACCTTGCCGCCGAGGGGGTGATCTCCGAGGAGGAGGCCGTCTCCCGCGTCGAACCGGCGGCGCTGGACCAGCTGCTGCATCCGACCCTCGACCCGAAGGCCAGCCGCACCGTGGTGGCCTCCGGCCTGCCGGCCTCGCCCGGCGCGGCGACCGGCAAGATCGTCTTCGACGCCGATGAGGCCGAACGCCTGGCCCAGCTGGGTGATGCCGTCATCCTGGTGCGCGAGGAGACCTCGCCGGAGGATATTCACGGCATGCATGCGGCGCGCGGCATCGTCACGGCCCGCGGCGGCATGACCAGCCACGCCGCCGTGGTGGCGCGCGGCATGGGCCGGCCCTGCGTCTGCGGCATCAATGAACTGTCGATCGACGACAAGGCCGGAACCTTCACCGCCCGGGGCCGCACCTTCAAGGCCGGTGAGATCATCACCATCGACGGCTCGAAGGGCGAGGTTCTGGACGGGGCCGTGGCGATGATCGAACCGGAGCTGACCGGTGATTTCCAGACCCTGATGGCCTGGGCCGACAAGGTTCGGCGCCTGAAGGTGCGCGCCAATGCCGAGACGCCGCTGGACGCCCGGACCGCGCGCGGCTTCGGAGCCGAGGGCATCGGCCTGTGCCGGACCGAGCACATGTTCTTCGATGATGCCCGCATCGCCGCCGTGCGCGAGATGATCCTGGCCGACGACGAGGCCGGCCGCCGTCTGGCCCTGGCCAAGATCGCGCCGTTTCAGAAGGCCGATTTCGTCGAACTGTTCACCATCATGGCCGGCCTGCCGGTCACCGTGCGCCTGCTGGATCCGCCGCTGCACGAGTTCATCCCCCACACCGACGCCGAGATCGATGCGCTCGCGGTCACCCAGGGTCTCGACGCCGCCAAGCTGAAACGCCGGGCCCGGGAACTGCACGAGACCAATCCCATGCTCGGCCACCGGGGTTGCCGGCTGGGCGTCGCCTATCCCGAGATCTATGAGATGCAGGTCCGCGCCATTCTCGAGGCGGCGCTGCAGGTGAAGCAGACGGCGGCCGAGGTTCCCATCCCCGAGATCATGCACCCGCTGGTCGCGCTCGGGCTGGAGATGAAATATCTGCGCGAACTGACCGACCGCACCGCCGAGGCCGTCTTCGCCGAGGCCGGGGACCGGGTCGACTATCTGGTCGGCACCATGATCGAACTGCCGCGCGCGGCCCTGCGTGCCGCCGACCTGGCCGAATATGCCGAGTTCTTCTCCTTCGGCACCAATGACCTGACCCAGACCACCTTCGGCATTTCGAGGGACGACTCCGGCCGTTTCCTGCAGGCCTATATGGACAAGGGCATCTTCGAGACCGATCCCTTCGTCCGCCTCGACCAGGACGGGGTCGGCGACCTGATCCGTATCGCTGCCGAACGCGGCGGGGCGGCGCGTCCGGGCATCAAGATGGGCATCTGTGGCGAGCACGGCGGCGACCCGTCGTCGATCGCCTTCTGCGAGGCGGTCGGCCTCGACTACGTCAGTTGCTCACCCTACCGGGTGCCGATCGCCCGGCTGGCGGCGGCCCAGGCCGCGCTGGTGTCCCGGGGCGGAGAGGCGCGCGAGAAGGATCGGTAGGTCCGCCGGCCCGGGCGTCAGGCGACGCCGGGCTGCAGGGCCCAGCGCATGGAGCCTTCGCCGAAGGGTCTGAAGAACAGGTCGCGGTAGTGTTCGAAGGCCTCAACGATCCGGTTGGCCAGGTCCTGGGCCACGGCTTCGCCGCGCTGCCGTTTCAGGGCGGCGATACACTGGACGACGTCCCGCTGGTGGGCCGAGCCCCCCATGCTTCTGAGCACAGCGGCGATGTCCTGCGCCAGCGGATCGATGTGCGTGCCCCATGGATTGGTGTTCTGCGCCATCCGGGATTCTCCCTGTTCTCGACACGGGCGAACCGGTCGCAAACTCTCGCCGACGATGCAAGCCGGACCGCGAATTCGTGATCGGGGCGAGGCCCTCGAGGTCGTCTCTGCTCAGTTGAAGAGGAAATTCATCACGTCGCCGTCCTTGACGACATAGCTCTTGCCCTCGGCCCGGAGCTTGCCGGCCTCGCGGGCCTTGGCCTCGCCCCTCAGGGTGACGAAATCCTCGAAGGCGATGGTCTCGGCGCGGATGAAGCCCTTTTCGAAATCGGTGTGGATCACGCCCGCCGCCTGGGGAGCCGTGGCGCCGATCGGAATGGTCCAGGCCCGGGCTTCCTTGGGTCCCACGGTGAAATAGGACTGCAGCCCCAGCAGGGCATAGGCCTCGCGGATCAGACGGTTCAGGCCGGGCTCGGCCAGGCCGAGGCTTTCGAGGAATTCGGCCTGTTCGGCAGGATCCAGAACGGCCAGTTCGGAATCGATCTTGGCCGAGATGACCACGGCCTTGGCATTGTCCTGGGCGGCGCGGGCGGCCACCTGGTCGGACAGTTCATTGCCCTTGTCGGCCGAGTTCTCGTCGACGTTGGAGACATAGAGGGCGGGCAGGGAGGTCAGCAGCTGCAGCATGTGCCAGGCCTTCTGGTCCTCCTTGTCGACCTGGACGATGCGGGCGGGCTTGCCGGCGCGCAGGGGCGTCAGGGCCATGTTGATCAGGCGCAGTGTGGTCTGGGCCTCCTTGTCGCCGCCCTTGGCCTTCTTCTCGACGTTGACCACGCGCTTCTCGAGGCTTTCGAGGTCGGCCAGCATCAGTTCGGTCTCGATGATCTCGAGATCGCTGATCGGATCGATGCGGTTTTCGACATGGGTAATGTCGTCATCGATGAAGCAGCGGGCGACGAAGGCCACGGCGTCGCAGTCGCGGATATTGGCCAGGAACTGGTTGCCCAGGCCCTCGCCCTTGGACGCGCCGCGCACCAGTCCGGCGATGTCGACAAAGGTGATCCGCGACGGAATGATCTCTTTCGAGCCGGCGATCTCCGCCAGGGCGTCGAGGCGCGGCTCCGGGACCGCCACATCGCCGGTGTTCGGCTCGATGGTGCAGAACGGATAGTTGGCGGCCTGTGCCGCCGCCGTCTTGGTCAGGGCGTTGAACAGGGTGGACTTGCCGACGTTGGGCAGGCCGACGATCGCGACTTTCAGGGCCATGGTCTTGGGGAGCTTTCGAGTGAGCGCGAGCCTTTAGCCCGTCGCGACCGGTTTGTCAGGGTCAGGCGTCAGTTCGCGGCGGGAGCGGTGGCCGCTTCCCCGTCCGGGGCCGCAGGTTGGCCGACGGTCGCGGTCACCTCGACGGCCGGTGAAGTCTCGAAGGTCAGGGTCAGGGCGACCGTGCCGCCGGCCACCAGGGGCTCCTTGACCCCCAGCAGCATCAGGTGATTGCCGCCCGGCGCAAGGGTCACGGCCTCACCGGCGGGAAGGGGCAGGCCGTCCCGAAGCTCGGTCATCATCATCATGCCGCTTTCGATCCGGCTCTCGTGGATCTGGACCAGATTGGCGTCGGCGCTGGCGACGCTGACCAGCCGGTCTGCGTTTGCACTGGTCAGGGTCAGATAGCAGCCGGTCATCTGGCGGCCCACCGGCGTTGGCCGGCAGACGGCTCCCGAGACCTCGACCGTGGCCGGTTCCCCGGACCCGGCACCGCCCGGGCTGCAGGCGGCCAGGGTCAGCAGGGCGAGGGCGAGGAGCGGGGTGCGGGTCATCGGATCGGGCCTTTTCGGCGGCAGACAATGTCGTCCCGGCCGTACAGGCGGGGCATCGGGGAGGGAAGGGCGGCTATTCGCCCCGGTCGGCATCCCGGGCCGCGTTCTGCGCGGCCTGGCGGGGGCTGAATTTCGGGGCGGGGGCCAGGCGCATGACCTCGGCCTGGTAGCGGTCGTCGTCACCGGCGAGGGCGAAGGGCAGGGCGTCGGCGACGGCGTCCAGCATCGGCTCCAGCCAGGTCTGGTCGGCCTTGTGGAAGTCGCTGAGCACATGGCCGTGGACCAGCTCCGGCGCGCCGGGGTGACCGACGCCCATGCGGGCGCGGCGGAAGTCGGGGCCGAGCTGGCTGATGAGGCTGCGTACGCCGTTCTGGCCCGCCGCCCCGCCGCCGGTCTTCATGCGAAAGCGGCCGGGGGCCAGGTCGATCTCGTCATGGAAGACGATGACCGCGCCGGGCTGGACCTTGTAGAAGCGCGCCGCCTCGGCCACGGCCCGGCCGCTCTCGTTCATATAGGTCTGGGGCTTCATCAGCAGGATGCGCACCGGACCACCGGGCGTGGCGACCTCGCCCTCGCGGATCACGGACTGGAATTTGGCCCGCTCGGGTCCGAACGACCACCGCCGCGCGATCTCGTCGGCGGCCATGAAGCCGATGTTGTGGCGGTTGCCCTGGTATCTGGGGCCCGGATTGCCCAGGCCGGCGATGATGATCATGGGGCGAAGTCCGGATAAGGAAACGGCCCCGTCCGTTTCCGGAAGGGGCCGTTCCAGTAGCATCTTGTGGGAAGGCGATCAGCCCTCGGCGGTGCCTTCGGCATCGGCGCCGTCGGCGGCGGCCGAGACGGCGGCCGAGGACGACTTGATCAGGGCGATCACGAAGTCACGGTCGGCGATGGCGGGTGCCACGTCCTTGGGAGCCTTGAGGTCGGCCCAACGGATGGTGTCGCCCAACTTGTGGCCGGCCAGGTCGACGATCAGGTCTTCCGGGATGTGATCCGCACGGACCTTCACCTCGACCGCGTGACGGACGATTTCCAGCACGGCGCCCTGACGGAAGGCTTCGCACTTGTCCTGGTTGATGAAGTGGACCGGGACCTCGATCTTGATGGTCTGGGTCTCATCGACCCGCATGAGGTCGAAATGCAGCGGGCGGTCAGTGACCGGGTCGAACTGGACATCGCGCGCGATGACCGGCTGCGATTCCGTGCCGTACTTCAGCGTCACCAGGTGACCCAGCAGCTTGCCGGTGTAGAGCGACTTGCGGAAGTCGCGCTCGTTCACCGAGATGGCCACGGGGGCCTTGTCGCCGCCGTAAAGCACGCCGGGGACCATGCCAGCGCGGCGCGCGGCGCGAGCGCCACCGGTGCCGACGCCGCTACGGACGTCCACGTTCAGAATGATCTCGGCCATCGCCTCGCCTCAACAACACAAACGCCGCGCTGACCAGTCAGCCCTCGCGGCGGGGTCTTAAGGACCCTGAATTCAAGAGCGCGGGTCATTACACGCCAACCGGCGCCGACGCAACCGCTGCCGACGTCATTGCGACACCGGAATGGAATTCGGCCCTAGCGGCTGCTGTTCAGGGCCGCCGTTGCGGAGACCGATGCGGCTGCCGCGGCCTCGGCCACAGGGGTCTGCACCGGTGCGGAATCGGAGGCTCCACCGGCCACGGCCGTCACCGGCAGCTCGGCCGGGACCGGGGTAATGTTCTGGGCCGTGCAGGTCGCCAGATCGCGGGCGACATGGCGTCCGACGCAGAACATGTCCTCATAGCTGGGCCGCGAGGCGGCCAGGCACTGGAACAGCATCAGCTTGGACATGTTGAGGCAGAACTCGCTGTTCTGGTCGACGGTCAGGGCCTCGGTATTGGCCCGGGCGTCGTCTCCACCGGCCCCGAGGGCGGCGAGGGCGGCAATGGCCAGGGATCGGGCAACGGCCGGCGTATAGGGCGGGCCGGAACGCGAGCCGTTCAGGGACAGGCCCGTGCCCGAGTTGGCCGCGGCGAACAGACGGGCCGATTCCTCGGGAGACGGCAGCATCTGCACCGCCGACAGGGCCTTGGCCCCTTCAAGCCGCCGCACGCGGTCGGTGATATGGGCCGTGGCCCAGCGGCGGCGGGGGTCGTTGCGGGCCTGGATGGTGTAGGCGTCCTCCTCGACGGCGTCCGCGATCAGCAGCATGGCCGCCGAGTCACGGCCGATTGTGTCGATGATCAGGCCGGCGGCGGCGTCGGCGCCCGGCAGGCTGGCGGCATAGGCGGGATCGGCGACGAGACGGGCGATGATGTCGCCGCGCACGGCCGGATCGGCTGACATGGCGCGGATGCCCTGGACGAACTCCGGCGACTGCAGGGCCAGGATGGAGCCATAGGCGATCATGCCGCGCGACAGCTGGGCCGGCTCATAGGAGGCCCCCCGGCGGATGGCGGCCTGGATCGCCTCGGCGCTGGTGAAGCCGGCCTGGATGGATCCGGCCTCGCGCATGAAGGCGACATAGATGGAGGCGGCCTGGGCCACGCCCTCGTTCAGGCTGACGGCGGGCACCGGCGCATGGACCACGGGCGGCGGCGGCGCGGGGACGGGCTCGGGCTCGGGCGTGGCGCAACTGGCCAGCACGGTAGCGACGGCGGCGGCGGCCAGAGAAAGGCCGCGGCGCGGGTGAGCCTTGAACATGCGAAATCCCCACAAGTACGCACGGCGCGTCGGGGCGCCGAAAGTCTGGAGGCCTTATAACGCGCGGAGAAGCGTTTTCCGACCGTTAATCGAAAAGCTTTGACACTGATTCTTCGTTGGCGATTCGCCGGATGGCCTCCCCGATCAACGGGGCCACGGAAACAGTGCGGATTTTTCCGCAGTTCAAAACTTCGTGCGGTTGCTCGATGGAATCGGTGATCACCAGCTCCTTGAGCGGGCCGTCGGTGATCCGCTGGACCGCCGGACCCGACAGGACGCCGTGGCTGATATAGGCGGAAACCTCGGTCGCCCCCTTGTCCATCAGCGCCTGGGCCGCATTGACCAGGGTGCCGCCGGAATCGACGATGTCGTCGAACAGGATGCAGCGGCGGCCCTGGACGTCGCCGATGATGTTCATGACCTCGCTCTCGCCGGCGCGGGCGCGGCGCTTGTCGACGATCGCCAGATCGGCATTGAGGCGAGACGCCAGGGAGCGGGCCCGCACCACGCCGCCGACATCCGGCGAGACGATCATCAGGTCGTCGCCCCGGGGATAGTGGTCCTTCACGTCCTGCGCCAGCACGGGCGTAGCGACCAGATTGTCGGTCGGGATGTCGAAGAAGCCCTGGATCTGGCCGGCGTGCAGATCCATCGTCAGGACCCGGTGCGCCCCGGCCCGGGTGATCATATTGGCCACCAGCTTGGCCGAGATGGGGGTCCGGCCGCCGGTTTTCCGGTCCTGCCGGGCATAGCCGAAATAGGGCATGACCGCCGTGATCCGCCGCGCCGACGCCCGCACCAGGGCGTCGGTCATGATCAGCAGTTCCATCAGATTGTCATTGGCCGGATAGCTGGTGGACTGGATCACGAAGACGTCCTCGCCGCGGACGTTCTCCTCGATCACGGCGAACACCTCATTGTCCGCGAACCGCTTCACCTGGGCCTTGGTCAGGGGCATGTCGAGGTGGGCGGCTATGGCCTGGGACAGGGTCCGGTTGGAGTTGCCAGAGAGCAGCTTCATGTCCGGTCATCCTTTCGCCGTCATCACCCGGCTCAGAATGCCGCCGCGGCGCTGGCGCGCTACATACCAGCGGACGGCCCGGCGGCAAGGCGCGGCGCACCATTTTGGTGCTCTTCTTCACGCATTGGCGCAGGCCGGTTCGCTGGTGTAGAGATCGCGTCTCGTTTTCCGGGGCGCCGACGGGTTCGCGCCCGCCGGCATTTCAAGTTGAGGTCGTCCTTGCCTGCATCCCAATTCCGCGCCGGCCTGATCCTGGCTACCGTGGCTGCCTCGGCCCTGACGATTTCCGCGTGCGGCACCCGCCCCGAGCGGCCGCGCCTGGCCTATGAGGAGCGGCCGGTCGAGGCCCTCTACAACACCGGCTACCAGCGCCTGCAGCGTGAACGCTGGGCCGATGCGATCGACTATTTCCAGGAAGTCGAGCGCCAGCATCCCTATTCGGAATGGTCGCGTCGGGCGATCCTGATGCAGATCTACGCCTACTATCAGAACAACAACTATGCCGAGGCCATCGCCGCCTCGGACCGGTTCATCCAGCTCTTTCCGGGTAATCCCAGCGCGCCCTATGCCTTCTACATGAAGGCCCTGTGCAATTTCGAACAGATCACCGACGTGGGCCGCGACCAGGGCTATGCCCAGGCGGCCCTGGACGGGCTGAAGGATGTGCAGCGCCGCTATCCCGGCACCTCCTATGCCAGTGACGCGGGCGTCAAGATCGACATGGTCAATGACCAGCTGGCCGGCAAGGAAATGGCCATCGGCCGCTACTACCAGCGCGCGGGCCAGCCGCTGGCGGCGATCAACCGCTACAAGGCGGTGATCGACAACGAAGCCTATCAGCGCACCTCGCACACGCCCGAGGCCCTGTTCCGTCTGGTCGAGGTCAACCTCGAACTCGGCCTGAAGGACGAGGCGACCCGCAACGGCGCGGTGCTGGGCTTCAACTATCCGGGCAGCGCCTGGTACAGCGAGGCCTATGCCCTGCTGTCCGAAGAGGGCCGTACCCCGGAGGTCGCCCCGACCGCCGGGCGCGAAAGCTGGCTGCGCCGGCTCATTCCGGGCTGACGTTTCCGATATGTTCCGCTAGTCTCGGGCTTTACCCGGGGCGCGAATGGCCAGCATTCTCCGGCATCGCCCGAGAGATCGATTCGTTTTGCCTCATCCTGATCCCTGCGTTTCCGGCCCCGTGACCCTCGACGGACCGCGTTCATGCTGACCGCCCTCTCGATCCGCGACATCGTGCTGGTCGATGCCCTCGATCTCGAGGTGCGCGGCGGCCTGACGGTGCTGACCGGCGAGACCGGGGCGGGCAAGTCGATCATCCTTGATGCCCTCGGCCTGGCGCTCGGTGCCCGGGCCGACGCCGGCCTGGTGCGGGCGGGCGCCAAACAGGCCTCGGCCACCGCCGTCTTCACCGCCCCCGACGATCCCGCCCTGATCGCCCTGATCAGCGAGCGGGGCTTCGACGTCGTGCCGGGCGAGGAACTGATCCTGCGCCGCACCCTGGCCGCCGACGGCCGCAGCCGCGCCTTCGTCAATGACCAGCCGGCGGGGGTGACGGCCCTGCGCGAGATCGGCCAGGCCCTGGTCGAGGTCCATGGCCAGCACGAGACCGTCGGCCTGCTGGACTGGAAGACCCACCGCGCCCTGCTCGACAACTACGGCGGGCTCCAGCCCCAGCTGGACGGGGTGGCCCGGGCGGCCGACCGGCTGAAGACCGCCGAACGCACCGTCGCCGACCTCAAGGCCGCCGCGGCCGACGCCGCCTCGCGTGCCGAGGAGCTGACGCAGAATCTCGCCGACCTCGACGACCTCGACCCGCGCGCCGACGAGGAGACCGAACTGGCCGGCGAACGGGCCATCCTCGGGGCGGCGGAAAAGGCCGTCGCCGACCTCGCCGACGCCCGCGCCTCCCTGGGCGGGGACAAGCTGTCCCAGAAGCTGTCGGCCGCCCTGCGCGCCGTCGAGCACGCGCGGACGCGGGCGGGGCAGGCGGGTACGGACCCCGAACACCCCCTGCTGCAGAAACTGGCCGCCGCCGCCGAGGCCATCGACCGCACCATGGTCGAGGCGGAAGAGGCCATCGCCTGCGTCGACGCCGCCGCCAACGCCTTCGACTTCGAGCCCGGCCGCCTCGACAAGGCCGAGGAGCGGCTGTTCGCCCTGCGCGCCGCCGCGCGCAAGCTCAACACCTCGGTCGACAGCCTGCCGGTGCTGCGCCTGCGGTTCCGCGAACAGCTGCGGCTGATCGAGGACGGGGCCGAGGCCATCAGCGCCGCTGAACGCGCCGCCTCCGCCGCACGCGAGGCCTATGACGTGGCCGCCATCCTGCTGACCTCGGCCCGCGAGGCCGCCGCCGACCGGCTGACCGCCGCCGTGATGGAGGAGCTGGCCCCGCTGAAGCTGGAACGCGCCCGCTTCCGCGTCGGCTTCGAGCCGGTGACCGAGGGCCGTCGCGGCCCGCTGGGCGTCGAGACCGTCCGGTTCGAGATCGCCACCAACGCCGGCACACCCTTCGGCCCGCTGGACGCCATTGCCTCGGGCGGCGAACTGGCCCGCTTCGCCCTGGCCATGAAGGCGGCCCTGGCCGGGCGCGAGGACCAGCGCCAGCCGGTGATGATCTTCGACGAGGTCGACCAGGGCGTCGGCGGCGCCGTGGCCTCGGCCGTCGGCGCGCGGCTGGAGCGGCTGTCGAAGGGCGCCCAGGTCCTGGTCGTGACCCACAGCCCCCAGGTCGCCGCCCGCGGCCACGCCCACTGGAAGGTCCGCAAGGCCGACGCGGGCGGAGTGACCACGACCACGGTCGATGCGCTGGACGACGAGGCGCGGCGCGAGGAGATCGCGCGGATGCTGTCGGGGGCGGTTGTGACGGACGAGGCCCGGGCGGCGGCGAGAAGCCTGATCGGGTAGGGAAGGCGGGGTGCGTCGCTTGTGCGGTTGCCCCGGCCGGGGCGGACCGGAGGGTCTCGCAGGTTCTGGCTTCACCCTCGGGCGGAAGGTGCGGAGCCCTCGTGCGTCAAAAGACCCGTCTGGTCACGGCAGTCGCATCAGCGGCGACAGCGGTCCGTCGTGCAGGCGCCCGATGAGCTCGAACAACGGCCAAGCCGCCAGAAAGGGAAGGCCGTCGAGCAGGGTCCTGACGAACAGCCTGGGCTTGATGGTCAGTTCCGGGCTCGTGCGCCACAGCCTCGGGTCCGGAAGAAACCGCGGCGTCGGACCTGCATAGATCTCGTAGGCTTCAGGAAAGGCCCTCGACAGATAGACTTCCTCCTGCCGGACAACCGGGATGAAGATCAGCACGGTCAGGCCTGTAAAGGCCAGGGCCAGCAGGAGGCTGCCGGTCTGGGCCAGAGCCCCGAACGTGCCGATGATGCTGAAGGAATAAAGGGGGTTCCGGCACAGGGAGTAGGGACCTTCCTGTACCAGCTCGCTCGTTTTGCGTCCTCCGATGTAAAGCGAACACCAAGCGCGGCCGACGATAGCGGTGAGGATCAGGAGAAGTCCGGCATCTCCGATGACGCGCCGGATCCGGGAGCCCTCGGGCCAGCCGGAGCCAACCGCCAGAACGGCCAGCAGCATGGCTACGAATGCGAAGCCAAGCACGCGTTTGCGCCGGCGCTGGACCGCCTGAAGGTCCGGGAGAATCAAGTCTGCCAAGGGGAGTCCTCGCGGAAGGGGGCCCACTGACCGTGGGAGTGGGATTGGGCGGCGGCTGGATTCGAGAAGGGCTGGCCTTCAAGGCGGCTGGCCTCATGGCCGACACGCCTGCACCCTCAAGCTTGCAGCCAGCTTGCAGGGCCGGGCTGAGGCCTGACCCTGAACGCTCGGGTTGACCAACCCGGGCCCGGACGTGGAGAAGGCCTGATGCGGATCCTGATGGCCGAGAATGATCGATTGCTCTCACAGGCGCTCGGCCGCCGGCTGTCGGAAGCCGGCCACGCCGTCGATGTCTTCGCGACGGTCGCTGACGCCGAGATGGCGTGGCGATCGACGACCTACGATCTGACCATCGTCGACGTCATGCTAGATGACGGCGATGGCCGGGCTCTCGTAAGGTCAGTGCGCGCCGCCGGCCTGAGAACGCCAACCTTGATGCTGACCGCCCGCGACGAAATCGGAGATCGGGTGGCCGGACTCGATGCAGGCGCGGACGACTACCTGGTCAAGCCGTTCTCGACGGACGAACTGATGGCCAGGCTAAGAGCGCTGCGACGCCGCTCGGCCGAGATTCCGGTGACAGAGTTCCGGATCGGAAATCTCATTTATGCGCCACAGAGCATGAGTCTCGTGGTGGCGGATGGAACCGTCAGGCTGACCGCCCAGGAACATGCCGCTCTCGAAAAGCTGATCCGGGCGGGCGACCGTGTGACGTCGAAACGAATGCTCGGCGAACATCTTTACGCGTTTCATCAGGATTGGTCGGACAATGCGATCGAAACCCTGGTTCATCGGCTTCGCAGGAAGCTGTCGATAGCCGGCGCGTCGGTCGAGATTCAGACGCTCCGGGGCCTGGGGTACGTCCTCTGCGAGACCCGACCGTGAAGCGAACCTACCGCCTCGACGTCAGGCTCGCGCTCGTCGTGACCGTGATGTCCGCCCTGACGCTGATTGTCGCCGGCACGATCCTGACGCTGGAGTTTGCGCGGGGCCAGTTCGCGATCGAAGAGCGAGGGCTCTCCACCCAAATCAGGGAATGGGCTCCGTCAGTCCGATCCGGTCCCGATGGGAAGGTGGCGTTCATTCACCCCCCGGAACCCTCGTCCGACATTGATGCCCCTTATTCAGGGCTGCTGACGGGCCTTCGGCCGGTCTATGGCTACACCGTCGTTGACGTCGACGGGGTGGTGCTGGATCGTTCGGAGTCCAGGGCACCGTCGGGGCGGCCGGGTCCGGCCACTGCAGACCCCGTGCTCTTGAGCGGCCCCGCGCTGGACGGCTCCGGGCCTCTTCTGATTGCCGAACTCTACATTCCGAAGGCCGGGGTGTGGTTCCGGCTGGCGCGTGGTCGGGCGGACGTGTCCGCACTCACCAGCACCTTCTTCGCCGAATCTCTGGCAGAACTCGGATGGGCGGCGCTGACGATGACGCTGGTCCTGATCATGACCGCAGTTCTCATCGTGCGCGTCAGTCTCCACGATCTTCGCCGGGTCGCGGCCCAGGCAGGGCAGATTACGTTCGACCCCCTGGGTCACGAGCGGCTTGTCGGCGCTGCGGCGCCGGCGGAGGTCCAGCCGCTGATCCTCGCAGTCAATCAGGCTTTGGACAGTATCGAAGCCGGAGCCGCGGCTCAGCGCGACTTCTCCATTCACGCCGCCCACGAGCTTCGGACGCCGCTCTCCGACCTGAAACTGCGGCTCGAGACCCTGCCGCATGATGTCGACAGGCATGCAGCCATGCGCGATCTCGATGCGATGGCGCGATTGATCGAGCAGCTGCTGAACATCGCGCGCCTGGATGGGGCCGCGGCCTTCGCCCTAGCGCCGCTGGATCTGTCCGAAACCGTGGCCCAGGTCCTGCGTGAAGCCGCGCCGCGCCTCGTGTCCGCAGGATGGTCCCTGGAGCTGGATGGCCTGGAAACACCGGTAGAGGTCACCGGCGAGCCGACCCTGATCGCCCTCGTGATACGAAATCTCCTGGACAATGTCCGCAAGCATACCCCGGCGGGTACCCGGGTGAACGTTGTGGTTTCCGCCGATGGAGCGGTCTCGTTCCGCGACACCGGGCCGGGCCTGCCGCGCTCGTTTCCTGTTTCCGGCTTCTCCAGGTTCGTTCGGGGAAACGAAGATCCGCGTTCCGGCAGCGGACTGGGGCTGGCCATCTGCGAAAGCGCCATGCGCCGCATGGGCGGCGACTTTATTCTGGAGCCAGCGGCCAGGGGCATGGGCGCCACGTTCCGAATGAGATTTCAAACCCCCGGGCCAACGCCGCCTTCGTGATGGCCCCTCAGCGCCAGGGTTTGTTCTCGCGCAGCACGGACTACCCCCGCAACACCTTCAGCAGCTGCGGATGCAGGTCCGAGTTCGTGGCCAGGATCTGGGCCCCCGTCTCGGGGCGGCCCTCGCCGTCGAGGGTGGTGACGATGCCGCCCGCCTCGGTGACGAACAGGATGCCGGCTGCGACGTCCCAGGGCTGGAGGTTGCGCTCGTAATAGGCGTCGTAGCGCCCGGCCGCGACCCAGGCGAGGTCGAGGGCCGAGGAGCCGAGGCGGCGGATGCCGGCGACGCGCTGGCCGATGGCGTGGAGGTCCTTGATGGCCTGGGCATGGCCGGTCTTGCCGATGAAGGGCAGGCCGGTGGCGATCAGGCTCTCGGACAGGTCACGGCGGCCGGCAACGCGGATGCGCTGGTCGTTCAGATAGCAGCCCTTGCCCTTTTCGGCCCAGAACAGCTCGTTCATCACGGGGTTGTAGGTCACGCCGGCGACGATCTCGGAGCTGCCGTCCGGGGCGGTGCGCTGCAGGCCCACCGTGATGGCGAAATGCGGCATGGCGTGCATGAAGTTGGTCGTGCCGTCGATCGGGTCGACGATCCACATGTGGGACTTGTCGGTCCCCTCGATCAGGCCGCGCTCCTCGCCCAGGAAGCCGTAGCCGGGGCGGGCCTTCATCAGCAGTTCGAAGAGGGTGTCCTCGGCCTTGATGTCGGCGGCGGTGACGAAGTCGCCGGGACCCTTGCGCGACACCTGCAGCTGGGCGACCTCGCCGAAGTCGCGCAGCATCGGGCGGGCGGTCTTGCGGACCGCGTCGATCATGACGGAAACGAGGGCAGAGGCGAGGGCCATGGGGGAAGCTCCTGGTCCGAAGGTCCTCAAAAGGCGGAAGCGCCCGGACAGTCGGAGAAGTTCAACGGCTCCGGATGGAGCCGAGTGGTTAGTGGCTAGTGGCTAGGTAAATGAGCTGGAGAACCAGTCGCGGCCAAAGAACCGCCGGGACTGGCCACTAGCCACTAGCCACTCATCACTACTCGGCGCGCCGGACGTATTCGCCCGTCGTCGTATCGACGACGATCCGCTCGCCCACGCCCATATAGGGCGGGATCATGATGCGGACGCCGTTGTTGGCGATGGCGGGCTTGTAGGACGACGAGGCGGTCTGGCCCTTCACGGTCGGCTCGGTCTCGACGACTTCCAGGGTCACCTGATCGGGCAGGGACAGGCCGATGGGACGGTCCTCGTGCATTTCGATGACGACCTTCATGCCGTCCTGGAGGTAGGCGACGCGGTCCTCGCCGACCCAGTCCTTCTGCAGCTCGGTCTGTTCGTAGGTGGCGTCATCCATGAACACCAGGGCGTCGCCCTGCTCGTACAGATAGGAGAACTCCTTCTGCTCGAGGGTCACGCGCTCGACCTTGTCCTCCGAGCGGAAGCGTTCGCTCAGCTTGTTGCCGGTCTCGAGGTTCTTGGCCTCGATGTTGGCGAAGGCGCCGCCCTTGCCCGGCTTGACGTGGCTGGCCTTGGTCACGACCCACAGGCCCTTGTTGTGCTCCAGGACCATGCCGGGCTTGATGTTGTTGCCGTTGATTTTTGCCATTGGGGGATCGCTGGGGCTGGGGCGCAGCCGGGAGGGCGCGCGAATTCGGTCGCGATCCCTAGAGTAAGCCGCCCGGCTGGGCAAGGCATGCTCCCCGAGCCTTGACGCCGTGGCCCGTCAGTGGACTGTTGCCGGCGGGGGCGGCGAAAACAGTCCCCGTTGCCGGGGACGAGATCGATGAGACGGCCATTTTCGACAGCCCTGATGCTGCTTGTCATCGGAGGGGCGAGCCCCGTTCTGGCGCATGAACCCTCTCCGGCCGCGACCGTTCAATCCTCGACGATCGCGGACGCAGCGACCCGGTTTCTGGGCAGTCTTTCGGCGGATCAGCGCGCCCTGGCCGTGCTTCCGTTCGAGGACGATGCGGCCCGGGTGAACTGGAGCAATCTGCCCGGCCCCATGGCACCGCGTCACGGGATTGCGCTGGCCGAGCTGAGCCCCGAACAGCGCCAGGCAGCCCACGGCCTGCTGATCGCCGCCATGAGCAGCCAGGGCTACGGCAAGACCGCCGCGATCATGTGGATCGACGACATCCTCCGGGTCGAGGAGGGTGAGTGGCTGGCATCGGCGACCCTCACCCCGGAGCAGCGGGTCCAGCGCGAGGCGATCCTGGCGTCGCGAAGCTCGGGCAACTACTGGTTCGTCATGTTCGGCGACCCGGGCACATCACGCTGGGGCTGGGCGCTCAGCGGTCACCACCTGGCGGCCAACTTCACCGTGGTCGATGGACAGGTTGCCTTCACCCCCCTCTTCCTCGGTGCCGCACCCCAGACGGTCCAGTCCGGCCCCTATGCGGGCTGGAGCGTCCTGCAACATGAGATCGACCGTGGCTTCGCCATGATGGCGTCCCTGAACGAGGCGCAGCGTGATCAGGCCGTGATCGCCGCGGCCGTGACCCCCGACCTGTTCACCGGGCGTGGTCGCAAGGACAGTCTCGCGGCCCCGGTCGGCCTGCCGGCGTCACAGCTGGATGCCCGGCAGCAGGCCCAGCTCTGGGGCCTGATCCGCGAATTTGTCGGCGATGCCACGGACGAGGCTGCCGCCGCCCAGATGGCGGCCATCCGGGCCGACGGACTGGAGCAGCTGCGTCTCGCCTGGTGGGGTCCGACCGACGATCCGGCCCAGCGCTTCATGTACCGCATCCACGGCCCGTCGATCCTGATCGAATACACCCGGGAGGCCGACAACCGGGGCAGCGGCGGGCCGGGCAACCACGTTCACGCCATCGTCCGCGATCCCCGCAATGACTATGGCGAGGACTGGCTCGGCAAACACTATACCGAGCACCCGCATTAGGACCTGCGCGGTCGGGACGGTCAGTTCCCCGTCGCGCTCTTGTCCGGGGCGATTTCGGTCATGGCGGACTGCAGATAGTTCTGCTCGCCCAGCTGTTCGATCAGTTTGAACTGGGCCTCGAGGAAGTCGATGTGCTCCTCGGTGTCGTTGAGGATGCGCATCAGGATGTCGCGGCTGACGAAGTCCTGGGCCGCCTCGCACTGGGCGACGCCGGCCTTCACCGTCTCGCGCCCGCCCAGCTCCAGCTGCAGGTCGGCGCCGAGGCATTCGACGGCGGTCTCGCCGATCTTCAGCTTGTGCAGGTCCTGCATATTGGGCAGGCCGTCGAGGAACAGCACCCGCTTGATCAGCATGTCGGCGTGTTTCATCTCACCGATCGATTCGTTGTAGATGATCTGGCCAAGGTGTTTCAGGCCCCAGGACTCGAACATCCGGGCGTGCAGGAAATACTGGTTCACGGCCGTCAGTTCGTTGGTCAGCACCGCATTGAGGGTGCGGATGATCGCGGGGTCGCCCTTCATCGTCATTCTTTCCGTCAGCGGCGCGGCGGTCGGCCCGACCGCCCTGAATCACCGGCTGTGAGCAAGGGTTCTAGCACGCAAAACCGCCTTGTGTTCACCTGCGAACACTTCTCACTACATTGAAAATGCGAATGAATCTCCCGCCAGGGAGGGCTGGGCCTATTCGGCCGCCATGGCGAAGGCCTGGCGCGTTTCCTGGATCATTTCGCGCATTTCGCAGACGCATTTGGCGCACTGGGCGGCGCACTGGTTGCGGGCAAAGACGTCGCGCGGCCGCGTCGCACCGGCCTCGATGGCGGCGGCGACATCCCGTTTGCGAAGGCCGTTGCAGTTGCAGACGTACACGGTGGGGCGAACCCGATGATTGCGAATGGTTCTCCATAGCAGGACATTGGCGGCGAATGCAAGTCGTTCGCAGGAGCCCATCTTGTCGCGTCGGCGGGTGTATGGGACCGATAGGGAGGGAGTGTCGCCTCATGTTCAGTATCAGGTCGCTGGTCGCCGTCGCCGTTGCCGCCATCGGACTGTCCGGTGCTGCCCGGGCCGCAGAGCCGGAACCTCATCTGTCCGCCTTCGGTTCGATGGCGGAGTTCCGCGCCCATATCGACCATGCCGGTCAGGATCCATCCGGTCCGGCCTGTCCAGCGGACTGGCCGGAGTGCGCTGAGGACGGCTACCTCACGGATGAGATCATCGTCACCGGTTCACGGGTCACGGCCCCGTCGATCACCAACAACCAGGAGGCCGGCGTTGACGAGGGCGGCATCGTCAAGATGCGTGGTGACACCCTGGTCATCCTGCGGCGCGGCCGCCTGTTCACGGTTGATACGTCCGGCGACGGGCTGAGACCGGTCGACTCCATCAACGCCTGGGCACCGGGGCCGACTCCGGAGGAGGCAGAGGACGCCTGGTACGACGAAATGCTGGTGGTCGACGACTGGGTGGTCGTCATCGGCTATGCCTACGGACGCGATGCGACGGAGATCAACCGCTTCCGCCTCGACCGGCGTGGCTCCATCCGCTTTGTCGACAGTCACCTGCTGTCGTCCAATGACTACTACTCATCCCGCAACTACGCCTCGCGTCTCGTGGGCCGGGACCTGGTTCTTTACACGCCGGGCGAGATCGACACGGCAGACGAGGCTCTGACCGGTGCGCCGCAACTGATCCGCTGGCGAAACGGCCGGCGCGGCGAGGCCCAGACCATTCTCGTCCCCGAGAGTGTCTACCGGGCACCGACCTCGCCCGAAGGTCGGCCGGAGCTTGAGGCGCTGCATGTCGTCACACGCTGCGATCTGACCCGACCCCGGCTCACGTGCGACGCGACGGCGATCCTTGGGTCGTGGTCGCGCACCTTCTATGTCGCGCCGGACGCCACCTATGTCTGGATGACGGGATCGGACCGTTACAACGGCCCCCAGCGGCTGAGCCACGCGCTTGTGTATCGGGTCCCGCTGGACGGTTCGGCACCCACCGCCGCGCGGGTTCTGGGTGCGCCGACGGACCAGTTCTCATTCGCCGAGGACAGGACGGCCGGTGTGCTCCGGGTTCTGGTCCGTTCCGAAGGCGATGGTGACGCCATGTGGCGGCCCGAGTTCAGCGAGGGATCGGCCGCCCTTCTGACCCTGCCGCTGACCCGCTTCGGCGACGGGGCTCATGGGCCGGACCCGGCGGACTATCGCATGCTGGGAACGCTGCCCGACAATGCATGGCGCATGGTGAACCGCTTCACCCCCCACCACGCGCTCTTCACCGTTTCGGCTCCCGGCACGGCTGCCGGCGGCGACGGCCTCACCCTCCTGACGGCCGTGCCTCTTTCCGGAGGCGCAACCACCGAACTCCTCCTGTCCGGCCGTGTCGAGCGGATCGAGCCTGTCGGCAATGATGCCCTGATCATCAGCCGCGGCGCGAACAGCCTGCTGTTCGAAACCCTGAACCTGGCGGCCGATGTGCGCCAAACCCGGTTCTCAGGGCCGAGGATCACCCATACCTATGAGCTCGAGGGCGCGAACGGGGCAGAGACGCGCAGTCACGCGTTCTTCTATCAGCCTGACGCCGACAGCCCGGGCGGGGAGCGGGGGATCATGGGCCTGCCGGTGATCCCCGAGCGCGAGGAAGGCACCGGGCTTTTCGAACAGGCGGCGGACATGGCCTTCCTTCGACGGCGTGGAGACAGGGTGGTGCCCGTCGGCGAACTGGTGTCGGACCCCGAAGGTCAGGAGGACGATGGCTGTCAGGTTTCCTGCGTCGACTGGTATGGCGACGCCCGTCCCATCTTTGTCGCGGGACGTGTCTTCGCCCTGCTAGGCTACGAACTGGTGGAGGGCGTGGAGGTGAAGGGTCGGCTGGGCGAGCGTCGACGGGTCAGCTTCGCGCCGCGGTCAGCCAACGCACCGCAGGATTGACGTACGGCCGCCGAGGCCGCACTTCCCGCCCATGTCCAGGACCCCCGTCGTTCCCGAGCGCCCGCCCTGCCGGCTGTATCTGATCACGCCGCCGGCGATCCCGGATCTGGCCGCCTTTGCGCGCGACCTGGAGGCGGCGCTGGACGCGGGGGATGTGGCGGCGCTGCAGATCCGGCTCAAGGACGTGGACGATGCCGCCGTGCTGGCCGCCATTGCGGCGCTCAAGCCCGTCGCCCAGTCGCGCGGGGTGGCGGTCATCCTCAATGACCGGGCCGATCTGGCGGCGCGGTCGGGCTGTGACGGCGTGCACCTGGGGCAGTCCGACGGCACGGTCAGCGCGGCGCGCACCATGATGGGCCGGGACGCCATGATCGGCGTCACCTGCCACGACAGCCGCGAACTGGCCATGGATGCGGCCGAGGCGGGTGCCGACTATGTCGCCTTCGGCGCCTTCTATCCGACCGCCACCAAGACGACGGTTCACCGGCCCGATCCGGAGATCCTGACCATCTGGCAGGAGACGGTGGAGGTCCCCTGTGTGGCCATCGGCGGGATCACGGCGGCGAACGCGGGCGAGCTGGCGGGGGCGGGGGCCGATTTCGTGGCCGTCAGTGCCGCGGTCTGGAGTCACCCGGACGGGCCTGCCGCGGCGGTGCGTGAGTTGTGTCAGGCCATCGGCCAAAGCGCCTGACCTTCAGGGGATATTAGGAAGGCCCGGGCTAGACAGGCGACTGAAATTCTTCGCCGGGACCCGCAGATGACCGTGAGCCGCGCGCTCGACCCGCAAGAGTCCCTCGCCGGCGTTGAGGCACCGGTGAAGGGGTCTGCCGCAACGGGTACGCGCCCGGTCGGCATCGGTCAGCCCATGGCCCCCCTGTTCACGGCCATGGCCGTCATGATGCTGGTGGTGCTGTCCCTGACCTTCGCGCGCTCCGCGGGCATGGTGGCGGCGCTCTGGGGGGCGGCCGGTGTCGCGGTCGCCGTTTGGCTACGGACATCGCGGGGCCCGCTCTATGATCTCTCGTTCGGCGGCCTGATCGCCGCCGGTATCGCGGCGGGCAATCTGTGGGTGGGCAACTCCGTCGAGCTGACGATGATGTTCACCGTCGCCAACATGCTGGAAATCTACGCAGCGGTGCTGCTGGCCCGGCGGTTCGCGCCGAGCCTGAACCTCGCCTCCGTGCAGGGGGCCTGTCGCTTCCTGCTGGCGGCGGCCTTCATCGCGCCCATCCCGGCGGCCGCCTTTGCGGCCGGCATGCTGTGGTGGTTGACCGGTGCCGAGTTTCTGGTCACGGCCCAGACCTGGTGGTTCGGCCATGTCCTCAGCGTTGCCGTCCTGTCCAGCTTCGGCCTCGCCCTGACCCGCCGCGAGATCGCCCGGTTCCGCATCCCGGCCCGCGCCGCTGAGGCGGTCCTGCTGCTGGGGGCTCTCGCGGCCGTCACCTATGCGGTGTTCTTCCTGCAGCGGATGCCGATCGCCTTCGCCCCGATGCCGCTGCTGCTGCTCATCGCCGTCCGGCTGCGGATGCTGGGCGTCACGATCGGGCTGGTGATCATTTCCATCCTCGCTGTCGGCGGCAGCATGCAGGGCCTGGGGCCCTATGCGGCGGCTTTCGAAGGCAGCGACCGTGCCCTGATGGCCCAGCTGCTGGTCCTGCTCGGCTATCTGCCGATCCTGCTGGTCGCGGCCCTGCTGGAAGAGCGCGACCGCTTCGCCGAGCGCGCCCGACTGGGGCAGGTCCGGGCGGAGAAGGCGTCGGAGGCCAAGTCCCGTCTGCTCGCCAACGTCGCCCATGAGATCAAGAGCCCCGTCGGCGGCATCATCGGGATCGGCGAACTGTGGAAGACCGGCCAGCTCGGGACGGTGTCGACGACCCAGGTCGAGATGGCCGACATGCTGGTCAAGACAGCGCGGCAGGTTGAAACCCTGGCCCACGACCTGCTCGACGTGGCCCGGGCCGAGTCCGGGGCCGTCAAGGTCGAGCTGCGCCCCACCGACATTCCGGGTGTGCTTGAGGATGCCCGCCGCGCGACGGCCCTGAGGCCCGATGCCGAGGGCCTGCGTCTCGAGGTCGTCAGCGAAGGCGACGGCCTGGTCGCCCTGGCCGACTCGCAGCGTCTGGCCCAGGTGGTGGCCAACCTGGCCTCCAATGCCGTCAAATACGGCGGCAGCGGCGGGATCGTCATCTTCCGGGCCAGCAAGGTCCATGATGCCGTCCGGATCGAGGTCATCGACCGGGGTGTGGGCCTGTCGACCGAAAAGCAGACCCAGCTGTTCGAACCGTTCAACCGCCTCGGCCTCGAACGTTCGGCGGTCGAGGGGCATGGCATCGGCCTGGCCCTGGCCAAACGGCTGGTGGAACTGCAGGGCGGTTCGATCGGCGTGACCTCAGCGCCGGGCGAAGGGGCCACCTTCTGGGTCGAACTGCCCGTCGCCTGATCCGGCCTTTGCGATCCCGGCCTTGCCGTTCGCGGAGCGAAGGCAGAAGATCATCGCCATGAAAGTTCTCGTCACCGCCGCCGTCCTGTTGCTTGCCGGAGCCGCCCAAGCCCAGACGCCGCCGGGCCAGGCTCCGGTGTCCAACACGCCGCCGCCGGCCTCGACCCTGACCCGCGACCTGAACAGCGGCCCGCCCGCGCC
>JAIESL010000027.1 GCA_019746095.1 Caulobacteraceae bacterium
CGGATGTTGTCCAGCCGCTTCTGCACCACATCGCAGGCGATGAGCCTCATCGGCGCGGCCGCCGGGGCGGACTTCGCCGCCGCCATTTCGTCGGCGCCGGTCGGCGACCAGCCGGCGGGGCTGGGTGCGGCGACCCGTGTCGGATCGGCGGCCGGCAGGCCCTGCACCGCCAGCGCCAGGGTCTTGCCGCCGCCGCCCGCGCAATAGTCGACGACGATGGTGTCCGGCGTGAACGACAGACCGGCTCCGGCCAGCCAGGCGGTCAGTTGGCTGCCCTCGTCCTGGATCTCGATACGGCCGGCGTTGAAGGCCTCCAGGGCCTGAACGTTCGGTGCCGGCTCCGACGGCAGACGCAGGCCGACAGCGGACCAGGGCGTGGGCACGGGGGTCAGGCCGGTGGCCTTGAGCTCCGCCCGGGCGGCCTCGACCGTTGTCTTTGCGGTATTGACCCGCAGATCGACCGGGGCCCGTGCCATCAGGCCGGCTGCCTCCTCGCTCCAGCGGTCGCCGAAGGTCGCCTTCAGATCCTCGATCACAAAGGCCGGCAGGTCGGTGGCGGTCTGGGGCAGGTCGCCCTCCCCCGCCGCGATCCGCGCCCGCTCCTGTTTCGACAGCGGCCGCGGGCCATAGCCCTCGCCCGAGTGCAGGGCCTCGATCTCTTCCAGCGACAGCTTGTCGAGGAAGGCCAGTGAGCCCACCACCAGCGCCCTGCCGTCCTCGCGCCCCCCCATGGCGGCGACCAGCCGACCGCGTGCGCGCAGCACCTGATAGACGCGCTCCGCGACGGCGCGGCGGTCACCGGACCCCGCATAGCGGTTGGCGGCCCCCCAGGCCTTGATCACCACCTCGGCAGGGGCGCGGCCCTGGGCGATGCTGTCCAGAACGGAGGCGGCGGCGGCAAGGCGGGCAGCTGGGGTCAATGCGGGCTTTCAGACGAAAAGGGCGACGAAGACAGAGATCAGGCCGCCGGTCGCGATGGCCCAGGCGATCGTGCGCACGAAGGGAACGCCGAACGCATAGAGGGGGATGTAGATCAGACGGCCCCAGAAGAAGGCCTGGGTACCCCAGAAGGTCACGGCGGAGTCCTTGCCGGTCACATGGGCGATCAGGACAGCGCCGATAAACAGCGGCAGGGTCTCCCACAGATTGGCCTGGGCCCGTTCCAGCCGTTCGGTGATGATGCCGGGACGGACGGGGACGCCGTCGCGGGGGCCGGCATTCCAGCCCAGGCCATTGACCATGGTGCGGCCCGCCGCGGGCAGGAAGATGTGCAGAAAGGCCAGCACCAGCGTCGCCGCCAGCATGGTCAGTTCGGGGGTCACCACCCGGATCCAGCCATCACCCATGTTCGATCCCCTATCCCTGCCGGTAGTTGGGCGCTTCGCGCGTGATCATCACATCATGGACGTGGCTCTCACGCAGACCGGCACCGGTGATGCGCACGAAGCGCGCGCGATCCTGGAGGTCGGCAATCGTCGCGGCGCCGACATAGCCCATGGCGGCACGCAGGCCGCCGACCATCTGGTGCAGGACGGGGGCGATCGGCCCCTTGTAGGGCGTCTGGCCCTCGATGCCCTCGGGCACCAGCTTCTGGGTGTCCTCGACTTCCTTCTGGAAATAGCGGTCGGCGGAACCGGCCCCCATGGCTCCGACCGAGCCCATGCCGCGGTACGACTTGTAGGACCGGCCCTGGTAGAGGAAGACCTCGCCGGGGCTCTCGTCCGTGCCCGCGAACATCGAGCCCATCATGGCGCAGGACGCGCCCGCCGCGATGGCCTTGGCCAGGTCGCCCGAATATTTGATGCCGCCGTCGGCTATGACCGGCGCACCGGACTCCTTCGCCGCGCGGGCGGCCTCCATGATGGCGGTCAGCTGGGGCACACCGACCCCCGCCACGATGCGGGTGGTGCAGATACTGCCCGGGCCGATCCCGACCTTCACGGCGTCCGCGCCGGCGTCGATCAGGGCGCGGGCGGCGTCATGGGTGGCGACATTGCCGGCGATGATCTGGATGCGGTTGGACTCGCGCTTGATCCGCTCGACCACGCGGCTGACCTGGATCGAGTGACCGTGGGCGGTGTCGATGACCACCACGTCCGCACCGGCCTCCGCCAGCGCCATGGCCCGCTCAAAGCCGGCATCGCCGACCGTCGAGGCGGCACCGACCAGCAACCGGCCTTGATCATCCTTGGCCGCATGCGGATGCGCCTGTGCCTTCTCGATGTCCTTCATCGTGATCAGGCCGGTCGCGCGATAGTGCTCGTCGACGACGATGACACGCTCGATCTTGCGGTCGCGCAGCAGGGCCCGCGCCTCGTCGCGTCCGGCACCTTCGCGCACGGTGACCAGATCGCCCGTGGTCATCAGCTCGATGGCCTTGCGATCCGGATCGGTGTCGAACCGCATGTCGCGGTTGGTCAGGATACCGACCAGTTTCCCGGTCTCCGGATCAACCACCGGAAAGCCCGAAATCTTCCGCTTGGCCACGATGGCGCGGATTTCCCCGAGTGTCGTCTGCGGGGTGATGGTCACCGGATTGATGACCATGCCGCTTTCATAGCGTTTGACCTCGCGGACCATGTCGGCCTGCTCCTCGACCGTCATATTGCGGTGAAGGATGCCCAGACCACCGGCCTGGGCCATGGCGATGGCCAGCCGGCTTTCGGTGACCGTGTCCATGGCGGACGAGGTCAGCGGGATGTTCAAACTGATGTCGCGGGTCAGCTTCGTCGAGACGTCCGCGTCTGCGGGCATGATCTCTGACGGGCCGGGTTCCAGCAAAACATCGTCGAAGGTGAGCCCTTCGCGTATCTCCATGAGGAGTCTCCGTTTTGCGGGCCGCGTATAGCGGTGACCGGCGGGGAACCGCAAGGGCCGCCCGCCCTTATCATCGTGATAAGAACAATTGGCTTGCCGGATGCGGCACCGGCCCCACATCTGGGCAACCCATGGTGCGACTTTTCATCAACACGGCCCGCCGCCTCGCGCTCAAGATCGCGAGCTATGGCGTGATGCACCTGGTGGTCGCCATCCTGGTGGCCTTCGCCGTCACGCGCGACTGGCGGGTGGCCCTGGCCGTGGGCCTGGTCGAGCCCTTCTTCCAGACCATCGCCTATTCGATCCACGACCGCGTCTGGCACCGGATCGAACAGCGCAAGCGGCTGCCCATGCTTGAGGAGGCCTCGGAGGCCTTCACCGCCCGCCTGCAGATCATGGCCCCCGAGGAGCAGATCCGCGCCCACGGTCACGCCGGCCACAGCCACGCCCTGCCCCGCTCGCTGAAACAGATCGCGGCCAAGTCCGTCACCTACGGCGTCATGCATTTCGTGGTGGCGGTCACCGTCGCCTTCGCCCTGACCCGCGACTGGAAGGTCGCACTCGCCATCGGCCTGATCGAGCCGATGGTGCAGACGGTGTTCTTCACCCTGCACGACCGCATCTGGACCCGGATCGAGGCCCGCAAGGCGGCCCGGGCTGCGGAGATGGCGGCCGTCTAGCGCCGGTTCATCGCCACGAGAAACACCTCGGCGCTGTCCTTCCGGCTCGACTCCGGCTTGACGTACTTCACCGTCTCGAACTCCGCCCGCAGCCGCGCCAGCACCCCGCCGGCGTCGCCGCCCTGGAAATTCTTCGACACGAAATGCCCGCCGGGCTTGAGCGTGCGAATCGCAAAATCGGCGGCGATCTCGATCAGGGCGATGATCTTCAGGTGATCGGTCTGGCGGTGGCCGACGGTGTTGTGGGCCATGTCGGACAGGACCAGATCGGGAGCCCCGCCCAGCAGATCCATCATCTGCTGATCGACCCCCGGATGGGTGAAGTCCGCCTGGATCATGACGGCACCCGGCACCGGCTCGACCGGCAGCAGGTCGACGCCGACCACCGCGATCGCCCCGCGCTTGACCGCCACCTGGGCCCAGCCGCCCGGCGCGGCACCCAGGTCGATGACCCGGCTGCCCTGTTTGATCAGGTGAAACCGGTCGTCGATCTCCAGTAGTTTGAAGGCGGCGCGGCTGCGCCAGCCCTCGGCGCGCGCGCGCTCGGACCATTTGTCGGACAGCTGGCGCTTGATCCATTGCTGGCTGGACATCGACTTGGTGTCCGCCGTCTTCATCTTGGTGCCCATGCCGCGGCCGGCAGCGGTGCCGCCCGAGGGCGGGCGCACCATCCGTCTGCGCTCTGCGGGCTTTTCTTCGTCAGTCATCGCATCCACATAGCCGTCAGCGGGTTTGCGGGCTATGGACCCGCGACAATTCACAAGGAGCGCGCCGATGGCCGATCAAACCCTGACCTTTACCCTCGACACCGGCGATGTCGTGATCAAGCTTCGCCCCGACCTGGCCCCCGGCCATGTCGCCCGTATCACCGAACTTGCCAGCGAGGGCTTCTACGACGGCGTGGTCTTCCACCGCGTCATCGCCGGCTTCATGGCCCAGGGCGGCGACCCGACCGGCACCGGCACCTCGGGCTCGAAGAAGCCCAACCTGAAGGCCGAATTCTCGAAAGAGCGCCACGCCCGCGGCGTCTGCTCCATGGCCCGCACCTCGGACCCCAACAGCGCCAACAGCCAGTTCTTCATCTGCCTGGACGACGCCTCCTTCCTCGACGGCCAGTACACCGTCTGGGGCGAGGTCATCGAAGGCATGGACCACGTCGATGCCCTGCCCAAGGGCGAGCCGCCGCGCTCGCCGGGCAAGATCGTCAAGGCGACGGTGGGCTGAGGCCATGATTTCCGGTGCGGTTCGCGATGAGCTGATCGCGCGCTACAGCGAGCCGCACCGGCGCTATCACACCATGACCCACGTCGAGGACTGCCTGACCCAGGTCGCAGCCTCGACGGACATGGATGACCAGCAGCGGGCGGTGATGGACGCCGCGATCTGGTTTCACGACGCCATCTATGACGCGACGCGGTCCGACAACGAGGCCGAGAGCGCAAGGCTGGCGGCCGAGCGGCTGGCCGCGGCAGGCACCGGACAGGCCGTCATCGACGAGGTCAGCCGGTTGATCCTGCTCACGGCGGGCCATTCGGTGCAGGCCGGCGACGCCATCGGCGCGCGCCTGGTCTCCATCGACCTGTCGATCCTGGGCGCAACGCCCGAACGGTACGACGCCTATGCCGCCGCCATCCGGTTCGAATACGGCCATGTCCCGGAGCCCCTTTACCGGGCCGGACGCGCCGCCATCCTCAGTCGGTTTCTTGAAGGCGGCCGCCTGTTCGCCGACCCCGTCTGGGCCGACCGGTACGAAGCCCGGGCCCGGGCGAACCTGACCCGCGAAATCGCCGCTCTGACCGCCTGACTACTCGATCTCCACGACCTCGACCCGGGCACCGTTCAGCACCAGGGCGATCTCGCCGCGTTTGAGCTTGAGCGCGTCCTCGCCGAACAGCTGGCGGCGCCAGCCCTTGAGGGCGTCGACGTCGGCCTCGTCATCCAGGGCGATCTTCTCGAGGTCGGCGACATTGGCCAGCAGTTTGGTGGCCACACCGGCGTTGTCGCTCTTGGCCTTGAGCAGCACCTTCAGCAGTTCGACCACCGACGGCGGAGCCGGCTGGTTGTGGGCCGGGCGGTCCAGCCTGGGCGCGTGGGCCTCGGGGTCCGCCAACACCCGCTTCAGCTCGGCTGACAGCTCCAGCCCGAGACGCGAGGCGCCGAAGCCCTTGGGCACGGAGCGCAGACGGTTGAAGGCGTCGGGATCGGTAGGGCCCTGGGCGGCGATCTCGTCGATCGCCTCGTCCTTGAGAATTCGACCGCGCGGCTGGTCACGATCCTGCGCCGCCCGCTCGCGCCAGATGGCGGTGGCGACGAAGGCCGACAGATAGCGGGCGTTGAACTTCTTGGGCTTCAGCCGCTTCCAGGCCTTTTCCGGATCGGTGTCATAGAGGTCCGGATCGGTCAGGCTCTCCATCTCGGACATGACCCAGTCGAGGCGGCCTTCCTTCTGCAGCCGGTCGCGCAGCTTGGGATAGAGGGCCGCCAGATGGGTCACGTCGCCCAGGGCATAGACCAGCTGGGCCTCGGACAGCGGCCGACGGGCCCAGTCGGTGAAGCGGCTGCCCTTGTCGACCTCCTGCTTCAGCATCTGGCGCACCAGGGCCTCATAGGAGACCTGATCACCGAAGCCGGCGGCCATGGCCGCCACCTGGGTGTCGAACATCGGCCTGGGCATGGCGCCGAGCTTGACGAAGATTTCCGTGTCCTGACGCGCCGCGTGGAAGACCTTGATGATCTTCGGATCGCGCAGCAGGTCGAGGAAGGGCTCGAGGTCCAGTCCCTCGGCCATCGGATCGATGATGGCGGCGTCCGTGGCCGACGCCGCCTGGATCAGGCACAGGCGCGGCCAATAGGTCGTCTCCCGCATGAACTCGGTGTCGACCGTGATGAACGGCTGGTCGGCCAGGCGCTGGCAGAATGCGCGAAGCGCCTCGGTGGTGGTGATCGGCGTCATTCGGATGCTATAGCCCCGCGCGATGCGGTTGTGGCAAGAGCCGCCGCACAAATCCGCCCACTGATTCAGGCCCGTGACCGATGAGCGACACCCCCGACCCGCTTCGTAACGGGCTGACCTATGCCGATGCAGGGGTGGATATCGACGCCGGCGAGATGCTGGTGGACGCGATCAAGCCCCTGGCGAAGTCCACCCGCCGCCCCGGTGCCGAGGCCTCGCTGGGCGGATTCGGGGCCCTGTTCGATCTCAAGGCCGCCGGATTCGAGGATCCGCTGATCGTCGCCACCACAGACGGTGTCGGCACCAAGCTCAAGATCGCCATCGAGACCGGACGTCATGACGGCGTCGGTGTCGATCTGGTCGCCATGTGCGTCAACGACCTGCTGGCCCAGGGCGCCGAGCCCCTGCTGTTCCTCGACTACTACGCCACCGGCAAGCTGGAGATCGACGCCGCCAAGCGCGTGGTCGCCGGAATCGCCGAGGGCTGCCGTCAGGCCGGCTGCGCCCTGGTCGGTGGGGAGACCGCCGAAATGCCCGGCATGTACCAGGGCGGCGACTATGACCTGGCCGGCTTTTCCCTGGGGGCCGTCGAGCGCGGCCACGCCCTGCCCTGGCTTGATCGCCAGCAGGCCGGCGACATCATCATCGGCCTCGCTTCCTCGGGCCCGCACTCGAACGGCTATTCGCTGATCCGCAAGGTGGTGGAGAAGTCCGGCCTGTCATGGGGCGACGATGCGCCCTTCGCCCGCGACCGCACCCTGGCCCAGGCCCTGATGGAGCCGACCCGGATTTATGTGAAGCCGGTCCTGCCGCTGATGAAGGCCGGCCTGATCAAGGGCGCAGCTCACATCACCGGCGGCGGCCTGATCGAGAATCCGCCGCGCTGTATCGCCGAGGGGCTTCAGGCCGCCTTCGACTGGAACGCCTGGCCGATGCCGCATGTCTTCCAGTGGCTGGGTGAGACCGGCGGGATTTCGGATCACGAACTGCGCCGCACCTTCAACTGCGGCATCGGCTTCATCCTCCTGGTCGCTCCCGAAAACGTCGAAGCCGTTCTGTCGGGCCTGCTCGGCGCCGGCGAGGTCGCCTTCGTCTGCGGCCAGCTGGAAGCGGTCTAGAGGCCGGCGTCGAGGCTGCTGTAGGTCACCCGGACGATCGCCGCCGCCCCGGGATTCTGGCGCAGCGAAACCGTGACCCCTTGCCGGGTCCAGATGGGTCGGTCGGCCGGCAGCCCCGCCTCGGCCGTAAAGCCCTGCTGGCGCAGCACCGGCGTGAGGGAGGCTTTCGCCCGGTCGAGGGCGTCGCGGCGCGCCTGGATCACACAGACCCGGTTGAGGTTGCCGTCGGCGACACTGCCCTCGGTGGTCAGGCGCAACAGATGGGCCTGATCCTCGCTCTGGAAGGTCCGGGTGTCGGCCTCGGGTGCCGGCGTCTCGACGAAGCCGAGAAACTCCAGCGCGACGGTGTCACTGGTTTCGCCGGTCACATAGGGCAGGCAGACGTCGGTCAGGATGCTGCGCGTCATGTCGGAGGACTGCGCGGGGGCCACGATCAAGGCGGCGGCGAGAGCGAAAGCAAACATGGACCAGTCTCCGGAACGACGCCGCACTGTTTCCGAGGCGACCGCAATGCGCAAGCGCCGGGCCGGGCCGTTGACCGGCGGAGGTCCGCCCGGCAAGGTCCGCGCCTACCCCTGTCTGTGAGGTCGTCTGTGCCCGACACGTCCACGGGCCGCGTCCGCGTGGCCGTCCTGATCTCCGGGGCCGGCTCCAACATGGCCGCCCTGATCGACGCGGCGGCCCAGGCCGGGGCACCGTTCGAGGTGGTTCTGGTGCTGTCCAACAGGCCCGATGCCGGCGGTCTGGCCCTGGCCGAGAAGCGGGGCGTCCCCACGGCCGTCGTCGACCACGCCCCCTTCAGCCGGAACCGGACCGCGCACGAACAGGCGATCCAGACGGTGCTGGACGCCCATGGCGTCGAGGTCGTCGCCCTGGCCGGCTATATGCGCCTGCTGACGCCCTTTCTGGTCGGCCGCTGGGCCGGGCGGATGCTGAACATCCACCCCAGCCTGCTGCCGAAATATCCCGGCCTCGACACCCACGCCCGCGCCCTCGCCGCCGGCGATACCGAAGCCGGCTGCACCGTGCATCTGGTCACCGAAGGCGTCGATGAGGGACCGCTGCTGGGTCAGGCCCGCGTGCCCATCCAGCCAGACGACACACCCGCTTCCCTGGCCCGGCGTGTGCTGGCGGCCGAGCACCAACTCTACCCCCGGGCCCTCGCCGACCTCTGCCGGGAGCAGATTAGAAGTTCGTAATCTCACGCCTTTTCCGGCGACAGCCGCAGACGGGTGATGCAGCGTGCCGCCGCAAATCAAAGGGGGCCCGAATGCTCAAACTCAAACTCATGGCCTGCGCCGCCGGCGCGGCACTTCTGTTCGCCGCCGGCGCGGTCCAGGCCCAGGCGGCCCCACCGATCGTGGAGATACCGGCGACGGATCAGGCCCAGATCGGGGCCTTCGGCTTTGACCTTGAGGGCATGGACACCTCGATCCGCCCGGGCAACGACTTCAACCGCTATGCCAGCGGAACCTATCTCGCCAACACGCCGATCCCGGCGGACAAGACCTCGTTCGGCGTGTTCGACATGCTGTACGACCGCTCGCAGGACAATCTGAAGACCCTGATCGAGGAGAGTGCCGCCAACCCGTCCTCCAGCCCCGAGGCCGCCCGCATCGGGGCCTTCTACGGCAGCTTCATGGACGAGGCGACGGTCGAGCGCCTGGGTGCCAGTCCGCTGCAGGCTGATCTGGCCGAGGTTCGCAGCGCCGATACGCGCGAGGAAATCGCCACCCTGATGGGCCGTACCCAGGGTGGCTTCGGCTCCAGCCTGTTCAGCATCGGTACCTTCGAGGACCTGAAGGCTCCGGACCGCACCGCCGCCTATGTCGGCCAGGGCGGCCTCGGCCTGCCGGACCGGGACTATTATCTCGAGGCCAGTTTCGCCGAGCAGAAGGACGCCTACCGGACCTATGTGGTCACCGCCCTGACCCTGGCCGGCTGGCCGCAAGCCGAGGCCGCGGCAGACGCCATCCTGGCCTTCGAGACCCGGATCGCCGAACAGCACTGGACCCAGGTCGAGAGCCGACAGATCGACAGGATCTACAATCCCATGACGGTGGCCGAACTGGCCGTCGCCGCCCCGGGCTTTGACTGGGCGGCCTGGGCCGAGGGCGCGGGCGTGGCCCATGTCCCGACCCTGATCGCCACCAATAACACCGCCTTCCCGGGCATGGCCCGCGTCTTCGCCGAGACCCCGGTCGAGACCCTGCAGTCCTGGCAGGCCTTCCACGTCATCGACCAGGCCGCCCCCTATCTGTCGAGCGCCTTCGTCGACGCCAATTTCAACTTCTACGGCAAGGTGCTGAACGGCGTGCCGGACAACCGCCCGCGCTGGAAGCGCGGCGTGCAGCTGGTCGACGGTTCGCTCGGCGAGTCGCTGGGCCAGGAATATGTCGCCCGCCACTTCCCGGCCGAGTCCAAGGCGCTGATGGAGGAGCTGGTGGCCAACCTGCGCCGCGCCATGACCGCCCGTATCGAGGGGCTGGACTGGATGAGCCCGGAGACCCGCCGGCAGGCCCTCTACAAGATGAGCCGTTTCGGCGTGAAGATCGGCTATCCCGAGCAATGGCGCAGCTATGACGGCTTGCGGCTGGAGCCGGGCGACCTCTACGGCAATGTCGAACGGTCAGCGGCCTTCGAATGGGCCTGGAATGTCGGCAAACTGACCCGCCCGGTCGATCCGCTGGAGTGGGGCATGACCCCGCAGACGGTGAACGCCTACTACAACCCGCCGCGCAACGAGATCGTCTTCCCGGCCGCCATCCTTCAGGCCCCCTTCTTCGATCCCAATGCCGATCCGGCCATCAACTACGGCGGCATCGGCGCGGTCATCGGCCATGAGATCACCCATGGCTTCGACGACCAGGGCCGCAAGGTCGACGGCGACGGCGTCCTGCGTGACTGGTGGACGGCAGAGGACGCCGCCAAATTCGAGGAACGCGCCCGCGTCCTGGGGGCCCAGTATTCGGCCCTCAGCCCGTTCGAGGGCACCAACGTCAACGGCGACCTGACCATGGGCGAGAACATCGCCGACCTGGGCGGCCTGCTGCTGGCGCTGGACGCCTATCACCTGTCGCTGAACGGGGCCGAGGCCCCGGTGATCAACGGCCTGACCGGGGACCAGCGCGTCTTCCTCGGCTGGGCCCAGGTCTGGCGGGAAAACTCGCGCGAGGAGGCCCTGCGCCAGCAGGTCACCGTCGATCCCCACTCGCCGGCGCAGTACCGGGCGGCCGTGCCGCCGCGTAACATCGATGCCTGGTATGCGGCCTTCGGCGTCCAGCCGGGCGACGAACAGTATCTCGCCCCCGAGGCCCGCGCCCGCATCTGGTAGGGGCACCGCACGAAACGACGACGGCCCCGGCGAGCGATCGCCGGGGCCGTTTCATGTTCAGGACCCGGCCCGGGGCAGCCGCCGTTCGTCCAGCAGGCTCAACAGCGCCAGACCGGCCACGACCGCCGCCGCAGCCCACAGGGCGGTGACGCCCAGCCTCAGGAACATCAGCGCCCCCAGGGCCCCGCCGGCCGCCAGACCGATCCACAGCAGCAGGAAGGGGACCCAGTCCCAGCGCGCGCCGCCATGCAGGGCCGTCGCGATCCGCTGACCCACCCGGACAAGGGTGCCGGTCATATAGGTCAGGCCGACCCGCACATCTCCGCCCTTCTGGAACACCGTGTTCTCGACCCCCATGGCCAGCACCACCGGGACCATGCCCGCCAGCGGCCGGCCCGCCGAAAGCAGACCCGCGCCCAGGGCCAGCAGCATGGCCTCAAGCCCGAGCACGACAGACCGTCTGCCCTCCCCCGCCCGCCGTGCCACCGTCGATCCCAGCACCACCCCCACCACGAACAGTCCGATCAGGCCCAGCGCCCTCGCGGCCAGGTCCCAGTGGCCCATGGCCACCGCCACACCGAACCGGGTGGAGTTTCCGCTCATGAAGGAGACGAAGAAGCCGCCCAGGGTCAGGAAGCCGATGGCATCCACATAGCCGGCCAGCGCCGACAGGCCGGCGGCCAGGGCCACGTCGCGATGCCGATAGTCCTTCATGGGCACGGCCTCCGCATGGCTGGGTCCGGAAACGACTACGGCCGGATCGTTTCCGATCCGGCCGCAGCAGGTCCGACGCTTTCGCGTGGATCAGCCGACGATCTGGTCGTCGGTGAAGAACTGGGCGATCTCGATGCCGGCGTTCTCGAGGCTGTCCGAACCGTGGACCGAGTTCTCGCCGATCGACAGGGCGAACAGCTTGCGGATGGTGCCGTCAGCGGCGTCCTTCGGGTTGGTGGCGCCCATGACTTCGCGATAGGCGGCGACGGCGTTCGGGCCTTCCAGCACCTGCACCACCACCGGCTCGGCGGTCATCTGGCCGACCAGTTCGCCGTAGAAGGGGCGTTCGGCGTGGACTTCGTAGAATTTCTTGGCCTGGGCTTCGGTCAGATGCACGCGGCGCTGGGCCACGATGCGCAGGCCGGCACCCTCGATCACGGCGTTGATCGCCCCGGTCAGGTTGCGGCGCGTGGCGTCGGGCTTGATGATCGAGAAGGTACGTTCGGTCATGGGAGTGACTTCTTGTTGGGAGATTGAAGGTCGCGGGCTTATAGCGGCGCCCTCCCCGGTTTCCAACCGCCACACAATTTTGCCTCTTTCGCGCGCCGCAAGGCGGTTCGATGCCCCAGAGGCCGCCCGAGATTACGACCGACCATGCTCCAGATTACCGACCTGACCTTCAATGCCTGGGGCCGCAAATTCCTCGAGGACGCCTCCGTCTCCCTGCCGCCCGGTTCCAAGGTCGGCCTGGTGGGCCGCAACGGCATCGGCAAGTCGACCCTGTTCAAGCTGATCCTCGGTGAGCTGGCCGCCGGCGGCGACGAGATCAGCCTGCCCAAGACCGCACGCATCGGCTCGGTCGACCAGGAACACCCGGCCACCCCCGTCAGCGTGCTCGAGACCATCCTCGAGGCCGACGAGGAGCGCCACAGCCTGCTGGGCCGGCTCGAAACCGCCGAGCCGGAGGAGATGGGCGAGATCTGGACCCGGTTGATCGAGATCGACGCCGATGCCGCCCCCGCCCGCGCCGCCGAAATCCTCGTCGGCCTCGGCTTCGACCATGAAAACCAGTCGCGGCCGATGTCGGAATTCTCCGGCGGCTGGCGCATGCGGGTGGCCCTGGCCGCCGCCCTGTTCGCCGAGCCGGACATGCTGCTGCTCGACGAGCCGACCAACTATCTCGACCTGGAAGGTGCCCTGTGGCTTGAGGCCCGCCTCAAGAAATACCCGCACACGGCCCTGATCATCTCCCACGACCGCGAGATGCTGAACGAGGTCTGCACCCACATCCTGCACCTCGCGAACCGCAATCTGACTCTCTACACGGGCAACTACGACCAGTTCGAAAAGGCCCGGGCCGAGAAGGCCCGGCTGCAGCTGTCGGCCAAGGCCAAGCAGGATGCCGAACGCGCCCACCTCCAGGCCTTCGTCGACCGCTTCAAGGCCAAGGCCTCCAAGGCCGCCCAGGCCCAGTCGCGCATGAAGCGGCTGGCCAAGATGCAGCCCGTCGCCACCACCATCGAGGAGCGCGTCGCCCCCTTCATCCTGCCCTCGCCGCCGCGCCCCCTCGCCCCGCCCCTTATCCGGCTGGAGCGGGCCAATGTCGGCTATGAGACCGGCAAGCCGATCCTGCGGAACCTCAACCTGCGCATGGACCTGGACGACCGCATCGGCCTGCTGGGCGTCAACGGCGCGGGCAAGTCGACCTTCGCCAAGATGATCGCCGGGGCCCTGAACGTGTCGGACGGCGAACTGCACCGCGACCGCAAGATGCGCGTCGGCTGGTTCCACCAGCACCAGATCGAGGCCATGGACCCCACGGACACGCCGCTGGAGATCATCCGCCGCGCCATGCCCGAGGCCTCGGAGAGCAGCCGCCGCTCGAAACTGGCCCAGTGGGGACTGGGCTATGAGAAGCAGGAAACCACCGTCGCCAGCCTGTCCGGCGGCGAGCGCGCCCGCCTGCTGCTCAATCAGGTGGCGATGGACGCGCCCCACGTCCTGATCCTCGACGAACCGACCAACCACCTCGACATCGACAGCCGCCGGGCCCTGCTCGATGCGCTCAACGACTATTCGGGCGCCGTCATCCTGATCACCCACGACCGCTCGCTGATGGAGATGGTCGCCGACCGGCTGTGGCTGGCCGCCGACGGCACGGTGAAGCCGTTCGAGGGCGACATGGACGACTACGCCAAATTCGTCCTCGACCGCGCCAAGGCGGCTGCGGTCAAGCCGAGCCAGATCAAGGAAGAGGCTGTCGCCACCGCAGCGCCCGCCCAGAACAACAAGGGCAAGAAGAACGACAAGAGATCCGGCCCTTCGCCCTCGACCCTGCGCCATGCGGTCAAGAAGGCCGAAGAACGTATGGCCCAGCTCACCGCCGAGATCGCCCGCATCGACGACGACATGGCCAATGCCTCGGTCAGCAATCCCAAGGCCCTGGAAGGCCTGACGCGGGCACGGGCGAAGACGCAGGCAGATCTGGATGCGGCGGAGGCGGCCTGGGTGGCGGCGGAAGAGGCGCTGGCGGAGGTGGCCTGACCCGCCCGCTCTTTACGTCATCCGGGCGACGGCAGGGGTGCCCCATATTCGCGTGAAGGGGCCGCCCACAGGCGAAGACGCGTCAGCCTGTGTTTTGCGCCTGAAAATCCGTTCGAAAAACATCGACTTGTCGATTCACCTGCCCCCGGCTATTAACCGAACAGGATTCTGTCAGGGGGATGTTCAGATGATGTCGGTGGTGTCGCGCCTTTCGGCGCGGTTCGCGGGGTCGGTACGCCGACTTTCGGCGGCCCTGTCAGGGCTGTTTGTGGTCTTGCTGGTCGCGGCGGCCCTGCCCGGCGCGGCGTCGGCCCAGGGCGCAGAAACCCGTACGATCAACGGCACGTTCAGCTCGGGCGGCACAATTTCGGGTACCTATGTCTACGACACGGTCACCGGTCTGGTCTCCGGCGTGAACATTGCCCTGTCGGCTGATGCAGCCGCTCCGGCTGTCGTGATGGTCTCCGGCCACAGATGGAACGCTACGGATTTTGTATTCTGCGACCAAGCGCCCTGCACCCTGCCCTCCACCTATCTCTATGTGGCCAGTGCGCTCACCGGAACCGCCTCCTCGACCCTGTTTTCGGGATTGTGCGTGTCAATCGGCGCGGGCCCGGGTGGCGCGGGCACCGGCTGCAACGGCGGCGGCGTTCAGTATCGCGGAGGAAACTACAGCCAGACGAGCGGGCCGGTCATCGCCCTTTCGCCGACGTCTCTGTCCAACGGCACGGTGGCTTCCGCCTACAGCCAGACCCTGACCGCCACGGGCGGGACGGCTCCCTACAGCTTCACCCGTGACAGCGGCACCCTGCCGGCCGGGTTGACCCTCAACACCAACGGCACGCTCTCGGGCACGCCGACGGCGGGCGGGACCTTCAACTTCACCGTCCGGGCCACGGACGCGGCCAGCCAGAGCGCCACCCAGGCCTATACCCTGACCATCGCGGCCCCGACCGTGACGGCGACCAATACGGTTCCGGCCGGACGCCGCGGCTTTGCCTACAGCCAGACCCTGACCGGCTCTGGCGGCACGGGCCCCTACAGCTTCGCCCTGGACTCGGGCGCCCTGCCGGCGGGGATCACCCTGTCGTCGACGGGTGTGCTCTCGGGCACGCCGACGGTGGTCGGCAGCTTCCCGATCGGGGTGCGGGTGACCGACTCCTCGACCGGCACCGGGCCCTATTCCTCGGTCGTCAACCTGACCCTGGTGGTCAATGCCGCGGCCATTGCCGTGACCCCGACCAGCCTGCCCAGTGTGATCGTCGGCCTGCCCTATGAGCAGACCCTGTCGGCCACCGGCGGCGCGGGCGCCTACAGCTATGCCGTCACGGCCGGTGCCCTGCCGACCGGGATCATCCTGATCCCGAACGGGGCCGGTGCCGGTCGCGTTGTGGGCACGGCCTCTTCGGTGGGCACCTTCGGCTTCACCGTCACGGCCACGGACGCCTTCGGCAACACGGGTTCGGTGGCCCTGACCATCGCCGTGACCGCCCGTCCCGATCCGTCCCGTGACCCCGAGGTCCGGGGCCTGAACTCGGCCCAGGAAGAGTCGACCCGTCGCCTCGTCGAGGCCCAGATCAGCAACTTCACCAACCGGCTGGAGCGCCTGCGCGACGGTCGTGCCCAGGACCGGGCCATGGACATCCGGGTGACCTCGGCCCTGGCCGGCGGTTGGCAGGGCGGCCCTTCGGCGGGCCTGTCCCAGCGCCTCGGTGTGGCGGGCGGTATCGAGACCGCCGATCCGCTGCGGGCCGAGGTGGCGGCCATGCGCTTCGCCCCCATGGGTCTGGATACGGGTGACCGTATCGGCGGCGGCGCGGGTCCGGTCTCCGGCTTCGGCGGCCTCGGCCTGGCCTCGACGGCCATCAGCTCCGGTAACGGTGCCCTCGGCACCTCGGCGGCCGGAGCGAACGGCACGGCGGCTGAGTCTGCCACGTCCGGCGGCCTGCGCCTCTGGACCGGCGGTGCCATCACCGTGGGCCGCCGCAATGCGACCCCGGATCAGTCCAAGCTGTCGATCTCCAGCCAGGGCCTGAGCGCAGGTCTCGACTTCGCGGTCAATGACCGTCTCGATCTCGGCTTCGGTGTCGGCTACGGCGCCGAGGAGACCGAAGTCGGAACGCGGGACTCCAGCGCCGACACGACCAGCCTGGTCGGGGTGGTCTATGCCAGCTTCCGCCCGACCGACGGTGTCTATCTGGACGCCATGCTGGGCCAGGGCTCGCTGTCCTACGACCTGACCCGCCGGGTGACCTTCGACAACAGCCTGGTGTTCGGCGAGCGGGACGGCGACATGCTGTTCGGTTCGATCGGCCTCGGCTTCGACCGGGCCATGGCCTCGGGACGGCTGAGCACCTACGGCCGGCTCGACGCGATGAACGCCGATCTGGACGCCTATACCGAGACGGGCTCCCGCTTCTGGGCGCTCAACTACGACGCCCGCGAGATCGACTCTCTCCAGGGTGCCCTCGGCATGCGCTATGCCGTCAGCCGGGTCGATCGTGACCGGACCTGGCGTTCGACCATCCGGGCGGAATGGCGCCAGGAACTGGGAGACGGCAGTGACCAGGTCCTGCGCTACGCCGACCTCCTGACCGGCCCGAGCTATACGATCGGCTCGACCGGCTGGGATCGTGGCCTGCTGGATGTCGGTGTCGGCATCGGCATGGACACGGCCAATGGCTGGACCGCCGACGTCGAGCTCGGAGCCCAGGTGCAGGAAGACCAGACGCTCACCACCGCAAGGCTGTTGATCGCCCGGCGCTTCTGATCTGAAGCCACCACAACGACCGGGCCGGCGGGGGAAACCCCGCCGGCCTTGTCAATTCCGGCACAGGCTCAAGGGGAAGACCCCGGTCCCGAGGGTGAGCGACGGTCGGGGGAGCAAATGAGTTCTTCCCGTCGGCGGAAAGCGCCATACTTGCGAATCCATGCCCATCCGCCGCCTCCCCCCTGAAACCGTCAACCGCATCGCCGCCGGCGAGGTGGTCGAACGCCCGGCCAGCGCCATCAAGGAACTGGTCGAGAATGCGCTCGACGCGGGCGCGACCCGGATCGAGATCCAGGCCGACGGCGGGGGGCTGACCCGCATCCTGATCGCCGACGACGGCCACGGCATGGCGGCGGACCAGCTGGCCCTGGCGGTCGAGCGGCACGCCACCTCCAAGCTGGAGGCCGACGACGCCGGCGATGTCGACCTGCTGCGCATCTCGACCCTCGGCTTCCGCGGCGAGGCCCTGCCCTCGATCGGCTCGGTGGCGCGGCTGACGATCACCAGTCGCCCGCGTGAAGGCGGTGACGCCCACCAGATCACCGTCGAGGGCGGCGACCAGCGCCCGGTCGCCCCGGCCGGCTTCCCCGGTCCGCACGGGGCCCGCGTCGAGGTGCGGGACCTGTTCTACGCCACCCCGGCCCGGCTGAAATTCATGAAGTCCGAGCGGTCCGAGGCCATGGCCATCTCGGAAGAGATCAAACGCCAGGCCATGGCGCATGAGGGCGTGGCCTTCACCCTCGACCTCGATGGCAAGACCACCCTGCGCCTGCCCGCCGAACATCCGGGCGACGCCGGGCGGCTGAAGCGGCTGGCGGCCCTTCTGGGTCGCGATTTCGAGGCCAATGCCCTGCTGATCGACCAGGCGCGCGACAACGTCCGCCTCACCGGCTACGCGGGACTGCCGACCTATTCACGCGGCAACGCCGGCCACCAGTATCTGTTCGTCAACGGCCGTCCGGTGAAGGACCGGCTGCTGCAGGGGGCCCTGCGCGGGGCCTATGCCGACTTCCTCGCCCGCGACCGGCATCCGGCGGCGGTGCTGTTCCTCGAGATCGACCCGCTCTACGTCGACGTCAACGTCCATCCGGCCAAGGCCGAGGTGCGCTTCCGCGACCCGGCGCTGGTGCGCGGCCTGATCGTCGGGGCGCTGCGGCATGCCCTCGCCGCCGCCGGGCACCGCGCCTCGACCACAGTGGCGGCCGATGCGCTCGCGGGGTTCACCGCCCACACCGGCTTGCCGGGGGTCGAGGGTCGAGGGTCGAGGGTCGAGGGCCTCGGCGGCGGCGCCGGCTGGTCTGGCTGGCAAGGCTGGGCCGCCCCCGCCACCCAGGCCGCCCAGATCATCCCCGGCCTGAACGAACGCTCGGCCAGGGTGGAACCGGGTTTCGACCCCGCTGACTTCGACCCTCGACCCTCGACCGTTGACCCTCAAGTCGGCGTGGCCGACCTGATCGACTTCCCCCTCGGTGCCGCCCGGGCCCAGTTGCACGGCACCTATATCGTCGCCCAGACCCGCGACGGCCTCGTCGTCGTCGACCAGCACGCGGCCCATGAGCGGCTCGTCTATGAGCGGATGAAGGGGCAGATGGCGCGGGGCTCGGTCACGCGGCAGGCCCTGTTGACTCCGGAAGTGGTCGAACTGGACCCCGCCGAAGCCGAACGCGTCTCGGCCCGCGCCGAGGAACTGGCGGAACTGGGCCTGATCGTCGAGGCATTCGGTGCCGGGGCCGTGCTGGTGCGCGAAACCCCCGCCCTGCTCGGCGACACCGACGTCCAGGGCCTGATCCGCGACATCGCCGACGACCTGGCCGAGCACGGTGCAGCCCTGGCCCTGTCCGAGCGTCTGGGTGAGGTCTGCGGCACCATGGCCTGTCACGGCAGCGTCCGCGCCGGTCGGGTGCTGTCAGCCCCCGAGATGAACGCCCTGCTGCGCGAGATGGAGGCGACCCCCCACTCGGGCCAGTGCAACCACGGCCGCCCCACCTATGTGGAGCTCAAACTGGCGGATCTCGAGAAGCTGTTCGGGCGGCGCTGACCCTAGGAGGCCGCGGCGGGCAGGCAGATTTCAATGACCCGGCTGACCACCGGGGTCTGCCGCAACGAACCCAGGATCGGATCTTTCTCCGGCGGAACCATCAGCAGCAGAAACAGCACCGCGGACTGGACCACGACGACCAGGGCCAGGAGGCTGATCAGGGCGGGTGACATACCGAATCGTCGGGTGCGCATGGGACCTCCAGTCGGGCGCGCCAACGGTATGGCAAAGGCCGCGCGGGCCACAAGTCTACGGAAGCTGACGACCTGCGCGGGTCCCGGTCAGGGAACCAGCGCCTCGACCACGCCCCCGGCGCGGCCACCGGACACGACCTCCCCGCCCGCGACGGCATAGACCACGCCATCCACGGCCGCCGCCGCCAGCCCGTGCCGCGGCGTCCGCATCGCCGGACCGGCGACCCAGTGGTCGGCATCCGGGTCGTAGATCCAGGTCTCGGCGAAGACCCCGCCTCCACCGGGCGCGAACCACTCGCCCCCGAAGGCCACAAGCCTGCCGTCCACGGCCGCCATAGCCAGCCCGCCCCCGACCTGCTGGCCCGTGATCGGCGAGGGCGGGATCGGAGCGAGGGTGTCCCAGCGATCCCCGACCGGATCATAGCGGTCCAGCCGGCCGCTCCCGCCGCCGTTGACCGTCCGCCCGCCGGCCACCCAGAGCGCCCCGTCCAGCACCGCCCCCGCTGCGCTGTTGCGCGCCATCGGACAGGGTCGCGCCTCCTCCCAGCGCCCCTCACCCGGGATGAAGACCCGATGGGTGTCGACATCGACCTGGTCGTTCCACTGACCGTTGGCGGTGCCCGGCGACCGGCCGGTGACCAGATGCAGACGTCCCTCCAGCTCGACTCCCACTGTCTCGCACAAGGGTTCGGGCATGCGGCCCGCCTCGCGCCAGCCGTCGGCCTCCATCGCCCAGACATCCGTCATTCCGGTCCAGTCGCCCGCCTCAGAGCGGCCGTAGCCGCCCAGCGCGAACACGGTCCCGTCGGACCCGGCGATCAGCATCGGATGGTGCCGTGGCTGCGGCAGGCGCGGACCCTCGGTCCAGACATCGGCCACCGGGTCATAGATGCCGGTGCGATCCTCGATCTCCGTCACCCGCGCCGGTCGGCGCAGACCACCGGCCATGACGATCCGCCCGCCTGACACGGCGCAGTAGATCTCCTGCACCGCCCATGGCAGCGAGGCCCTGACGGTCCATCGGGCGGCGGGTGCCTCCGCCCGGGCCGCGAAGGGCAAGGCGGCCGAGGCTCCGGCGGCAGCAAGGAAAAGACGGCGATCCATGGGTTTCATGGGCCCAGCCTAACCCGAAGCCGCCCGCCGCGCCTATCCCGCGGCCGGCCGGGCCTGGACCCGCAGGAACAGCACGCGCGCGGCACCGTAGTCGCGCGCGTCCAGTCGCTCATAGCCGGGCGTGTCGATCTCCGGCTCGTCCGAGCCGCGCTCGAACACCACGACCGCGCCGGGCCTCAGCCACTGGCCCTCCAGCAGCCGCAGCAGGGTCTGCTCCCCCAGGCCCTTGCGGTAGGGCGGATCGAGAAAGGCCAGGTCAAAGGCCTCGCCGTCGGAGCGTGGACGGGGCCCCAGATCGATGGCGCTGCGCCGGTGCACCCGGGTCCGGCCCATGACCTGGAAGGCGTCGGCATTCTCGCGGATGGCCCCGCGCGCCTCCTCATCGGTCTCGACGAACAGGGCGAAGGCCGCGCCGCGGCTGATGGCCTCGAACCCGAGGGCACCCGAGCCGGCGTACAGATCCATGACCCGCATGCCTTCGAGCGGTTCCGCCCAGCCGGCGTGTTCCAGCACATTGAACACCGCCTGCCGCGCACGATCGGAGGTCGGGCGTGTGCCCTGTCCCTCCGGCGTCACGATCGACCGCCCCTTCAGACTGCCTGCAACGATCCGCACGGATCAGCCCTTGGAGCGGGGACCGCGCGGGCTGCCCCGCCCACCGGCCGGACCGGCCCCCGGACGGGGGCTGCCGGGTTTGGAGAAGCCTCCGGGCCGCGAACCGCCGGGCCGGTCACCGGTCTTGGCCGCGAAAGGCGGCTTTCCACCGGGCTTGCGATCAAACGGCCGCTTGTCGCCGGGACGGTCATCGGAACGGGCAGCCGGTCGCGCACCGGTGCGGGCGTCGCCGCGCGGCCGGTCGATGAACTGGTCCTCGCGCGGCTTGAAGACGCGTTTGGGACGCTCGCCCGACGCCTCGGCACCTTCGGGTCGGGCGCGCGGGGTGAAATTCTTTTTCGGATGCTCGAATTTCGGCGTCGCCTTGGCCCAGCCCGGCTTTTTCTGCGGGCGGGCGGCACGGTCGGCGGCAGCATCGGCGGCGGCCCCGGCGGCGCGAACCCGGCTGGGCTTGCGCGACGGATCAGAGATGGCCGAGCCCGAGGTCCCCTTCTTGATCGGGGCCGAGGTGCGGCGACCCGGGATCGGTGCGGGTGTGGAAACAGTGTTCCCCGTCGGCAGGTTCTCGGGCCGGATATGATCGGCCAGCATCTCCCGGATCACACGCGGGCCGACCTCCTCGACCGAGCCGATCGGCAGGGTGCCGAGCTGGAACGGGCCGTAGGCCAGGCGGATCAGGCGGTTCACGGTCAGACCCAGATGCTCCAGCACCTTGCGGACCTCCCGGTTCTTGCCCTCGGTGATGGAGACGCTGATCCACAGATTGGCCGGGGAGTTGCCCTCGGTCTCCTTGGCCTTGTCCAGCGTGGCCTCGATCGGGCCGTAGCGGATGCCGTCAACCGTGACGCCGTCCTTGAGCGAATCGAGCTGCAGCTGGCTGACCCGGCCGCGGGCCCGGGCGCGGTACTGCCGCACCAGTTCGGTCGAGGGCAGTTCCAGGGCGCGGCTCAGTTCCCCGTCATTGGTCAGCAGCAGCAGGCCCTCGGTGTTGAGGTCCAGCCGGCCGACCGAGATCACCCGCGGCAGGCCGCTGGGCAGGGCGTCGAACACGGTCGGGCGGCCGCCCGGATCATTGTGCGAGGTCACCAGGCCGGCGGGCTTGTGATAGCGCCAGACCCGGGTCGATTCCGCCGAGCCGATCGGCTTGCCGTCCACGGTGATGACATCGTCGCGGGTCACCAGCACGGCGGGCGTATCGAGAATCTTGCCGTTGACGGCCACCTTGCCCAGGCCGATCAGCCGCTCGACCTCGCGGCGCGAGGCGATGCCGGCCCGGGCCATGGCCTTGGCGATCCGTTCACTGCGCTTCGGACCCTCATCGGCCTTCGGGCCGGGCTTGCCGTCCCTGGCGAAGGGCTTGCCGCCGGGCTTGGCGAAGGATTTGCCGCCCTTGGGCGGCCCGCGATCGTCGCTGCTCTCGACGCGCTTGACGTAGGGTTTGCGGGGACCGTCGCGGCTGTCGTCTTGACGCGGGCGCGGCTTCTTGTCGTTGTCTCGGGGATGGCTGGCCATGATGAGCGGTTCATGCACATGGCCTTGGCATGTGCGCAAGCGGCGGCGGACGCAGGAGAGACTCCTGTGGGCTGCGTGATCGTCGATGAATCGACCGGCGAGGTCGTCGCCGAGGGCCGCAACGGCCCCATCGGAGCCCATGATCCGACCGCCCACGCCGAGATCGTCGCCCTGCGCGCCGCCGCAGCGAAGCGGGGAAATTATCGCCTCACCGGCCTGACCCTCTATGTGACGCTCGAGCCCTGCGCCATGTGTGCCGGGGCGATCAGCCATGCCCGCATCGGCCGGGTGGTCTGGGGAGCCGATGATTCCAAGGGCGGCGCCCTGGCGCACGGTCCCCGGTTCTTCGAACAGCCGACCTGCCACTGGAAGCCCTCAGCCGAAGGCGGGGTTCTGGCCCGTGAAGGCGGCGACCTGCTGCGGAACTTCTTCCGCGCCCGCCGCAAGGGAACGGCACCGCCGGACGCACGTTAGTCTGCGGGGCTGCCGCGGCTTCGCCTCGTCGGGAGTCCGCATGAAGTCCCTGGTTCTCGTCGCCGCCCTGTCCTGTGTCTTCACCGCCGCCTGTGGCCAGAAGCCGGAGGATGGGCCGTCCGACGACGGCGATGCGGTGCGCCAGCGCGCCCTAGAGACCCAGACCGCCCGCCGTCGCACCGGGGCCGAGGTTCAGGACCGCGCGCTCAACCGGGTCATACGCACCGTCTATCTGTGCAACGACAGCGAACGGCTCTCGGTCGATTTCGACAATCCGCGCCGGATGGCGACCGTGCGCAACGCCCGCGGCGAGGCCGTGGACCTCTACCAGGAGCAGGCCGACGAAGGCATCTGGTACAGGGCTTCGGGCTACGAACTAAGGGGCGAAGGCATCATGGCCACCTGGACCTCGAGCGGCCGTCCTCCGACCGACTGCCGGGCCGTGGACTAGCCGAAGGCTTCCAGCCGCTTGTCCAGCCGGGCCCGGACCTCGGGCCAGTCATCGTCGAGGATGGCGAACTGGGCCGTGTCCCGGATCCGCCCCTTGAAGGTGATCTTGTGCTTGCGCAGCACCCCCTCGTCCCGCGCGCCCAGCTTGCGGATGGCCGCCCGGCTGCCCGGATTGATGGCGTCGGTGATGATTTCGACCCGCACAGCGCCGCTGTCGAAGGCGTGACCCAGCAACAACCGCTTGCACGACGGATTGACCGGCCCGCCCCGCGCCTCGGGCCGGTAGAAGGTCGAACCGATCTCGCAGCGACGATAGTCGGGCTTGATCTCATACAGGCTGGTCGTGCCGACGACCGCCCCGTCATCCCGGCGGCGGACGGCCCAGGCGATGCGCGATCCCTGCGCCATGGCCGACAGGGCGGCGCGCCACCAGCCGTCGAAATGCGGGCCGTAGGCGGCGGCGACCATGACGTCCCAGGAGGCCGCATCGCAATCGAGGGCCGCCCGCACCTCTCCTTCCAGCGAAGCCGTCAGCGGCTCCAGCCGGACAAAGCGGTTTTCAAGCGGGACGGTGTCCAGACGCATGCTCATGTCGCGCCTTCGGCCTTCAGGAAGGCGCTCAGGGCGCGGCGGTCGACGGCCCTGTCGACGAAGGCATTGCCGATCGCCCGGGCGAGGATCAGGGTGAGACCTCCACCCTCTGCCTTCTTGTCCCCGGCCATGCGGTCGACCAGCGCCTCGGCCGAAAAGGCGCCGACAGCAGCCAACCGAACCGGCAGGCCGGCGGCGGCGATGACCTGTTCGACCCGGTCCGCGACCCGCCCTTCGCAGAGCCCCGCGGCTGCGGAAAAGCGGAACGCCATGGCGCAGCCGAGGGCCACGGCCTCACCATGGGTGATCCGGTCCTCGTCAAACCCGAGCTCGGCCTCGATGGCGTGGCCGAAGGTGTGGCCGAGGTTCAGCAGGGCCCGGCGGCCCGCCTCCTTCTCGTCCTCGCCGACGACGGCGCTCTTGATCTCGACCGAGCGAACCACGGCGCGGGTCAGGGCCGCAGGGTCGCCGCCGGCCCCGACGGCTCCCTCGCCCGCCAGCCAGTCGAAAAAGCCCGCATCGCAGATCAGGCCGTGCTTCAGTACCTCGGCCCAGCCCGAGCGCAGCTGGCGCGGCGGCAGGGTGGCCAGCAGATCGATATCCGCCACCACCAGCCGGGGCTGGTGGAAGGCCCCGACCAGGTTCTTGCCGCGCGGCATATCGATCGCCGTCTTCCCGCCGACCGAGGAATCGACCTGGGCCAGCAGGGTCGTCGGGACCTGCACGAAGTCGATGCCGCGCATGTAAAGCGCCGCTGCCAGCCCCGCGAGATCCCCGACCACACCCCCGCCGAGGGCCACGATCAGGTCGCGCCGGTCCAGGCCGAAAGCCAGCAGCCGGTCGATCACCCGCTCCAGCTCGGCAAAGGATTTCGACGCCTCGCCCGGCGGCACGGTCAGCAGCCGGGCGCGCACCCCGGCGGCCTCCAGCGCGGCCAGAACCGCCGGTCCGTGCACGGCGGCGACGGTCTCGTCGGTGACAATGACCGTCCGCCCCCTGCAGAGGCCCGCGATGCGCCGGCCGAGATCAGGCAACAGGTCACGACCTATGACCACCGCATAGGACTGGAAGCCGCTGCCGGAGACGTCGATCATCGTGCTCATGCCGCCGCCCCGGTCCAATAGGCTTCCAGCGCCCCGACGATGGCCTCGACCGCCTCGCCATGGGCCCCGCTGGCGACATCGACCGTCACATCGGCCTCAGCGTAGTAGGGGTAGCGGACCTCGGCCATGGCCGTCAGCGCCTCCAGCGGATCGCGGCCCCGCAGCAGCGGCCGGGTATCGCGCCGCTGGACCCGGGCCGCCACCGTCTCGAGGTCGGCGCGCATCCAGACCGTCACGGCCCGGGCCTTGAGCTCGGCGCGGGTCTCGGGATTCAGCACGGCACCGCCGCCGGTGGCCAGCACCATGCGCGGCGCGTGCAGCAGGCGCTTCAGCACCCGCGCCTCACCGGCCCGGAATTCGGCCTCACCGAGCTGGGCGAAGATGTCCGAGACGGTCATGGTCGCCGCCGCCTCGATCTCGATGTCCCCGTCTGCGAAGGGCAGGCCCAGCCGTTTGGCCAGCCTGCGGCCGACGGTCGATTTGCCCACGCCCATCAGCCCGACCAGCGCTATGGTGCGTTCATGTACGGGAATCGGTTCGTCAGGACTCATGGCCGGCCTCTTGCGAGGTCGCTGGAAGTCGACGGAACGGGCTGCGGCAGGCACGGCATGACCCCACCACCCTCTACACCAAGCGCCGCTGTCGCAAAGCGCCCACGCGCATGAGCACGCCCCAGGTCGAGGCCTTTCTGGAAATGATGGCGGTGGAGCGCGACGCCTCGCCCCACACCCTGTCCGCCTATGGCCGCGATCTGGCCGATGCGGAGGCCGGGATCGCCGGTGGCCTCATGGGCGGCGACGAGGCTGAGATCGAGGCCTGGTATGCCGACCTCGGGCGACGGGGCCTGTCCCCGGCCACCCAGGCGCGGCGGCGCTCCGCGGTACGGCAGTTCTACCGGTTCGTCCTCGGCGAGGGCTGGCGCGCCGATGACCCCTCGCGCCGGCTCGATGCGCCGAAACAGGGACGCAGCCTGCCCCGCACCCTGGGCGCCGAGGAGATCGAACGGCTGCTGACGGCGGCGGCGAGACGCGACGGGGCCGCCGGACTGCGGCTCGTCGCGCTGATGGAGCTGGCCTATGCCTCGGGCCTGCGAGTGTCCGAACTGTTGGGGCTCAAGGTCGAGGCCGTGCGCCGCGACCCCACCTTCCTGATCGTCCGCGGCAAGGGGGGCAAGGAACGGCTGGCACCCCTCAATGCCTCGGCCCGGGAGGCGGTGAAGGTCTGGCTCGTCGCCCGGGACGCTGCCCGGCCGGACAAGACCCCGGACAGCCCGTGGCTGTTCCCCTCCGCCTCGGCCAGGGGCCATCTCACCCCCCGCCGGTTCGCCCAGCTGCTGGATCAGGCCGCCGTCGACGCCGGAATCGACCCGGCCCGGGTCAGCCCCCACGTCCTGCGCCACGCCTTCGCCACCCATCTGCTGGAGGGCGGTGCCGACCTGCGCGTGGTCCAGACCCTGCTGGGACACGCCGACATCGCCACGACCCAGATCTACACCCACGTCGCCACCGACCGTCTGGCGCAGGTGGTGCGTGACAAACATCCGCTGGGGCGGGACGAATAAGGGATGTCAGTGCGCTCAAACTATCTGGCCGCAGCCCTGGTCCACCTCTGTGCGGTCCTTGCCTATGCAATGGTTCCGGCCTTCGCTCTGGTCCTGCGAGGTTGGTATTTTCCGGGTTGGCTTCTGCTGTGCCTGATCGGACTGGTGATTTCGTTCGCATTCCGCTGTGGGCAATGCGACCTTCCCGTCACGAAGAGAGCCCTGCAGTTCAATGGGCACACGCTGTATGGCTACATGTTCTGGCCCTCACGGCGATGCGCCAGGTGCGATGAGCCATTCAAGGACTGAACCCTCCCTTGCTCCCGGGCCGTGACCTGACTAGGTTCCGCCGCCTTCCGATGCGCCACGCGGCGCGCCTGTTCCGGATGCCTTATGGCCGTGCACTACCTCGAGTTTGAAAAGCCGATCGCCGATCTGGAGGCGAAGATCGAGGAGCTGAATCTGCTCTCCGCGACCTCCGGCTCGTTCGATGCCGAGGTCGAGCTGCTGCGCAAGAAGGCCGAGCAACTCCGGAAGAAGACCTACGCCAGCCTTGATCCCTGGATGAAGACCCAAGTCGCGCGCCATCCGCAGCGGCCGCATTTCGTGGACTATGTCGAAGGGCTGTTCACCGATTTCGTCGAGCTGAAGGGCGACCGTCAATTCGGCGACGACCAGGCCATCATCGGCGGCCTCGCCCGGTTCCGCGGTGCCCCCGTGGTCCTGATGGGCCATGAGAAGGGCCACGATACCCAGACCCGCGTCGTTCACAATTTCGGCATGGCCCGGCCCGAGGGCTACCGCAAGGCCGTCCGCCTGATGGACCTGGCCGAACAGTATGGCCTGCCGGTCCTGACCTTCGTCGACACAGCGGGTGCCTATCCGGGCCTCGGGGCCGAGGAGCGCGGCCAGGCCGAGGCCATCGCCCGCTCGACCGAGCGCTGCCTGACCCTGGGCGTACCCTCCATCGCCACCATCACCGGCGAGGGCGGCTCCGGCGGGGCCATCGCCATCGCTGCGGCGGGCCGAGTGCTGATGCTGGAGCATTCGATCTATTCGGTCATCTCGCCCGAGGGCGCGGCCGGCATCCTTTGGCGGGACGGGGCCCGGGCGCGCGACGCGGCCATGGCCATGAAGATCACCGCCCCCGATCTGGTCGATCTCAAGATCGTCGACCGGATCATTCCCGAGCCTGTCGGCGGGGCCCATGCGGACCGCGCCGGCGCCGTCGCCGCCGTCGGCAATGTGCTGGCTGAGGAACTGGCGGCCCTGTCGGGCCTGTCACCGGAACAGCTGCGCAAGGCCCGCGCGGACCGCTTCTACGCCATCGGCCGCGCCGGCTAGGCATCGGGCGGCAGACGTTAATCAGTCTGCTACCGGACACTGCGATGATCAAAGCCATGTACGGCTTCAGTTCCCCCTCGCAGCGACCCGGCCCGGCATGAGCAAGCTCGGCGAAGCGCTCCGCCAAAGTGCCGTGATCAATCTGTCCGGCGCCGTGACCATGATCGTGGACGATTCGTCCTTTGCGCTGGATCTGACCTCCCAGGCGCTGATGGGGTTCGGCATCCGCGCCCGCCACACCTGCCTGAGCGCGGCCGCGGCCATGGAGATCCTCAAGGAGCAGACCATCGACCTTCTGGTGGTCGATTGCGAGATGCCGGGCATCGACGGGTTTGAACTCGTCCGTTGGCTGCGCCGCTCGGGACTGGAGCCGAACGCCTTCGTGCCGGTCATCATGACCGCCGCCCACATCCGCCGCAGCCGCGTGACCGAGGCCCGCGACTGTGGTGCCAGTTTCGTCATCACCAAGCCGTTCAGTTCCGCCACCCTGCTGGAGCGGATTGTATGGGTTGCCCGCGACGAGCGGCCGTTCCTTGAGATCGGCGACTATTTCGGTCCCGACCGCCGCTTCCGCAAAGGTGCCCCTCCGGGCGAGGAACGCCGTGCAGACCTGATCCGCCAGTCCGCCTTGGAGGCCGAAAAGGTGGCCGCCGCAGCCGGGGGAGAGACCATTTGACTGTCATCACCCACCCTCGACGCAAGTCGAACCTGGCCAGGATGATCGACTCGGCCGGCGGCGTCAGCGTCGGTGCCGCCCTGGCCCAGGCCCGTGCCAATGTCGAAGCCCTGCGCGAGCGGGCCCAGACCGTCGTGGAAGCCCAGATCAGCGCCCTCGACACCGTCCCGCCCCCGGTCGGCCTCGACGACACGCCGTCCCGTCTCAATCAGGTCTATTGCGCTGCGACCGAGCTGATCGACGCCGCCGGTCCGTTCGAGCTCTTCGACCTGTGTCAGGCTGCGGGTGGTCTGTGCGACCTGATCGGCGCGGTCCAGCCCGGCGAGGCCTTCGACTGGCGCATCGTCGTCGTCCACGCCCGCTCGCTGCGGCTGTTGCACAGCCTTCCGGCAGAGGCCGTCGAGGAAAGGGCCCGCATCCTGCAGAGCCTGGGCGAGGTCCTCGAGCGCAAACGGGCTCAGACCGGCTGACTATCCGTCCGCGCCCCGCGGGTCTGCTTGCGCCACAGGGCGGCGTATTCCCCGCCCTGACGCGCCACCAGCTCATGATGTGCGCCGCGTTCGACGATCCGCCCGGCCTTGAGCACCAGGATCTGGTCGGCGTCGGCGATGGTCGACAGCCGGTGCGCGACCACCAGGGTCGTGCGCCCCGTCCTGGCCCTGCGCAGCGTCTTCTGGATGGCCGCCTCGGTCCGGCTGTCCAGCGCACTGGTGGCCTCGTCGAGGATCAGGATGCAGGGATCAGCCAGCAGGGCGCGGGCGATGCCCACCCTCTGGCGCTCCCCGCCTGAAAGCTTCAAGCCCCGCTCCCCGACCCGGGTCTCCATGCCCTCGGGCAGTTCCCGGATGAAATTCGCCAGTTCCGCAGCCTCTGCCGCCGCCCAGATGTCCGCATCGTCAGCGTCGGGCCGGGCAAAGCCGATGTTGGCGCGAATGCTGTCGTTGAACAGGGCCACATCCTGCGGCACCAGGGCGACCGCGGTCCGCAGCGACCCCTGGGTCACATGCCGCGCATCCAGCCCGTCGATCAGCACCCGCCCCTCCTGCGGGTCCAGCAGGCGCAGGGCCAGTTTGACGATGGTCGACTTGCCGGACCCGGACGGACCGACCAGGGCCGTGGTGGTGCCGGGCGGGGCGATGAAGCTGACGTCCTCCAGCCCGTTGGCGCGGGAGTCGTGCCGGAATCCGACCTGCTCAAAGGCCAGGGCGGCACCGCGCGCGTCCGCCGGGCGGGGCAGCGGCACGGCATCCGGGGCATCGGCGACCTGCGGCGTCTGGCGGGTCACCTTCAGCATCTCCTCCATATCGATGAAGGACTGGCGGATTTCCCGATAGGCGAAGCCCAGGATGTTCAGCGGGGCATAGAGGGAGATCATGATCAGGACCGCCGCCATGACATCGCCCGGTCCCATCCGGCCTGCCGCCGCCTCGAACCCGGCCATGACCGCCATGACGGCCAGGCCCACGTTCATGATCACGGCCTGGATGACGTTCAGCATGGCCAGGGAGCTGTTGGCCTTCAGCGCCGCCCGCGTGTAGTCGCCCAGCGCCCGGTCATAGGCCCCGGCCGCCCGCGCCTCGGCCCCGAAGGATTTGACCGTCTCATAGTTCAGCAAGGCGTCGACCGAGACGCCCGCGGCCTCGGTATCGGCGGCGTTCATCTCGCGCCGGTGCTCCAGCCGCCAATTGGCCAGGGCGAAGGTCGAGGCGGCATAAACCGCGACCACCAGCACCGCCACGGCCCCGAAACGCCAGTCATAGCGCGCCGCCAGCACCCCGGCCGCCAGCACCAGTTCGACGCCGGTCGGGATCAGGTTGAAGGCCAGGATGCGCAGCAGGAAATCGACCGCCCGCGAACCGCGGTCCATGGTCCGCGACAGCGAACCCGACCGTTTAGTCTGGTGAAAGTCCAGCGACAGGATCAGCGCATGGCCAAACGTCTCGGTCGCCGCCCGCCGCTGGGCCGCCGACCGCACGGGGGCGAAGACCACATCCGAGGCATTGGGGGCAATCGCCGACAACAGCCGCACAAAGGCCCAGCCGACGGCAAAGCCGGCAAAGCCCAGGCCGATGGCGACGGTCGCCCCCTGCCCCGCCGCCAGATGGTTGACCGCCGCGCCCAGCACCAGCGGTCCCAGAACCCCAAGGCCCTTGCCGCCCAGGGTCATGCCGATCGCCGCGATCAGGCGCAGCCGCAACTGGGGTGCCTTGGAGCGACCGACCAGCCGGATCAGATCGCCCAGCGCGCGCCAGAACGGCGGCCCCTCCGAAACCGGTGCGGCTGCACCCGCCTGCGCCGCCTTGGCGATCGAATCTCCCCGCCGCCCCGCCCGCTCGCCTCGCATTGCCATGGACGGTGATATGGACCGCGCCGGAGGAAGCGCAAAGGGCAGGCTGCCGAAAGCCCCACGTCATTATCGGTCGCAGGCCTGCAAAGCCCCCTGCCCGGGTGCCCGCGACTCCTGTAAGCCGGTCCCATGGCTCGAGACGGCGCAATATATGTCTGCCAGGCCTGCGGGGCCGTCCATGGCAAATGGTCGGGTCAGTGCGGGGCCTGCAACCAGTGGAACTCCATCGTCGAGGAGAGCCGCTCGGCACCCCCCGGCGCGATGAAGCCCGCCACCGGAGCTGCCGCCCGTGGCCGCGGCCTCCAGTTCGAGACCCTGCAGTCCGACACGCCCGAGCCGCCGCGCATCATCACCGGCGTGGCCGAGTTCGACCGGGTCTGCGGCGGCGGGGTGGTGCCGGGCTCGGCCCTCCTGCTGAGCGGCGACCCCGGCGTCGGCAAATCGACCCTGCTGCTGGATGTGGCCGGGCGTGCAGCCCTGTCGGGACGGCGCGTGGCCTATATCTCGGGCGAGGAGGCGGTCGAACAGATCCGCGCCCGCGCCCGGCGGATGGGGCTGGAGAAGGCCCCGGTCGAGCTCGCCTCGGCCACAGCCCTGCGGGACATACTGGGGACGCTGAAGCGCGAGAAATTCGACATCGTCATCGTCGATTCCATCCAGACCCTCTGGTCCGACGCCCATGAGGCCGGACCCGGCTCGGTCACCCAGGTGCGCGCCTGCGCCGGCGAGATGGTGCGGCTGGCCAAGTCCCAGGGCGTGGCGGTCATCCTCGTCGGCCATGTCACCAAGGACGGCCAGGTCGCCGGGCCGCGCGTGGTCGAGCATATGGTCGACGCCGTGCTGAGCTTCGAGGGCGAGCGCGGCTACCCGTTCCGCATCCTCCGCGCGGGCAAGAACCGCTTCGGGGCCACCGATGAGATCGGCGTCTTCGAAATGGGCGACGCCGGCCTGCGCGAGGTGGCCAATCCTTCGGCCCTCTTCCTCGGCGAGAGCAAGGACCGCGCCCCGGGCGCGGCGGTCTTCGCCGGGATCGAGGGCTCACGGCCGGTGCTGGTCGAGATGCAGGCCCTGGTGTCGAAATCGGCCTATGGCACGCCGCGCCGGGCCGTCGTGGGCTGGGACACCGGCCGCCTGGCCATGGTGCTGGCGGTGCTGGAGGCCCGGTGCGGCTTCGGCTTCGGCGATCAGGACGTCTATCTGAACGTGGCGGGGGGTCTGCGCATAAACGAGCCTGCGGCCGATCTGGCGGCAGCCGCCGCCCTGATCAGTTCCGCGACCGACACCCCCCTGCCCCAGGGCTGTGTGGTGTTCGGCGAAATCAGCCTGTCGGGCGAGATACGGGCCGTCGGACGGGCCGAGGCACGGCTGCGGGAGGCGCAGAAGCTGGGCTTTGACCGGGCCCTGACCCCGCCCCTGACGGTCAAGCACAAAGGCGTCGGGGTGACTTCGGTGACGCGGCTGGCGGAAGCGGTCGAACGAATCTCGCAAAACCGCTATTGAGACAGGCAAGACCTCAGCTCGGACGCGCATGACCGGTTTCGACGTAATCGCCATTCTGGTCATCCTCGCCTCGGCGGCGGCCGGCTGGGTGCGCGGCGGCACGCGCGAGATCATCACCCTGCTCAGCTTCGTTCTCGCCGCCTTTATCGCCCTCGTGGCCCTGCCGCTGACGGCCCCCCTCGGGCGGGCGCTGGTCAATCCGGACTGGGCCGGCACCATTTTCGCGGCCATCGCTTCCTTCCTGCTGATCTATTTCGGCATCCGCATCTTCGGTTCGATCCTGTCGAGACAGGCCCAGGCCCATCCGCAGCTGGGGGGTATCGACCGCCTGCTCGGCATCTTCGTCGGCGCGGCCCGCTCCCTGGTCCTGCTGGGGGCCATCCATCTGGTGATCGTCGCCGCCATGCCGGGCGAGCGTACCCCGCGCTGGCTCAGCGAGGCGGCCCTGCGGCCGGTCACGGCGGGGGCGGCGCGGCTGATCCAGATCGTCCTGCCGGGCATCGGCCGCGGTGCCGACGCCCTGACGCCGGTCGTGACTTCGTCCGTGAACGAGGGTTTTTCCGGCGAAGAAGCCTTGCCCTCGCCCCAAACAAACAATACTCCGCCCGCGTCCGCCGCCGACTAGCGTTCCCCGCATCATCGGAGCCCCACGATGAGCAGTCCCGTGCATTCCATCGCTGACCCGGTCGTCCACCGGGAACACCACCGCGACGTCGACGACGACCGGCCGCGGCTGGAATGCGGTGTCTGCGGCGTCTGGGGAGCCGACAAGAACGCCGCCTCGGCCATCGTCGCCCTGGGCCTGCACGCCCTGCAGCATCGCGGCCAGGAAGCCTGCGGCATCGCCAGCGTCAATGACACCCGCTTCCACACCGAGCGCCACATGGGGCTGGTCGGCGAGGCCTTCGGCGGCACGGACCTGCCGGAACGCCTGCCGGGCTCGGCGGCCGTCGGCCACACCCGCTATTCCACCGCCGGCGGCAGCTTCCTGCGCAACATCCAGCCGATGTTCGCCGATCTGGACCAGGGCGGCATCGCCATCGCCCACAACGGCAACCTGACCAACCACCTGTATCTGCGGAACCAGCTGGTCGGCGAAGGGGCCATCTTCCAGTCGACTTCGGACTCCGAAGTCATCCTTCACCTGATCGCCCGCAGCCGGAAGGCCAAGATCGTCGACCGCTTCATCGACGCCATCGGCCGGATCGAGGGCGGCTATGCCCTGGTCTGCGCCACCCGCTCCAAGCTGATCGGCGCGCGCGACCCGCTGGGCATCCGTCCGCTGGTCCTGGGCCGGCTCGACGGCGCCTGGGTGCTGGCCTCAGAGACCTGCGCCCTGGACACCATCGGTGCCACCTTCGAGCGCGATGTCGAACACGGCGAGGTCATCGTGATCGACCATGAGGGACTGAAGTCGCTCAAGCCCTTCCCGACCCGTGCCGCCCGCCCCTGCCTGTTCGAATATGTCTATTTCGCCCGCCCCGACAGCGTGGTGAACGGCCGCTCGGTCTATGGCGTGCGCAAACGGATGGGCATGAAACTGGCCCGCGAGCATGCTGTCGAGGCCGATGTCGTGGTGCCGGTGCCCGACTCCGGCGTTCCCGCCGCCCTCGGCTATGCCCAGGCGAGCGGCATTCCCTATGAGATGGGGATCATCCGCAGCCACTATCTGGGCCGCACCTTCATCCAGCCCAGCCAGGGGGCCCGGCAGAAGGGCGTGCGCATGAAGCACAGCCCCAACCGCTCGGTGCTGGAAGGCAAGCGGGTCGTCCTGATCGACGATTCCATCGTGCGCGGCACGACTTCGGTGAAACTGGTACGGGCCGTGCGGGCCGCGGGCGCGACCGAGGTGCATCTGCGATCCGCCTCGCCGCCGATCCTTTGGCCGGACTTCTACGGCATCGACATGCCCGAGCGGGACCAGCTGATCGCCGCCAACAAGACGCTGGAAGAGATGCGCGCTCACCTCGAGGTCGACTCCCTCGGCTTCCTGTCGGTCGAGGGCCTGTATGACGCCATGGAGGCCGGGCCGCGTGATCCGCGCAATCCGCAGTTCACCGACCACTATTTCACCGGCGAATACCCCACCCGCCTGCTGGATCGTGAGATCGAGGAAGGCGGGCGAGAAGTCGCCGCACGGCAGCTTTCGCTGCTGGTGAGTGCTTAAGGGCGAAATCGGACCGGGCGCGCTCGGCGTCCGGGCCCAGATCTTGGCGCACCAGGAAGGTCCTATGGTCCAGCTCGGCTATTTCACCGTCGACACCCCCGACATCGACAAGGCGCGCGCCTTCTTCGGGGCCCTGTTCGGCTGGACCTTCGACGAACACGCCTCCGGCCCGACCTATGCCCATGTCGCCGACAGCGATCCGCCCTTCGGCTTCACCCGGTCAGAACGGGCCAGCCGGCTGCCGCACCTGTATTTCCGGGTCGAGGACGTCGACGCCCTGTGCGAACGGGTGGTCGAACTCGGCGGCAAGGCGGCGATCCCCTCCGACAGCGCCACGGGCCGTTCGGCTGTGGTCTGCGACGACCAGGGCGGCAGTTTCAGCCTCTGGCAACCGGCCCCCGGCTTCTAGCATCCGGGTTCCGGCTTCCGCCGGGTCGTCGGGCGCGCTATCAGGCCCGCCATGACCGACCTCCCCCTGAAAGACCGCATCGCCCTCGTCGTCGGGGCCTCGCGCGGCATCGGCTATGAGAGCGCCCTGGCCCTGGCCAGGGCCGGTGCCCATGTGATCGCCACGGCCCGCACCGTCGGCGGGCTGGAAGAGCTGGACGACGCCATCTTCGCCGCCACCGGCAAACACGCCACCCTGATCCCGTTCGACCTGGTGGACGGCGGGGCGATCGACCGTCTGGGCGGGGCCATCTATGAGCGCTTCGGGCGGCTGGACGTCTGGGTGCAGGCGGCGGCGACCATGGGGGCCTCGGGCCTCACCCCGGTCAGCCATGCCGACCCCCGCATCTGGGGCAAGGTCGAGAAAACCAATTTCACCGCCGTCTATCGCCTGATCCGATCGCTGGAGCCCCTGCTGAAGGCCTCTGACGCCGGACGCGCCGTCTATCTGACCACCAGCGTCGCCGCCGCGCCCCGGGCCTTCTGGGGCCTCTACGCCGCCACCAAGGCGGGTGCCGAGGCCCTGGTCAAATGCTGGGCAGACGAGATCGAGTCCACCCCGATCCGCGTGTCGATCGTCGACCCGGGCCGGATGCGCACCGCCATGCGCGCCCAGGCCTTTCCCGGCGAGGACCCGCAGGAGGTCGTGCATCCGTCGGTGATCGGCCCCCTGATCGTGGACCTGTCCCGCGGCGACCGGCAGCCGCCACTGGAGGTCAGCTTCAAGGCCTGGAGCCAGGGCCCCGACGTGGCGGCCCTGATCTGACGATGCGCAGGGCGCTTCAGGCCGCAGCAGTCTATTTCGCCATCGTCTTCAGCCTTGCCTTCGTGCTGGGCACAGCTCGAACGCTCCTCCTGGCCCCTAGAACGGGCGACCTGATCGCTGTTCTCATCGAGGCACCGATCATCCTTCTGGTCAGCTGGTTCGCCGCAAGGTGGTGCACGCGCCGGCTTTCGGTCCCGGCGCAGGCTCCGGACCGGCTGGCGATGGGTCTAGCCGCCTTCAGCCTGCTGATGACGGTTGAGGCAGTGTTGGGACTTGCGCTATTCGGCCGCCCCTTGGCGCAGCAGTTCGCTGCCTTCGGTACCCCGGCCGGTGCCATCGGCCTCCTGGCCCAGGTCGCGTTCGGTCTGATGCCGCTATTGGCGTCCCGGCACCGCTGATCGCGACGGTGCCCACCTACTTCTTCGGCGCGTGCTTCTGACCGGTCCGCACGCGTCCGGACCGCGACACCTGACGGGCCCCGCCGCGCGCGCCCTTCTGGACGGCCACCGAGGAACCGGCCTTCTTGTTGGCGCTGGCCTTCAGCCCCGCAAGTGGCTTGAGTTTCGTCTTGCCGGCCTTCTTCTGCTCCAGCGCCTTGCCGGGCAGGTTGGACAGCATTTCGGCGCGTTCGGCCTTCTTGATGACCTTGCGCGGCGCGGTCTTGGCGTCGCCCTTGTAGCGTTCCGGACCGGACTTGGAGCCGCCCGGCGCATAGGGGTTCTCACTGCCGGACTTGACCAGCAGACGGATCGGCGTGCCCGGCAGGTCAAAGGACTCGCGCAGATTGTTGACCAGATAGCGTTTGTACTGCTCCGGCATGGCTTCGGCGCGGCTGGCCATCAGCACGAAGGTCGGCGGTCGGGCCTTGGTCTGGGCCATGTATTTGGGCTTGATCCGCTTGCCGTCAACGGCGGGGGGCGGATGCCTCTGGGTCGCCAGCGCCAGCCAGGTGTTGAGGTCCTTGGTCTTGACCTTGACCGACCAGGTCGCATGGGCCTGGAGCACGGCGGGCATCAGCCGCTCGACGCCGCGGCCGCTGTGTGACGACAGGGCCACAAAGGGCGAGCCCTTCAGCTGGGGCAGTTTGTCCTCGGCCATCTGGGTCAGCTTGGCCAGTCGGGCCTGCGGGCTTTCCTCCAGGTCCCATTTGGCGGCGACATAGACCAGTGCCCGGCCCTCGCGCTCGACCAGATCGGCCAGCTGCAGGTCCTGGGTGTCGAAGGCGTCGTCCTTGTCCATGACCAGCACGACCACCTCGGCGAAGGTGATGGCGCGGATGGTGTCGGCGACCGACAGCTTCTCCAGCTTCTCCTGCACCCGGGCCTTGCGGCGCATGCCGGCCGTATCGACCAGGCGGATGTTCTGACCCTCATATTCCCAGTCGACCGAGATGGAGTCGCGGGTGATGCCGGCCTCGGGGCCGGTCAGCATGCGGTCCTCGCCGATCAGGCGGTTGATCAGGGTCGATTTGCCGGCATTGGGACGGCCGATGATGGCGATGCGGATCGGCTTGTCCGGCTCATCCACCTCTTCGACGAAGATATCGGCGCTGGCGGCGACCACCGCGGCGTACAGG
>JAIESL010000056.1 GCA_019746095.1 Caulobacteraceae bacterium
TCCGCTAAACCCGGAAGGCCGAAGGCCAGCAACACAGAGCCGCCGGTCCCCGAAAGGGGGCCGGCGGTTTTGCTTTGTCGGCTCGCGGGTTGCGGCGGGGTGGTCAAAGCCGCGGCCGCTCGCTATTTCCGCCCGACGGACGAAGGACAGGTTTCCATGCGCGTAGCGATGATCGGCACCGGCTATGTGGGCCTGGTTTCAGGGGCCTGTTTCGCCGACTTCGGCCACGACGTGACCTGCGTCGACAAGGACCCGTCCAAGATCGAGCGGCTGGAGCGGGGCGAGATCCCCATCTTTGAGCCGGGCCTCGACGACCTGGTCGCCGCCAATGTGCGTGGCGGGCGGTTGAGCTTTACGCTTGACGGGGCCGAGGCGATCCGGGCGGCGGACGCGGTCTTTATCGCCGTGGGCACGCCGTCACGTCGCGGCGACGGCCACGCAGACCTGTCCTATGTCTATGCGGCGGCCGAGGAAATCGCCGGCCTGATCGAGGGCTTCACCGTGGTGGTGACCAAGTCCACCGTCCCGGTCGGCACCGGCGACGAGATCGAGCGCATCATTCGCGAACGCCGTCCCGACGCCGATTTCGCCGTGGTTTCCAATCCGGAGTTCCTGCGCGAAGGGGCCGCGATCGAGGATTTCAAACGGCCCGACCGCGTCGTCGTCGGCACCGAGGATCCACGCGCCCAGTCGGTGATGCGTGAGCTGTATCGTCCTCTGAACCTGAACGAGACACCGATCCTGTTCACCGGCCGCCGCACCTCCGAACTGATCAAATATGCCGCCAACGCATTCCTGGCGATGAAGATCACCTTCATCAACGAGATGGCTGACCTGTGTGAAGCGGTCGGGGCCGATGTGCAGCAGGTCGCCCGCGGCATCGGTCTGGACAAGCGGATCGGCTCGAAATTCCTGCACGCCGGGCCGGGTTACGGCGGTTCCTGCTTCCCCAAGGACACGATCGCCCTCGTGCGCACGGCCACCGATGCCGGCTCGCCGGTCCGCCTGATCGAGACGACGGTCCAGATCAATGATGCCCGCAAGAAGGCCATGGCGGGTCGTGTCGCCCGCGCTCTCGGCGGGGAGCTGAAGGGCAAGACCGTCGCCCTGCTGGGCCTGACTTTCAAGCCGAACACCGACGACATGCGCGATGCGCCGTCCCTGGACGTGGCCCCGGCCCTCATCGCCATGGGCGCGACGGTGCAGGCCTTCGACCCGGAAGGCATGCATGAGGCTGCAAAGATGCTGGAAGGGGTCCAGTTCAGGGACGGCCCCTATGAGGCGGTCACGGGGGCCGATGTGGTGGTGATCCTGACCGAATGGGACCAGTTCCGCGCCCTCGACCTCGATCGGGTCAAGCTGCTGATGCTGCAGCCCATGATGGTCGATCTGAGGAACGTCTACCGGCCCGAAGAGATGCGGGCCCGGGGCTTCCGCTACGCCTCGATCGGTCGCGCCTAGCGCAGGGAAACGCGGACCAGTTCGGGTTGGTCGGCGACGGCCTCGCCCCGGGGCAGAAGCATGCCTCCGGCCCCGATGACGATGGTAGCCGTCAGCACGGCCGCGACCGCGGCGATGGCGGCCAGCTTCACCCCTTCGGCGAATTCCTGATGGTCTGGACGCAAGCGATTCCCCCGCGACGTGCGCAGATCGTATCCAGCACCAGACGCGCTGCGCCGCAAGTCATGGAACGGTGTCCGATGACAAAAAAGGGCGGAGCCGCACGGCCCCGCCCTCATTCTGGTTGCGCCACAGCCTTTTCGGGCTGGCTCGACGCGGACCCTAACCGCGGAACGGACGGATCAGGATCTCGACCCGGCGGTTCAGGGCCTTGCCTGCGGCCGTCTCATTGGTGGCGATCGGCATGCTCTCGCCGCGGCCGTCGACATAGAGGCGGTCGGCCAGGACGTTGCGGCTGACCAGATACTGGGCCACCGAAGACGCGCGCTGGCGCGAGAGGTTGAGGTTGTATTCGTCCGAGCCGTCGGAATCCGCATGGCCGACGACGTCGACGATCGACTGGTCATAGCGGTTCAGCACACCGGCGACGTCATCCAGTGTGGCATGGAAGCGCGGGCTGATGGACGACTGGTTGGAAGCAAAGGTCACGTCCGAAGGCATGCGCAGGACCAGGTTGTCACCCTGGCGGGCCACGCCGACGCCCGAGCCCGACAGCTCGGCTTCCAGTTCGCGCTGCTGACGGTCCATATACTGGCCGACGGCCGCGCCCCCGAGGGCACCGATCCCGGCACCGATCAGGGCGTTCTTGCGGCCCTGCTCTGAGTTTGAGGTGTTGGTCAGATAACCCAGCAGGGCCCCGCCCAGGGCACCGGCGATCACTCCGGTGCCGGTGTTGTTGGCGCGCGGCGCGGAGCTGTAGGGGTCGATGGTGGTGCAGGCGGTACCGCCGAGGAGGATGGCGATCGTCGCACTGGTAAGGAGAAGCTTGCTGCGCATGGTGGGGCGTCCTGTCTGAAATAACTCTCTCGCGCCGAAACGCTGGCTTACGGTGAAGGTTCCTACCTGTACCGGGCCTGAACGAACAGGATCGGTTCCATCCGCCGCGGCTTTGCCAAGTTCGCGCCTTAGGGCGTATGGAACGCGAAGTTCCCGAACCATGAGGCCCTGCCGTGAGCACGACCCCCAGCCCAGAGACAGCCGCCCCTGCCCGCAAGACGATCGAGCCGGTGTCGATGACCCTGTACGAGACCGACTTCCAGGCCTTTTCCGACCGGCTGGGTCAATCGTTCAAACGCTATGGCTTTGCCGTGATCGCCGACCACGGGCTGGACGAGGCGGTGATCAATGCGGCCATCGCCGATACCAAGGTCTTCTTCGCCCTGCCGGAGGAGACCAAGCGGCAGTATCACCAGCCCGGGACCGGCGGCGCGCGGGGCCTGACCCCGTTCGGCGTCGAGGCTGCAAAGGGTGCGGCGACGGTTGACCTGAAGGAGTTCTGGCATGTCGGGCGCGAGCTGCCTGCCGGCCATCCCTATCGCAAATACATGCGCGACAATGTCTGGCCGACCGAGGTCGAGGGCTTCCGGTCGCATGTCTACGGCATGTTCGCGGCCATGGATCTGCTCGGGGCCCGGATCCTGCGCGCCATCGCCCGCTATCTGGAACTCGGCGACGATTTCTTCGAGGACAAGGTCGAGATGGGCAACAGCATCCTGAGGATGCTGCACTATCCGCCGGTGCCCGCCGGCGCTTCGGGCGTCCGGGCCGGGGCCCATGAGGACATCAATGTCATCACCCTGCTGCTCGGCGCCGAGGAGGCGGGCCTGCAGCTGAAGGACGCCGACGGCGAATGGCTGGACATCGCCCCACCGCCGGGGGCGCTGGTGGTCAATATCGGGGACATGCTGCAGCGGCTGACCAACCATGTCCTGCCGTCAACCAGCCACCGGGTGATCAATCCGACGCCGGAACGGGCCAGTTTCGCCCGCTATTCGACGCCCTTCTTCCTGCATTTCAACCCGGACTTCGTGATCGAGACCCTGCCGTCCATGGTCAGTCCGGAAAATCCCGACCGCTACGCCGGCAAGGCGATCATGGCCGAGGATTTCCTGACGGAACGGCTGCGGGAAATCCGGCTCATTTGAGGGCGCTGCCCGGCTATTTCGATATCCTTAGCTGGGTGATGTCCCGGCCGATGGCGTTGAAGGCTTCGGACAGTTCGGTCCCGCTGCCGGCGTTGTAGAAACCGCTGGCGGTGGAGGCGCAGTATTCCAGCAGGTCTTCCGCCCCGCCTCCGGCGGTGATCTGGAAGCCGACCGTATAGATCATGATCCCCTGCACCTTCATGGCGTCGCACAGGGCCCGGCTCTGGGCGTAGGGCTCGCCGTTGTCCGGGTCGCAGTTGTTGCTGGCCGCTGCGGAGGCATTGTAATAGCGCGCTGTCACCCCGTTGCAGTAGGGGGCGTTGAACTCACCGTCGGTCATGATGATCACGGCCTTCAGCGTCTCGGCTGTATTGTAGGCGGCCCCGCCCGACGACGGCCACAACGAGCTGAAATTCGGCGACACCATATACCAGCCCCAGGCGATGCCGATCTGGCCGGCGGTCGAGCCGCTGACCGAGAAGGCATCGATGTCGGCCTTGATGCCGGAGATGCTGCTCGACAGGGGTTCGATCGTGCTGCCCAGGCAGCTGCCGTTGATGTCCGGATAGTGCCGCCCCACCCGGGCCCCGCTGGTCGGGGCCGCGTCGGTATAGGCCTGGGCACCGGTCCGCTCGGTGACGCAGCTGCTGATCCGGTGGGTCGCGAGGTCTTCGTTCTCGTTCTCGAACGCATAGTAGGTGCAGCCGGGCTGGGCACACCACGACAGGCCGCCTGACGTATAGGGCGAGAGCGAGGATGCGGTCAGGTCGATGGTATAGGTATTGGCCGTGGCATTACCGACCAGATGGGTCTGGTCATTGATCTGGGTCATCCCGGAAACACCGGTGATGTAGACGTAGTCGTTGTTGCTCAGGCCATGCGCCGCGGAGGTGATGGTGATCGAGCAGTCATTGTTCTGGCATCTCTGGACCCGCCCGGAACTGCCGGAATGGTTGCTGTAGTTCCGGCCATCGACCCGACTGCCGGACAGGGTGAAGAGCTCAAAGGTATTGGTGGTGCTGTTCCTGACGAGATAGGCCTTGTTGTTGAGCTGGGTCATGCCGGAAACGCCGGAGATCCACACCACGTCATTGTTGGCGAAGCCGTGCCCGTTCGAGGTGATGACGACCGGCCGGGCCTTGGTCGCCGCCGTGATGGTCCTCTGGGTGCCGGTCAGGTTGATGACCGCGCCGGTGATCGCGGTGGAGCCGGTGACCGACCCCCGGACCGAGGTCAGATAGCTCCCGGGGTTGACCGAATAGGACCAGGGCACCAGGGCGACCTTCGAATAGTAGGGCGTCTGGACCGGCTGGACGATCAGGTCGACCAGGTCCTTGGCCGCATTCTTGAGGTCCGTCAGCTTCTGCCCGCCCATCGACCCGGACAGGTCGAGGACCATGGCTACCTCGATGTTGCGCGACGACCGGTCGACCTCGGAATGGGCCGCGACCGGCAGGTAGTCGTCCATGAATTTGCCGTAGGGCGGCAGGAAGATGTTGGCGACCAGGGTCTTCACATCGACCTTGGAGCTCGCGATGACGACGTCGTCGCTGTTGAGGACGAAGCTGGTGTCGGCCTCGCGCAGGGTGATCTCCGGATAGGCCTTCAGATTGGCGCGCAGCGAGGCCAGGCCGACGGTGCGGAGTTCGGCGTTGGTCGTATAGGGCGACCGGGCCGCAGCGAGGGCTGCCGCGTCCAGCGCATCCTGCAGATTGACCCGCACGGTCGAGGCGCGGTGGATATCGACCCCGCCGACCGTCATCAGGATCAGGACCGGCAGGCTGAGGCCGAACAGCATGGCGACATTGCCGCGGGCGTCATCGGCCATGCGTCGGCTGAAGGCCCGCAGGCCCCGACCGATGCCGTCGAACCAGTTTTTCAGGCCCATTGCCGCGTCCACCGTCAACTGCAGGCGCAATCCGCCCACGCTCATCCGGCCTAAAATGGACCATCTCGGTTAAGAGAACCGCCAATGCCAAGGGTTAACCGGGCGGTGTGCGGCCGCCCCCGCCCCCGGATGGGGGGAGGAGGCAGGCGTCAGGACGCCCAGCCGCAATCCTTGCCGCGGTTCTGGGCCGTCAGCCAGGTGTTGAGCGGGGCGAAATAGGCAGCCACGGCCGAGGCATCGTTCTCGCGCTGGCCGGTAAAGGCCTCCATGGCCTCGGGCCAGGGCCGCGACTGGCCCATCTCCATCATGGCGTTGAACCGCGCGCCGACGGCTTCATTGCCATAGACGGAACAGCGGTGCAGCGGCCCGGTCCAGCCGGCCTGCTCGCAGGCGGCCCGGTGGAACTGGAACTGGTAGATGTGGGCGAGGAAGTAGCGCGTGTACGGCGTATTGCCCGGGATATGGTATTTGGCTCCCGCATCGAAGGCGTTCGCCGGACGCGGTCCAGGCGGCACCAGGCCCTGGTATTTCAGCATATTGGCCGACCAGGCGTCATTGTATTCGGCCGGGCTGGTCTCGCCGTTGAACACGCCCCAGCGCCAGCGGTCGACCATCAGGCCGAACGGCATGAAGGCGATCTTGTCGAGCGCCATCTTGAGCAGGAAGGGAATGTCCTCTTCCGCCCCCGGCGTGGTCTGCAGCAGGCCGATCTGGTTCAGATAGGTGGGGGTCAGGGCCGACAGGCCGATGAAGTCGCCGATGGCCTCGTGGAAGCCGTCGTTCGCCCCGTTCTTGAACAGGAAGGGCTGATCCTTGTAGGCGCGCTGGTAGTAGTTGTGCCCCAGTTCGTGGTGGACCGTATAGAAGTCCTCGCCATTGACCTCGGTGCACATCTTGATGCGGATGTCCTCAAGATTGTCGAGGTCCCAGGCCGAGGCGTGGCAGACGACCTCGCGGTCGCGCGGGCGGGTGATCTGGCTGCGCTCCCAGAAGGTGTCCGGCAACTCGGCCAGGCCCATGGAGACATAGAAGCCTTCGCCGGTCTCGACCATCCTGCGGGCGTCATAGCCCGAGGCGACCAGTCGCTCGGTCAGGTCATAGCTGGAGGTGCCGCCCGTGGCCGGGGCCACCACGTCATAGATATTGCCCCACTGCTGCGACCACATATTGCCCAGCAGGTCGGCCCGGATCGGGCCGTGGTCCGGCTGGACCGCGTCGCCGTAACGCTCGTTCAGCCGGCTGCGGACATAGCAGTGCAGGTTTTCGTAGAAGGGTTTGACCTGGGCCCACAGCCGGTCGGTCTCGGCGGCGAAGGCGTCCGGCTCCATGTCATAGCCGGAGCGCCACATGGCCCCTGTGTCGGCAAAGCCCAGTTCGGCGGCACCCTCATTGGCGATGTCGACCATGCGGGCATAGTCGGGGGCCATGACCGGGGAAATCGTCCGCCAGCCTTCGTACAGGGCCCGGGCCTCGGCGGGATCACGGGTCGTGGCCAGCAGGGCGGAGGCCTCCTCGAGCGTTATCTGACGGCCCTGGTATTCGAACTTTCCGGTGGCATAGGTCGAATCCAGCCGGGTGGTGATCTCGGCCAGCTCGCCCGCGGCGCCGGGGCGGTTCGGGGCCGGCAGGACGATGCCGAGCCGCAGCAGGTTCAGCTTGCGCCGCACATCGGCCGGGACCTCGACCCCGTTGAAAGCCGCCGCGCCGTTGGCCAGTTCGACCTGCAGCTCGGTGTATTCGGCGTTGACCCGGCTCTCCAGCCACATGGTGTCATAGGTGATGTTGGTGGCCCGGCTCCACTGGATACGGGCGGCTTCCTCGCTGAGGGCGGCAAGCCGGGTCTCGGCGGTGGCGACGAAGGCGGCCGCGTCTTCGGCCGTCGCGGGCAGTCTGGCCTCGGCGGCCGGGCCGGATCCCGAGCCCGCAGGTCCGGTCATCTCGACGGACACCGCGTCATCCACATCCCAGGATCCGTCGAGGATGGTAACGCAACCACCCAGACCGACGGACAGGGCGCAGGCCGCCGCGGCGGACATCAGGGTACGTTTCATGGGGTGTTCCTCCTGGCGCGGTCTCGCGCCGCGTCGCCGGGCGTATCGGAGGCCAGCCAAGCGGCTCCGTCAAGCGGCGCGGTTAGCCGGTGACACAGGCCGCCAGACCCTGTTCCCGCACCGTGCCCATGGCGGCCTGGATGCGGGCGGTGCGGCGGCGGACATAGGGGCCGGGTGAGGAGGCACTGTAGCGGCGCGGGGAGGGCAGGATGGCGGCCAGCCGGGCAGCCTCGCGGGCGGTCAGCGCGTCTGCCGACTTGCCGAACCAGTGCTGCGCGGCGGCCTCGGCACCGTAGACCCCGGGAGCCCATTCGGCGACGTTGAGGTAGACTTCCATGATCCGCCGCTTGCCCCAGACGGTCTCGATGGCGACGGTGTAGCCGGCCTCCAGCCCCTTGCGGACCCAGTCGCGACCCGGCCACAGAAAGGCGTTCTTGGCCGTCTGCTGGCTGATCGTCGAACCGCCGCGGATACGACCCGACCCGCGCTTCTCGGCCCGGGCATTGGCCTGCAGGGCGCGCTCGATGGCCTTCATGTCGAAGCCGTTGTGGGCACAGAAGGTCGAGTCCTCCGAGGCGATGACGGCCTGGACCAGACGGGGCGAGATGTCGTCCAGCGACCGCCAGCGGTAGGACAGGCCCTCGCCCTCGACCGCGCGGCTGATCATCAGGAATGTGGCCGGCGGCGCGACCCAGCGCTGGATAACCACGCTGCCCGCTCCCAGCAGGACCAGCACCAGCAAAAGGGTCAGCAGGGGACGGCGCTTCTTCACGGTTCTGGTCCCCCCTGACATCGACTGATGGTGGCGCGCGCGAGCCCGGGGGGCAAGCGTCAGATGTCGGTGACCCCGGCGTTCCCGTCCTCGTCGGCCCAGGCGACACGGGTGGCATCGGGGCTCATGGCCAGGGCGGTGATCGGGGCCCCCTTGTCGGCCTTCAGGAAGTTCAGCCCCTGACCCGCCGGGTCGGCCAGCCAGACACGGCCGTCATTGAGGCCGGCGGCCAGAAGGCCATGGCGGGGACGGGAGGCCACGATGGCGACCAGGCTGCCTTCGTCGAAGCCGATCTCGGTGGCCTCGCGCCCCATCGGGCCATTGGCACCGACGAAGGGCCAGAGCACGGCACCCTGGGCACCGGAGGTGGCCATCAACTGTCCATTGGACAGGAAGCTCATCGACCGGACCTTGGACGGATAGCCGCCCATGCGCAGGTTCTTCTGGTCCTTGATGCGCCAGCCGTGCAGCTGGTTGTCCTGCATGGTCGTGACCACAAAGGCCCCGTCCGGCGAAAAGGTCACGGCGGTGTGCGACCCGGCCCATTTGAGCAAGGTCGGCTTCTGTTCGGCGATGCGGGCGAACCACAGGGCGGCACCGCCGTAGGTCGAGGCGGCGATGCGCCGCCCCTTCGGCTCAAAGGCCACGCCCGAGACCGTGCGCTCATGCTGGAAGTCGCGGCGGAAGCCGGCGTCCTTCGCATCCAGGACGGTCAGGGTCTTGCCGGCGGAAAAGGCGATCAGGCTGCTCTCCGTCGAGGCGTCGACCGCGTCGATCCACTGGCCTTTCGCGCTGGTGGCCAGCACCCCGGCGTCGCCGCGCCGGTGCCAGATCAGCCGTCCGTCGTCGCCGCCCGTGATGACGCCTTCTCCTGAGGGGTGGACGACGGCGCACAGGATCGCGCCGTCATGGGCGGCGCTGAACTCACCGCCCTCGAAGCGGACAGAGCCGTCGCCCAGGGCGAAGATCGCGCCTTCGGCGTCGAAGACGATGGCGCTGATCTGGGCGTCGAAAGAGCTGGACTTCATGCCGGGCGGCTCTCACCGAAGCCCGCGCCGGGTTCGGAGGGGAAGCATCGGATCAGCCGGGAGTCGGCCACCGCAGCCTGACGGTGAACGACGGCCGTCCGGTACTCGGGATCCCGCAACATGGCCCCGAAGGCCTCTCCCGAAGGGTACCAGGCGATGAAGGCCAGGTCCCAGGACTCGTCCTGGGGGCCGATCAGGGTCATTTCCGGACGGCCGAGCCAGATTTGCCGGCCGCCGGTCCGGGAAAAGGGCGCCGCCGCGGTGCGGCCATAGGCAGCATAGGCTTCGGCCCCGGTCCGCGCTGCGGCATGGTCGGGATGATCGGCCGGATAGTCGGCCGTCTCGCGGAACCGCAGCAGGTTGATCATGGCGATCGGCCGGTCCGCCGGCAGGTCGCGGAACAGGGCCATCAGCTCGCGGGTCGGATCGACAAAGCCGGTCATGCCGCGCAGGCCTCGAACCCGGCCTTGAGCGCGGCTTCGTCGAGATCGCGGCCGATGAAGACGGCACGGGACCAGCGGCGCTCGTCGGCCTCCCAGGGCTTCTGCAGATCGCCCTCGAGAATCATGTGCACCGCCTGGAAGACCAGCCGGCGATCCTCGCCGCTGACGTCGATGATGCCCTTGGCGCGCAGGATGTTCTGGCCCTGCTCGCCCAGAAGCCGGTCGAGCCAGGCGGTGAATTTGGTCCCGTCCATCGGCCGGTCCAGCGACAGGGAAATGCCCTTGATGTCGTCCTCGTGCGCATGGCCGCGCGCGCCGTGGGCATGGCCGTGGTCATGATCATGATGGGCGTGATCGTGAGCATGCCCGTGTCCATGGTCGTGATCATGGTCATGATCGTGGCCGCAGTGTTCGTCATGGACGTGGCCGGGCTCGCCATGGGCCGGATTGGCGAACTCGGGGTTGATGTCGAGGATCCGGCCGAGGTCAAAGCCGCCGAGGCCCAGCACCTGGTCCAGCGGAACATTGGCGCGCTCGGCGCGGGTGATGGGGGCCAGGGGGTTCAGCTTGCGCAGCCGGGCCTCGACCGCGGCCAGTTCCGCCTCGGTAACGAGGTCGGTCTTGTTGAGGATGATGCGGTCGGCGAAGGCGACCTGTTCGCGGGCCTCCTTGGAATCGTCCAGCCGGGCCATGACGTGTTTGGCGTCGACCAGGGTGGTGACGCTGTCCAGCCGGGTCTTGGCCTTGACGTCCTCGTCGACGAAGAAGGTCTGGGCCACCGGGCCGGGATCGGCCAGGCCTGTGGTCTCGACGATGATGGCGTCGAAGGCGGGGGCACCGGGCTTCTGGCGTTTCATCAGGCCGGCGACGATGCGGATCAGGTCGCCGCGCACCGTGCAGCAGACACAGCCGTTGTTCATCTCGAACACATCTTCGTCGGCACCGACCACCAGGTCGTTGTCGATGCCGATCTCGCCGAACTCATTGACGATGACGGCGTAGCGCTTGCCGTGGTCCTCAGTGAGGATGCGGTTCAGCAGGGTGGTCTTGCCGGCGCCGAGATAGCCGGTGAGGACGGTGACGGGGATCTTGTCGGTCATGGCGCTCATCTAGGGGCGGGAAGGTTCTGGCGCCAGTGACATCGCGTGGCGCGCCGCCGGGTCCCTTTATGGCTGAGGACGGCTGGTTCATCACCAAGGGCCCGAAGAACCCGAAGGGGCCGGGCTCGCCTAGCAGGTCGGGCAGTCCGCCAGCGGTGCGGCTTCCAGCTGAAGCGTCGTGTGGCCGATACGGAATCTCCCGCGCACCAACACCTGGGCCTCGACCAGAAGCGCCTCGCCGTCGGGCCGGTCGTGGCACAGGTGGGCGGTCAGGGCCGTCTCCGTGGTCGACAGGCCCCAGACGTGCAGGTCGTGCACGGCCGTGACGCCGGGAAGCGACAGGAAGGCGGTGCGGATCGCCTCGACGTCCACACCGCGCGGCGCGGCGTCGATGGCCAGGTTGACCGAGTCCTTCAGCAGGCCCCAGGTGCCGATCAGGATGACGGCCACGATGACCAGGCTGACCAGCGGGTCGATCATGGACCAGCCCGAGATCATGATCACTCCGCCGGCAATGACCACGCCGATCGAGACCGCGGCGTCGGCCATCATGTGCAGGTAGGCCCCGCGGGCGTTCAGGTCGCTGTGCTGGTCGCGCATGAACATCAGGGCGGTGCCGAGGTTGATGACGAAGCCGATAGCGGCGACGCCCATGATCAGCCCGCTCATCACCGGGGCCGGCTCGGCCAGGCGGCGGACGGCCTCGAGTGCGATGGCCCCGCAGGCGAAGATCAGCAACAGGGCATTGGCCATGGCCGCCAGCACTGTCGCCTTGCCGAAGCCATAGGTCTGGTGCGGCCCGCCGGCGCGCCGGGCCAGCAGGGCGGCACCCCCGGCCATGGCCAGACCGAGGACGTCGGACAGATTGTGTCCCGCATCGGCCATCAGGGCGGTCGAGCCACTGTAGACCCCGGCCGCGAACTCGATGGCGACGAAGACCAGATTTACGCCCAGGCCGACGGCATAGCGCCAGTCGCCGGTATCGACCGGCCCGTGGTGATGTCCGCCCGGGCCATGGTGGTGCCCATGGTCGTGCCCATGATCGTGGCCATGGCTGTGGTCGTGTGCGTGATCGTGAGAGCCGTGGGCGTGCGCCATGCCGCTATCCTTAGTGCGGGCGCAGGATCACGAGAAGGCCGATCAGGATCAGGGCGAAGCCGAGGATGACGCTCTCATAGCGGGCCCAGCGTTCCAGCCGCAGTACGGACCAGCCCGCACGCGCCAGGCCGGTGAACAGCCCCATGCCCAGAATCGTCCCGGCGGCGAAGGCCAGGGTCAGGGCGGCCAGTACCAGCGGTCCCTGGGTCGCCTGAGACAGATAGATCGGCAGCAGTACCTCGCCGGGCGAAATCGCCAGCATCGCCACCAGACCCCAGAAGGCGGCGGCATGCGACACCGTGGGCTCGGACAGGGCCAGGGCCGGCCCACCCGCCATGACCGGGGCGCGCAGCACGGCGCGGCCCAGATAGAAGACGCCGAAGAGGAACAGAAGACTGCCCGACAGCCAAGGCAACAGACCGGCGATCCACTGGTCCATGGCCAGCCCGGCGGCCACGATCAGCGCGCCTACCACTGCGGTGGTGGCAATATGGGCCAGGCCCGCCGTGGTCACCGCACCCAGTACCCGGGGCAGGGACCAGCGCTGGCCGCGCCCGACCAGGACGAAGGGCAGCCAGTGGGTGGGCAGGGCGGCGTGCAGAAACGCCGTCGCGAAGCCTGCGCCCAGCAGCGACAGCAGGACGGGTTGCTGGAGATCAGACGGCGTCATCGCCGCTCTTTAGCGTGTTACTTTATAACAGTCGAGGGGCGCCGGTGAAATTCAGTGCCTTCGGGCTGCGTCAGAACAGCCAGTCGTCGTGACCGTGCGGCCGACCGAGATCATCCGTCAGCCCGGGCACAGCGCCGTCCTCGTTGAACGTCAGCATATCGCTCGTCCAGCGGCTCGGCGGCTCGCCGTCGCTCATGCGGGTGACAGTGTAGTCGAAATCCTCGGCGGCGGGCAGCACGGTCGGCAGGTCGGCGTCCTTGGCCAGCACGAAATCGTCATCCTGAGCCGGCCCGAACACGGCCCCGTCCTCAAGGAAGGTCAGCATATGGCTGGTCCACCGGCTCGGCGGGGCACCGTCGCTCATACGGGTGACGGTGTAGTCGAAATCCTCGGCGGCCGGCAGCACGGTCGGCAGGTCCGCATCCTTGGCCAGCAGGAGGTCGTCAGTCGACGCGCCGGGCCAGACCTCCGGGGCCGGGCGGTCCACGACCGTGCCGGGGAAATCGCCGTCAAACCCGACCACATGCCGGGCCTGGACGGCCGGAGACTCGAATCCATGGCTCGCCCGATGGCCGGCGCTCACGGCGAAGTCGTTCCAGTCGCCGCCGATTCCGTGATCAAGGCCGCTGAGCAGGAAGTCGTCATTGCGGTGGTCGAGGGTGAAAGCACCGGACGCTTGGAAGAAAAAGGCCTCGTCGACCGTTTCTTCACTGACGGAGGCCAGCAGCGGGGCCTCGAACCCCGAGGCGAGGCGAAGCGACGTCATCCGGTCCTGCGCGCCTTCCAGCCCGCCGAGAATCTCGTCCATCCATCGGGCCGGCGTGGTCACGACCGCATCGTCAGGGGTGTCCGTGAGGAGGGCGTCAGCAAGGCCAGTCGTGAACATCGCCATACCCTCCGATCCTTCTGCAAACCCCGCTCCGGACAGGAGCGCCGCGACGACGCGGGTCTGATAGCCATCTAACAGCGCTATACAATGACATGCGGGGGTTTGGGCGGCAAGTTCGCTCCCGTATCGGACGAACGGACCCCGGTGGGCGTTTCCGGATTTCCGGCCCGCATCCTGGCGCGGGGAACGGGCCGGGAGCCGGTTTTTCTCCCCGTCCGCGTTGACTCGGCGACCCCTCTGCGTCTATGTCGCCGCTCTTCGCCCGAGGGGGTCCCCCGTCGGGCTTATTCTTTTTGCGTTTCGCTGAGGCTTCAACATGTACGCGGTGATCAAGACCGGCGGCAAGCAGTACCGGGTTCAACCGGGCGACGTCATTGTGGTCGAGAAGCTCGACGGCGAGGCCGGCTCGAACGTTTCGTTCGGCGACGTCCTGATGCTGGGCGGCGAAAAGGGCGTGACCCTGGGTGCCCCCCTGATCGCGGGTGCCGCGGTTGCCGCGACCCTGGTCGAGACCCGCAAGGGCGAGAAGATCAAGATCTTCAAGAAGACCCGCCGTCAGGGCTATCGCCGGACCAACGGCCATCGCCAGATGGAATCGGTCCTGCGCATCACCGGCATCGACGGTGCCGGCGAGAAGGCCAAATGGGACGGCGAGACCTCGCTGATGACCAAGGCCGAAATGAACCTGCGCGCCCGTGGCCTGGCCCCGCGCGTCGAAGCGACCGAAGCCAAGCCCGCCAAGGCTGCCAAGGCCGCCGCCGCTCCGAAGGCTGAAGCCGCCGCCAAGAAGGCTCCGGCCAAGAAGGCTGCGCCCAAGGCCAAGCCCGCCTCCACCGACGAAGCGTAAGAACAGTTAGAGACAGGGAGCAGACCTATGGCTCACAAGAAATCCGGTGGTTCGTCGCGTAACGGTCGCGACTCTCATTCCAAGCGCCTCGGCGTGAAGAAGTTCGGCGGCGAGAACGTTCTGGCCGGCAACATCCTCGTGCGTCAGCGCGGCACCACCTTCCACCCGGGTGACAACGTCGGCCTCGGCCGCGACCACACCCTGTTCGCGACCGCCCACGGCGCCGTGAAATTCACCAAGAAGGCGAACGGCCGTTGTTACGTGTCGATTCTCCCGGCCACCGAACAGGCCATGGCCGCCGAGTAGCGCAGACCGACTGACACCCGGATCGCGCAAGGCTCGAGAGCCGCGATCCGGACCAGGGACAAGTTTCCGCGGGGAGTCTGGATCACCGCTCCCCGTTTGCGTTTCCCCGCCTCGACGCCGCCCGAGCCCTCCAAGGAGGCGGCAGATCGAACGAGGCCTGTGCCATGTGCGTGATCGAACCATCTCCCGTCGTCGAGACGCGGCGCCTGGTCCTGCGGGCCCCGGGCCCCCAGGATGTCTCCCGCTTGGCGGCCTTCGCCAATGATCCGGCCATCGCCCGCATGACCCTGCGCATGCCGCATCCCTACGGCATCGCTGACGCCGAGGACTTTGTGCTCAAGGTAGCGGTGCAGGATCCGGCGCGTGCGCGGACCTTCCTGATCGAGCACGAGGACCAGGGTCCCGTCGGCGTCATTGGCCTGTTCGAGGACGCTGACCCTGCGCCCGAGGTCGGCTACTGGATCGCCCGCCCCTTCTGGGGACGGGGGTTTGCGACCGAAGCCCTGCAGGGGGCCACGGTCTGGGCCAGCCGGGCATGGAAGCGCCGTGCGCTGATGGCGGGTCATTTCAGCGACAATCCGGCCTCGGGCCGGGTGCTGGAAAAGGCCGGCTTCCTCTATACGGGCGAGGTGCGTCGGGGCTTCAGCCGGGCGCGCGGTGCCGAGGCCGCGACACGCCGCATGGTCTGGCTGGCCTGATCAGCCGATCAGGCCGTGGGCCCAGCCGGCAAAGGCCAGCCAGGCCGGCGAGGTCCAGATCAGCGGCACCGTGAACATCACGACGGCGATCGCAGCGCTGCCCCACAGGGTGGCGGGGTGGATCCGTTTCAGGGTGACCAGATCCCAGACGAACAGCGGCACCAGGAATACAAGGGTCTGGAGCGGGGAGAGGGCCAGGGGCAGCCAGGCCGGGTCCGGGATACGCCCAAGGGCGGGCTGCAAAAGATCGACCATGGCGATCAGCATCAGCCGCTTGTGGATGGCCGGGGTCCGGCGGAACGCCAGGGCCGCGACGATCAGGCCGCCGAAAACCGGAACATCCAGCAGGGGCACCGCCAGCCAGGTCAGGCCGGGGATGCCTGGCGGTCTCGAGAACGGCCGGTCGACGCCCTGGAGCGCCGTGAGGATCGCCAGGGGGATCATGATCGCGATCAGGACCATGCCGACCTTGCCGAGCTGGCGATGTATGGCGACCCGGTTGGTCGCCACCAGACTGGCCTGGACGCCGAACAGGATCACCCATGCCGAGAAGACCAGACCGTGGAGCATGACCACGGGGCTGATGGGCTCATACGGATGGGGAGCGGGAAGGATGCCGCGGAGATAGTAGCTGGGGGCGAAGCCGATGAAGATCACCACAAGGATGACCGCCGCCATGGTCGTGAAGAAGACCCGGTCGCGCACCGGGCGCACAGCCGCAGATCCCGAAGATGTCATCTGATGCAGCCCCCGCTCACCGACCGAACAAATCAGCGAAGGGGGACAATGTCCAGCGCCAGGCTTCAGTCGCCCGGGCGTCCCGACAACGGCGCGGTCTAGCCGAAGAGTGTGGGCCCGAAGACGGCGGCCAGGGCGATGGCTCCGCCCGCCACGGCCACTACGGCACCGGCGATGAAGGCCGCCCAGGTCCGGGCGGCCCGTTGACGCCGCAGGCCGCTGGTCTTGACGGATCGCAACATGACGCCGGGCTTGGGTCCGAAGACTTCCGAGCCGGAAATATTGTGCTGGGACATGTACGCGCTCCCTGGTCCACCGCACCATGCGGGCCGCGGCCACCGAAGCGGGTCAGACAAGGCCAAACAATGGCGAACAGCGGTTATCTACTGATCCGTGATCGGATGACCCCCTTCAGGCTCGCCGCAGCGTCACGACTTCAGCCGCAATAGACCAGACGGCCGCTGTAGGCGCGGTAGTAGCCGGTCCGCGGGTCATAGGACCGGTAGGTGGCGCGGCACCAGTCCGCGCGTGATCCATAGCCGCTGTCGTAGCCGCCGTAACCACTGCCGTAACCCGTCCCGTAGCCGGCGTAGCTGGTGCCGCCGCCGGGATAGACGTGGTCAGGTCGGCCATAGGCGCCGTGGTAGGTCGTGGACCCCTGGGCATGGCCATAATCCTGGGCCGCGCCATAGCCGCGGCGACCCGCATAGCCGTAGCGCCCGTGGCCATAGCCATAGCTGCCGTAGCCGGCCAGTTCGCGGTAGTCCCGCCGCGCCTGTGGGCTGGCCTGACGCCGCTGGTCGCGCCAGCGCGCCCCGCAGTTTTCCCGGTTTGCGTCCCAGAACTGATCGCAGCGAAAGTCACCCGGCCGCTCCAGCTGGCTGCGCCAGTCGAAATTCGACGGCACGGCGTTCGAGCGGGGTGCCCGATAGCCATCCCCGTAGGACTGTCGGCCATGGCCGCCGTCATAGGCCCGCTCACCATAGCCGCTGTCATAGGTGCCGCCCCAGGACTGGGCGGCGGCGGGAAGGGCGGACAGGCTCAGGCCGGCGGCGGCGATCAGGGCAAGGCGGAACATGGTTAACTCTCCGAAGCGGCCGGATACGCGGGCCCGAATACAACAGCGACTGGCAGACAAGGCGGTTACAGGGTGACGGACACGCGGGCCCCGCGGGTGCTGATGCGCCGCATCAGGACGATGCGGTCGCCACCGGCGCTGACGGGGGTGATGATGAACCAGTCTCCGTCCGGGAGTCCCGAGAATTCGAACCGTCCGTTCTCACAGGTGGCCGAGCGGACGAAGGAGCGATAGTCGGCGCCCGGGTTCTCCACCGTGCGCGCCCGGACGACAGCCTCGGGAACGGCCGCACGGTCGGTCGAGCCGTACAGGGTGCGGAAACGGGCCCGGGTGAAGGGGGTGTAAGGGGTCAGGGCGACGGAACCGGTGCAGGTGTAGGCCTGACCGTCGCGGCTGTAGGCGACGCGGCCGTCGACCGACCCCCGTCCGGCTCGTGCCGACCAGCTGAAGTCCTCGGCATTGAAGGCGGCGGAGGACGGCCGGCCGCCAGGGCCGGACTCACCCATGGGAACCGTTTCGCATGCCGCCAGGGCGGCACCGACGGCGGCGATGAGGATCAGGTGGCGGGCGGACATTCAGGCTCTCTCCGTCGAGGATGCGGGTCGAACGAATAGATCAGACGCTCAACGCCGCCATAAGGTCAAGGTTGCGGCGCATCGGACCGTGGGCCAAAAGCGCGCATCAAGCTGGCGAAAGACCGGCTATAGGGAAGCTCCATGACAGTCACGTTTGACGACATTCTGGCGGCGCGGGACCGTATCGCCGGCCAGGTGGACCGCACGCCGGTGCGCTATTCCCGGCGTCTGTCGCAGCTCACCGGGGCCGAGGTCTGGGTCAAGTTCGACAACTTGCATTTCACCGGCAGCTTCAAGGAGCGCGGGGCCCTGAACCGCCTGCTGCAGCTGACGCCCGACGAACGCCGACGCGGTGTGGTGGCCGCCAGTGCCGGCAATCATGCCCAGGCGCTGGCCTACCACGGGGCCCGGCTGGGCGTGCCGGTGACCATCGTCATGCCCGAGGGGACCCCCTTCGTGAAGGCGGACGGGACCCGCGCGCACGGCGCGACCGTGGTGATCAAGGGGCTGGATTTCTCCGGCTCGACCGAGGAGGCGCACCGGCTGCGCGACGAGGAAGGCTTCGTCTTCGTCTCGGCCTTTGACGACGCGGGCATCGTCACGGGCCAGGGCGTCTGTGCGGTGGAGTTCCTCGAAGATGCGCCGGATCTGGACTGTCTGATCATTCCCATCGGCGGGGGTGGCCTCATCGCCGGCTGTTCGGTGGCGGCGAAGGCGATGAAGCCGGATATCCGCATCTTCGGCGTCGAGGCGGCCATGTATCCCTCGTTCAGCGCCAGACGTCGGGGCGAGACCCCGAAATGCGGTGGCCAGACCATCGCCGAGGGCATCGCCATCAAGGCCGTGGGCGACATCCCCTTCGCCATAGCCGAACCGCTGGTCGAGGAGGTCCTGGTCTGCCAGGAGGCCGATTTCGAGACCGCCGTCTCCTATTACGCCACCCTCGAGAAGACCGTGGCCGAGGGGGCGGGGGCCGGAGGGCTGGCGGCCCTGCTGGCCTACCCCGGCAAATTCCGGGGCATGAAGGTCGGGCTGGTGCTTTGCGGCGGCAATATCGACGCACGCATGCTGGCCGTGGTGCTGAACCGCGAACTGGTGCGCGAGAAGAAGATGATCGTCTATCGCATCCTCGGCGACGACCGGCCGGGCATGCTATCCAAGATGAGCGCCGTTATCGGCGGCCTTGGCGGAAACATCATAGACGTGGTGCACAACCGGCTGGCGCTGGACGTGCCGGCCAAGGGCGCGGAGTTCGACATCATGGTCGAGACCCGCGGTGAGGCCCACGCCAACGAGATCAGACATGGACTGGAAGAGGCTGGCTATGAACTACGGATGGGCTAGGGGCGCGACGGCGCTGGCGATGGTCGCGCTGCTGGCGGGGCCCTTGGCCGCCTGTAACCGTGCGCCGGCCGCACCGGACGAGACAGCGGCCCAGAACCTGCGCGCGGCCGAGTTCTTCCTGGCCTCGAACGCCAAGCGCGAGGGTGTGCGGACCCTGCCGTCCGGGGTCCAGTATACGGTCACCCGCTCGGGGCCGGCCGACGGGGTGCAACCGGACCGCAACGATCTGGTCCGCGTCGACTATGAAGGCACCCTGACCGACGGGACGGTTTTCGACAGCTCCTTCCAGGATGGTCAGCCGGCCGTATTCACCGTCAGCGACGTTGTGCCCGGCTGGACCGAAATCCTGCAGCAGATGCGGGTCGGTGACGAATGGGTGGTCTATCTGCCGCCCGCACTGGGCTATGGCGAGGACGGTCGGCCGGGGATCCCGCCGAATGCGGTGATGGTGTTCCGGCTCAAGCTGCTGGAGGTGGCCTCTGTGCCGGGCGGCGAGCGGGGCGGGGCGATCGCCCAGGGCTAGTCGGCTGACGTCAGCCGCCTGACCGCCCACTCCGCCGCATCCCGGACCACCGCGTCCGGATCGTCCCGGAGCCGTTCGGCGGACGGGATCAGGGCCACGTCGCCACTGTTGCCGATGGCGTACAGGACATTGCGCACGAACCGGTTGCGACCGATGCGTTTGACCGGGCTCCTGGCGAACAGGGCCCGGAAGGCGGCGTCATCGAGGGCGGCCAGCTCGGCCAGCCGGGGCGTGACCAGGGCCGTTCGCGCCTGCACCCGCGTTTCCTGCGCGGCGGCGGCGAATTTGTTCCACGGACAGACGGCCAGACAGTCGTCGCAGCCATAGATCCGGCTGCCGGCAGCCACCCGGAACTCGTCCGGCCAGGGGCCGGCGAATTCGATCGTGAGATAGGACAAGCAACGCCGCGCATCCAGCTGGAAAGGGGCGGGGAAGGCCCGGGTCGGGCAGACGTCGAGACAGGCCGTGCAACTGCCGCAGTGTTCGCCCTCCGGCGGGTCCGGCTCCAGTGCGGCCGCGGTCAGGATGACGCCGAGGAAGAGCCAGTTGCCGTGGGTGCGGCTGAGCAGATTGGTATGTTTGCCCTGCCAGCCCAGGCCCGCCCTTTGGGCGAGGGGCTTTTCCATCAGGGGGGCGGTGTCAACGAAGACCTTGACGTCCTCGCCCGTGCGGGCGGCGATCTGGCCCGCGAGGGTCTTCAGCCGGCCCTTGATGACCTCGTGATAGTCGTCGCCCCGGGCATAGACCGAGATGTAGCCGGCTGACCGGTCCTGCATCTCCGGCAGGGGGTCCTGGTCGGGGCCGTAGTTGAGGCCCAGGACGACGGCGCTGCGGGCCCCCTCCCACATGGCGGTCGGATGGGCGCGACGCTCGAGCGTCGTCTCCATCCAGCCCATGTCGCCGTGACGCCCGGCCGCGACGAAATGCGCCAGTCGCTCGCCCGCGTCCCAGGGATCGGCGGCCGAGGCGAAGCGGCAGACGTCAAAGCCCAGGGCAGCGGCGCTGTCACGGATCGTGTCGCGGAAGTCGGCCTGCATGGCGACCGTTTGACCCGGTGGAGCCTAGAAGTCGAGGTCGTGGTACCAGGCAGACGGCTGAACGCCGGGAAAGCGATCGGCCAGCAGGGGCCGGAAACTGGGGCGGGACTTCAGCTTCATGTACCAGGTCTTGGCCGCCGGATAGGCGGCCCAGGAGACCTCGCCGAAATAGTCCAGCACCGACAGATGGGCAGCGGCGACGATATCGGCCTGGCTGATGCGGCGGCCGGCCAGGGCGTCGCGGCGGGTCAGCAGGCCCTCGATCATGGCCAGATGGGCCTTCAGCGCCTCGCGCCCCGCGCGCAGGGCCCGGGCCTCGGGCGGGCCGAGGCGGAGCAGGGGCTTCTCCATCCGTTCATGCAGCAGGACGGCATTGACCTCGTCGGTGAAGCGGCGTTCGAACCAGGCCAGCAGGCGGCGAACCTCGGCCCGCTCGGCGGCATCGACCGGCAGGAGGAAGGCTTCGCTGGTCCGCTCCTCCAGCCAGCCCAGTATGGCCGCGGGCTCGCACAGGGTCAGGGACTCGCCGCCGGACCCGGACACCTGCAGCACGGGGGGCATGCCGGACGGGTTCATGGTCGCGACTGGACAGCCGTCCTCCCACGGACGGACGGGGGTCTCGGAAAACGCGATCCGCGCCTCACCCAGGGCCAGCCGCACGGCGCGCGAGCCCGGATCGAAGGCGAAATGGAAGAGGACGCAGTCCGACATGAGCCCTGCTTGGACCGACGGGCGTTAAGCTTGCGTTAGCTGTCCCCGAGGGGAACCGCGCCGGCCGGTTCATGCCGCTCGGCCCGGCCCCTCGGATCGGGGTGGATCAGGATGTCCGCGCGCGGGAAGGCCGCCAGCAGGCGATTCTCGGCCTCGACGACAATGGCGTGGGCCGCCTCCAGGCTCAGGGTCGGCTCGAGATCGATGTGCATCTGGATCATCATCACCGAGCCGGCCATCCGGCTGCGCAGCTGATGCACGCCCGAAATGCGCGGGTCGGACAGGACGGCGGTAGTGATGGCAATTCGGTCGGCGTCGGGCACGGCCCGGTCGACCAGATGGTCGGCCGAGGTCTTGAGCATCGTCACGGCTCCCCAGAACAGCCAGACGGAGACGACCAGGCCGGCGGCCGCGTCGAGGCCGGGGGCGGCGAGCCAGGCCCCGGAAATCACGCCGATCAGGACCACGACGTTTGACGCCAGGTCGGCGGCATAGTGGGAGCGGTCGGCCTTGACGGCCATGGAGTCGCTCCGGCGGATCGCCCGGCCCTGCATCCAGACCAGCCAGGCGGTCAGCGCCAGCGAGATCAGGACCACCCCGACGCTCCAGCCCCCCGCCGTCACCGGACGCGGATCGAAGATGCGCTGGATCGCCTCCCAGCCGACGAACAGGGCCGAGGCGAATACCAGACCGGCCTGGACCATGGCCGCAAGGGCCTCCCCCTTGCCGTGGCCGTAGCGGTGATCCTCGTCCGCCGGGGTCGCGGCCCAGCGCACTGCGAAGAACACGCCCAGCGAGGCCACCAGATCCAGCGCCGAATCCGCCAGGGTCGCCAGGATCGAGACCGAGCCGGAGGCCCCGAGCGCAAAGGCCTTGAGCGCAATCAGGACCACGGCGACCCCGACCGACAGGCGGGTCACCGAGCGGGTCGCCGCATGGCCGTCGGCATGCGCGTCATGGGGGGCGGCAAAGGACGTCATCGCCGCCTTGTCGCGGAAACCCCGGGCCCTGCCAAGGCCGGATAGGCGCGCTTTATCGTTAGCGTGATCGTCACGAAACCGCCTCATGGTGCGTGCGGGATAGGAACCGGAGCCCCAGGCTCCCTGTGGAGATCGCGACTTGGAGCCAGGGGACACAGTCACTGACGCCGTCCGCTGGATCGGACGCAGCGAGGCTTTGGCCCGTCTCGGGGTCAAGACCCAGACTCTCTATGCCTATGTCAGTCGCGGCCGGATCGCCGCCCGGCCCGATCCTGCCGACCCCCGCCGCAGCCTCTATGCCGTTCAGGATATTGCCCGCCTCAGCGGCGAGACGGTCGATGACGAGGAACAGGCCGCGCAACGGCGTATTCCCCGGGTGGCCAGCCGTGGCGAGGCGGAGGTCTCCTCCTCCCTGACCGTGATCGCTGGCGGCCGGCTGTTCTATCGTGGTCTGGATGCCGTCCAGCTGGCCGAGACGGCGACGCTGGAAGATGTCGCCCGCCGTCTGTGGGACGCCCGCTCGGTCAATCCTTTCGCCCAGGTTCGCCCGCGCGTCGGTGCCGTCCCCGGCGGCTCGGTCCGGGCCCGGCTGTTTGCGGCCGTGGCCCGCCGTGCCGAGGAGGATGCCGACCCCCAGGCCCGGACGATCGAGTCGTTGAGACTGGAATGCGCCCGGGTGCTGGACGAGGCGGTCGACGCCGCCGCCGGCTCGGGCCCGCGCCTGTTCCTGCATCAGCGGCTGGCGCGGTCATGGAAAACCCCGGAGCGCGACACCCATCTGATCCGGCGTGCGCTCGCCCTGTCGGCTGACAATGAGATGAATTCCGCCGTGCTCGCGACCCGCGCGGCCACCGACGGTGGTTCCTGCCCGGCCGCCGCGGCCTTCGCCGGCCTGCTGACCCTTGCCGGCTCGGACATGATGGCCGAGCTGACGCGGGCCTCTGACTGGATCATCGCCGTGCGGCGACAGGCGACCGACGCCGCGCGCAGGGCCCATGCCGCGGGCGGGCTGGCCGGCTTCGGCAGCGCCGACTATCCGGGCGGCGATCCGCGCGCGGTCGCCCTGCTGGCGGCCGCCGACCTGCCGGTCGACCTCGCCCGCGCGGTGCAGGAGGGCGAGGCAGCGACCGGCCGTCCCGCCAATTTCGGCCTCGCCCTGTCGGTCATCGCCCGACGGCTTGAGCTGCCGCGCGATGCTGCCGGAGACCTGCTGCTGCTCGGCCGGCTGGCCGGATTGCTGGGCCATGCGCTCGATCAGGCGACGAACGGCTCGCCTATCCGGGCGCGGCTGCGCTATGTGGGACCCGAACCGGGCGCGCATTGACGGCCCTTGGCCCTGGGGGGAACGGCGTGGCGGACTGGATTGCAGCGATTATTCTGGGTCTGGTCGAAGGCCTGACCGAATTCATTCCGGTGTCCTCGACGGGGCATCTGCTGCTGGCCAAACAGGCGCTCGGCCTCGGTGACGAGCCGTGGGACACCTTCATCGTCATGATCCAGCTGGGCGCGATCCTGGCGGTGGTGGCGGTCTATTTCATGCGTCTGTGGAAGGTGCTTCTGGGCTTGCCGGGCAAGGACCCGTCGGCACGGCGATTCGCCATCTCGGTGCTGCTGGCCTTCTTCCCTTCGGCCCTGCTCGGTTTGCTGTTCCACGACTTCATCAAGGACGTGCTGTTCAACACTACCCTCGTCTGCGTCATGCTGATCGTCGGCGGCTTTGCCCTGATCGCCCTGGAGCGCTGGGCCCCTCCGGCGCGCGAGGGCGACGCCATGCGCTTTTCCTGGAAGACCGCCCTGGGCATCGGCCTGTGGCAGTGCCTGTCGATCATCCCGGGTGTCTCGCGGTCGGGCGCGACCATCGTCGGTGGCCTGCTGCTTGGGGTCGACAAGCGGGCGGCGGCCGAATTCTCCTTCTTCCTGGCCATTCCGACCATGGTCGGTGCCTTCGCCCTGGACTTCTGGGCGAGCCGCGACATGATCGACGCCCAGGTTGCCGGCCTGATCGGCATCGGCTTTGTCGTGTCCTTCATCAGCGGCCTGTTCGTGGTCCGCACGATGGTGGATTTTGTCGGTCGCTACGGCTTCGCCCCGTTCGCAGCCTGGCGCATCCTGGTCGGGACGGTGGGTCTGCTGGGGATCTGGCTCTACGCCTGACGCCTCAGGTGGCGGGGGCGTCCGCGAACTGTCCGCCCCGGCGATAGCGCCACAGATAGGTTGGGGCGATGGCCTCGATTCCGGTGGGCTCGATGCCCAGGGCCGCGAGGCCCTCGGCACCCTCGGCCACCACATTGTCGCTCTGCAGCAGCACCACCTGGTCGCGGGTCAGCACCGGTGCAATGCCGACCATGGTGCTCAGCTGAGCCATGGAGCCTATGGCGCGCGCCATGAAGAACGGCAGGGGGACGAGGGCGAAGCGGCGGTAGGTCTCGCGCCGGATCAGCTTCAGCACGTCCTCGAAGGTCATGACTGCCGGACCGCCCAGTTCGAAGGTGCGGCCTGCGGCCTCGGGGGCCGCCGTCGCCCGGGCAATGGCCTCAGCCACATCGGCGACATAGACCGGCTGGAATTTCGTCCGGCCACCGCCGATCAGCGGCAGGGCCGGGGCCATGGAGGCCAGGGCGGCGAACCGGTTCAGGAAGTCATCGCCGGCCCCGAAGACGATCGAGGGGCGGATCACCACCGTGTCCGGCTTGACTTCGCGCACCGCCGTCTCGGCCGCAGCCTTGGAGCGAGCATAGTCCGAGTCGCTCCCGGCATTGGCGCCGATGGCCGACACCTGGACCAGACGGCCTACGCCGCCGGCAGCGCAGGCCTCGGCGATGTTGCGCGCGGCATCGACGTGCAGGCTCTGGAAGCTGCGCCGGCCGGATTCGTACAGGATGCCGACGAGGTTGATGGCCGCATCGGCACCGCGCAGGGCGGCTTCGACATCGGCGGGGCGGGTCACGTCGCAGCGGACCGCCTGGAACTGGCCGACCGTGCCGGAGGTCTGAAGCTTCCAGGCGCGGTCGGGACGGCGGCAGGCGATCCGCACGCGCCAGCCGCGTTTGGCCAGGGCCTGGACCAACTGGCTGCCGACGAAACCCGAGCCGCCGAAGACGGTGACAAGGCCGGGGGCAACTTCGTTCATGACAGGCTCCGAAAGGCGGCGGCGCGAGGAAGCGAAACCCTCGACGCGCCGGGGATTAGACGATGGCCGCCGCGCTCGCAACGCAAAGGCCACAAATCCCTGTTGACCGGCCTCGGACCCTGCCTTAAGGGTCCGCGCCTTCCGGACGGATAAGCGTGCAAGCGCGAAACGTCTGGGCCCAGGTGGCGGAATTGGTAGACGCGCTGGCTTCAGGTGCCAGTGATAGAAATGTCGTGGAGGTTCGAGTCCTCTCCTGGGCACCAATTTTCAGACGGCGTCGCGCTTCGGTGCGGCGCCGTTTCTGTTTTGGGCGCATGCTTGCACCCTATCGCCTCGCGCGCGGCGCTCGGCTACTTGAGGGCGACGCTTTCTTTCGCCGAACGAGTCTCGGAACCGCATGACCATCCATTTCCACGAAGGTGACCTGCCGAACGGGCTCGATCTCGGCTCCGAGGTGGCGATCGATTCCGAGACCATGGGGCTGCGTTTCCGCCGCGATCCCCTGTGCGTGGTGCAGCTGTCGGCCGGCGACGGCGACGCCCATGTCGTGCGCATGAACCGTCCGGCTTATGACTGCCCGAACCTGAAGCGCCTGCTGACCGATCCCAAGGTGCTGAAGCTGTTCCATTTCGGCCGGTTCGACATCGGCATGTTCCAGCTCCACCTCGGCGTCGAGACCCGGCCTGTCTATTGCACCAAGATCGCCTCGAAACTGGCCCGCACCTATACCGACCGCCACGGCCTGAAGGACGTGGTGCGCGAACTGGTCGGGGTCGATCTGTCCAAGGCCCAGCAGTCCAGCGACTGGGGCGCCGCCGAGCTGTCTCCGGCCCAGCTGGAATACGCCGCTTCCGACGTCCTGTACCTGCATGCCGCCAAGGTCCGGCTGGACGAGATGCTGGCGCGCGAGGGCCGGACAGAACTGGCCCGCAAATGCTTCGACTTCCTGCCGACGCGGTCGGCGCTCGACCTGGCCGGCTGGGACGAGATGGACGTGTTCGCGCACAGCTGATGACCGATCCTGCCGACAGCCCTGCGCATCAGGACGAGGCCCGTGTCGCCGCGACGGCCGAGGCCTTCCGCGCGCGCTCGCGGCGGGTGCAGCTGCTGCGCCGCGTCCTGCCGGTGGCGATCATCGTCCTGGCCGGGGGCACGCTCAGCTGGATCGTGCTGCGCAGCGTCATGTCCGACGTCGAGCGCAAGGCCGGAACCAGCCGAGAGATCCGCCTCGATACCCTGCGCTTTCACGGCCAGGACGCGGCGGGCCGCAGTTTCGTCATCGGTGCCAAGGGGGCCGTGCGCGACCCGGAAACGGGCCACTACCGACTGGTCGGCCCGGCGCTGCGGTTGAACCTGGGAGGCCGAAAGGTCACCACCCTGACTGCCGAGGGCGGAGTCTATGACGAGGCCGGCAAGACCGTCACCATCGGCCCGAATGTGCGGATTTCCGACGGCGGCTCGGGCTTTACCCTGGTGACGCCCGAGGCGGTGGTCGACACCGCGACCGGCATTGTGACCGGTAACAAGGGTGTCCAGGGCTCCGGCCCGCTTGGAACCATCATCGCTTCGTCCTATGTGATCCGGGAACAGGGCGGGCGCGTCGAGTTTCGAGGCACCGGCGAAAACAAGATAAGCGGCACGATCAGCGCCGGAGGGCCGACCCCATGAGCATGACCCGAACCCTGACCATCGCGGCGACGGCCACGGCACTGCTGGCCCTGCCGACCCTGGGCGGTGCCCAGACCCCGGTGAACAGCAGCGATCAGCCGATCTCGTTCAGCGCCGACGGCGGCGAATATGTTGGCAATACGGTCACCCTGCGGGGGCGGGCCGAGTTGATCCAGGGCCAGAACCGGCTTCGTGCCGACACGGTGACGGGCCTCAACCAGACGGGTGAGAGCCGGATCGAGGCCTCGGGCAACGTCTATTTCGTGACGCCGGAACAGACCATCCGCGGCGACAACGCCATCTACACCACGGCCGACGACATGATCCTGGTCACCGGCGAGGTGATCCTGACCCAGGGCCAGAACGTCCTGACCGGGTCGCGCCTGACCTATAATGTGCGCACCCAGGCCGCGCGGATCGAGGCGGGTGGCCAAGGGCGTATTCGCGGCGTCTTCTACCCAGCCAACAGCGGAAATTGAGCTCCGGCTCGGTCTGACCATTGGCGCGCAAGGAACTCTCAGCCCTCAATGTGAACGAGACTCCGGCGTCGCCGGAGGCCGCGCCCGCGCGCCCGACCGGCCTGCGGGTCGATCACATTGCCCGCGCCTTTGGCCAGCGGCAGGTGGTGCGCGACGTCTCCCTGCACGTCGAACGCGGTCAGGTCGCGGGCCTGCTGGGCCCCAACGGCGCGGGCAAGACCACCTGTTTCTACATGATCACCGGCCTGATCCCGCCGGACAGCGGCACCATCTGGCTGGACGGCGAGGACATCACGGCCCAGCCGATGTACCAGCGCGCCCGCATGGGTCTGGGCTATCTGGCGCAGGAGGCCTCGATCTTCCGCGGCATGACGGTCGAGCACAACGTCATGGCGGTGGTTGAGCTCCACCACACCGGCCAGGCCGCCATTGCCGAGGAAACCAGCCGCCTGCTGGAAGAACTGCGCATCGACCACCTGCGCCACGCCCCGGCCTCGGGCTTGTCGGGCGGTGAGCGCCGCCGCTGCGAGATCGCCCGGGCCCTGGCGGGCAAGCCCAGCTTCATGCTGCTGGACGAACCCTTCGCCGGCATCGACCCCCTGGCCATCGCCGACATCCGCCAGGTCATCCGCTATCTGGCCGGCCAGGGCATCGGCGTCCTGATCACCGACCACAATGTGCGTGAGACGCTCGAAATCATCGACCACGCCTCGATCATCTCGGGCGGTGCCGTGCTGTTCGAGGGCAAGGCCGAGGATGTGATCCGCGACCCGGAAGTGCGCCGGGTCTATCTGGGCGACATGTACGGCTGAGGCTTTGCGCCTAGTCCGCCCCCAGGCTCAACCGGCTGATCAGGACCGCCGCCCGCTGCGATTGGCGCACCAGACTGTCCAGATCGACCCACTCCCCGTCCGCATGGGCATTGCCACCGGCCATGCCGAGGCCGCCCAGGGTGTCGACATCCCCGGCCACGAAACCGCTGTCGGCGGCACCGCGGCGGGCGGGGTCGTATTCGGCCATCTCGGCCAGGCCGAGGTCGCGGTTGACCGCGTTCAGCCGGGCCAGCAGGGCGCGGTTGCCCGCGCTCGGGGCCATGGGCGGATAGCCGCCCTCGGCAAAGACCAGTTCCGCCCCCGTGCGCGGCAGGTTGTCGGCGACGATTGACTGCATCCGGGCCCGAACCCGTTCGTCCTGCTCGCGGGTCAGGGTGCGCAGGTCGCCGCGGGCGATGGCGGTCGAGGCGACGATATTGGTCTTGCCCGAGGCGGTGACATTGAAGCCCTCGGCGTCGATGGCGGCGGGCGTGCCCCCGGCGACCACCCCGACATTATAGGTCAGGTTCGGCTCCGGCAGGTCGCGGCGGAAGCCGTCGAGGATGCGGGCCAGCTCATAGATGGCCCCATAGCCCAGCGCGTCGTTGAACACCCCGCTGGAGTGGCCGGTGCGGCCCGTCGTGGTCAGGGTCCAGTTTGATGAGCTGCGCCGGGCGACGGTGCCGAAATCCGCCTCGTCCTCGACCGCCAGATTCTCGAACTCGAGGGCATAGGCGGCCGCGCGTCCGGCCTCGATCAGGTCGCGGCGGGCGATCGCCGCGGGTGCCCCGATCCGCTCCTCGTCGCCGGTCAGGAAGACGGTGATATTGGCATCCTCCAGCGTGCCCGCCGCCTGCATGGCGCGCAGGGCGGCGATGATGACCGCGATCCCGCCCTTGTCGTCGCCGACGCCGGGGCCGGTCGCCCGCATCCCTGTGCGCTCGAACCGCTGGAAGGGGTTGTCGGCCTCGAAGACGGTGTCGAGGTGGCCGATCAGCAGGACGTTGCGGCCCGGACCCTCACGGGTGGCGATCAGATGTCCGGCGCGGCCGGTCCCCGCCATGTCGACCCAGCGGACGGTGAAGCCCAGCGGCTCCAGCTCGGCCCGGACCATGTCGCCGACGATGCGGACGCCCGGCAGGTTCAGGGTGCCACTGTTCTGGTTCACCATCCGCTCCAGCAGGGCGATGTGGCGGTCGTGCTCGTCGACGACCGTCCGGACCATCGTCTGTTCGGCGGGGGCGATCACCGGGGCGAAGGTCGACTGGGCGAAGGCGGCGCCGGGCAGGGTGAGCAGCAGCAGGGCGGCAAGTATGGGGCGCATCGGGGCTCTCGCTCGGGACAGACGATCCGGACAGGGGAGCAAAGCGCGGCCGGCAGGTCCAGCGGTTTAGAACGCCGTTAACCGGTCAGGCCACAAGGTGGCCTGAGCAAGTTTCGGGCCACGCCCGGGGGCAGGGGAAAAGAACGTTGCTGGGACAAAGGCTTGAGATTCGGCAGGGCCAGGGGCTGGTCATCACGCCCCAGCTCCAGCAGGCGATCAAGCTGCTGCAACTGTCCAATCTCGAGCTCGACGCCTTCGTCGAGGCCGAGCTGGAGCGCAATCCGCTGCTGCAGCGCGAGGACGCCGAGCCCAGTGGCGAGATCGACGCCCCGGCCCCTGTGGAAAGCCATGACGCTGCCGAAATGAGTTTCGACGAGGGTCGGGTGACGGACGCCGATCGGACGCTCGATGCCCGCTCCGACGATGTCTATGGCGACGCCAGCCCCGGCGAGCGGACCTCGGACCGGATGGAGGATGTCGGCGTCGGTGAGGCCCAGGTCGGGCTCAACGACTGGTCCCGCGCCGGCTCCGGTGGCGGCCTGCCCGACGGGGAGGGCCGCGAACAGCCCGACAGCCGCGAAATGACCCTGTGGGAGCATCTGCAGGCCCAGGCGTCGCAGGCAGGCTTCTCGTCGTCCGACCACGCCATCGCCCTGACCCTGATCGACGCCGTCGACGAGGGTGGCTATCTGCGCGGCGACCTGGCCGAGATCGCGGACCGTCTCGGCGTTCCGCTGGAACGGATCGAGGCGGTGCTGACGGTCTGCCATGGCTTCGAACCGACGGGCGTCATGGCCCGCTCCGTGCCCGAATGCCTGAAGCTGCAGCTGATCGAGCGCAACCGCTTCGATCCGGCCATGGGCTGTCTGCTCGACAATCTGGACCTGCTGGCCAAGCGCGACCTGTCGGGGCTGAGGAAGGCCTGCGATGTCGACGCCGAGGACATGGCCGAGATGATCGCCGAGCTGAAGGCGCTGACGCCCCGGCCGGGGGCCGGCTTCGGCGGTGAACCGGCCCAGACGGTGATCCCCGATGTGCATGTGCGCGCCGACCCGGCCGGCGGCTGGAAGGTCGAGCTCAACGCCGACACCCTGCCGCGTCTGATCATGGACAAACGCTATCACGGCCTGGTCGCGGCGGGGTCGCGCTCGGACGTGGAGAAGACCTTCGTCGCCGACTGCGCCGCCCAGGCCAGCTGGCTGGTCAAGTCGCTGGACCAGCGGGCCAAGACCATTCTCAAGGTGTCGTCCGAGATCGTGCGCCAGCAGGACGCCTTCCTGGCCTTTGGCGTCGAATTCCTGCGCCCGCTGAATCTGAAGACCGTCGCCGACGCCATCGGCATGCATGAATCGACGGTCAGCCGGGTGACCTCGAACAAATACGTCTCGACACCGCGCGGGGTGTTCGAGCTGAAATTCTTCTTCACGGCGGCGATCCAGTCGTCCGACGGCGGCGCGACCCATTCGGCCGAGGCCGTGCGTCACCGGATCAAGTCGATGATCGACGGCGAGGGCCGCGACGGCGATGTCCTCAGCGACGACCGGATCGTGGAAATCCTCAAGGAGACGGGCATCGACATCGCCCGCCGCACCGTGGCGAAATACCGCGAGGCCCTGCGCATCCCGTCCTCGGTCGAGCGCAAGCGGATGCTGAAAGCGGGTTAGGGCATTTCTCTCTCCCCGCTTCGGGGAAGAAGTCCAACAATCCACACCACATTTCGGTGATCGGCGTTGACACCATTCGGAAACGGTCGCGTTCTGTGAGCATGCAAATCCAGGTCAGTGGCAAACACGTAGATGTCGGCGACGCGTTAGGCTCGCGCATCTCCCAGGAACTCCAGGACGGGATCGGCAAATATTTCGAACGAGGGGCCCAGGAGGCCGAGGTCGTGGTGTCCAAGGACGGCTACGGCTTCAAGGTGGACTGCTGGGTTCGCCTCGCCTCCGGAGAGGCCATCGTCACCAGCGGCCTCGGTGGCGACGCCCATGCCGCCTTTTCCGATTCCCTTGAGAAGCTCGAAAAGCGGGTCCGGCGCTACAAGCGCCGGCTCAAGAACCATCATGCCGGTCCGCGTGGCCTCTCGCCCGAGAAGACCGAGAACGCCGCCCGGGAAGTGGCCCGCAGCATGGTCCTGCGCAGCCCGGACGCGGTCGAGGACGATGCCTTCGGCGACGCCGGTGCGCCGGATGAGCCGCCGCCGGTAGGCATGGTCATCGCCGAGACCGTGTCCGAAATCCGCACCATCACGGTCGGCCGGGCCGTGCTCGAGTTGGACATGACCGGCTATCCTGTCGTGCTGTTCCGCAATGCCGCCCACGGCGGCATCTCGGTCGTCTACCGTCGTCCCGACGGTAATGTGGGCTGGATCGATCCCGAGCGAACGGTGAAATCGATAAATGGACACGGTTCGGTAAAGGGTCGCAGCGCATAGTCTTTCCCAATCGAGGCGGGTGGTCTAAAGGGCCCCCGCCCATTCGGAATGTGTGGGCAGACTCGGGAATCCCTCATGGACATCGGTGAATTGCTGGCGGACGGCGGTGTCGTCCTGCGCAGCGGTGCCTCGTCAAAACGCCAGGCCTTGCATACGGTGGCCGAGGCGGCCGCCCAGGCCCTGGGCCTGCCGGAAAACCGGATCATGGAGGCCTTGCTGGAACGCGAGGCCCTGGGGTCGACCGGGCTCGGTTCGGGCGTGGCGGTTCCGCATGCCCGGCTGGAAGGCGTCTCCCGGGTGACCGCGGTGTTCGTCCGGCTGGAAACGCCCGTGGCCTATGGCGCGGTCGATGACCGGCCCGTGGACCTGTTGTTCGCCCTGTTCGCCCCGCCCTGCGACGGGGCCGAACACCTGCGTGCCCTGGCGGCCGTTTCGCGAGCCCTGCGCGCGCCCGAAATGCGCGAGCAACTGCGTCAGGCCCGGACGATCGACGCAATCCGCGCCCTGTTCGTCCGCGACAGCCTTCCGGCCACAGCCGCCTGATATCCTTGGTGCGCTGACGACGCGCGCGCGGCGCACGTCTGCCCGGGCGCTCCCCGGGCATTAATGAACCGAGACCGGCTCCAGCTCATGGGCCAGGGCGGCGGCGAAGGCGGCTTCGCGGTCCAGCAGCACGGCCAGCCGTTCGCCGTCCGCGCCGTGCACCGCGTACAGTGTCGCCCCGGGGTCGATCGACAACGCCCTGGCCTCGGCCACAGCGATGTCGGCGATGATGTCCGAGGCGCGGATCTCGCGCACATAGACCAGGTCGGGCGCGCCCAGTCCCCTGAGGTCTTCCCGGGTCATGATCGTGGTGGGCGTCATCAAGACCGCCTCCTTGTACGGAACGTGTGCCCGGATCGGGCCTTGGGGTCTGCCCCCCCACAAAGGAGGGCGACCGGCAAATCGGGCGCGGTCAGCCCGTTGTGATGGGAATCCGCCGCACCGCGGGCTGGTCCTCGGGCCGGCTCATGTCCACATGAAGCAGACCATGCTCCAGCTGCGCCGAGTCCACGTCCAGACCGTCGGCAAGGACAAAGCTGCGGACAAAGCCGCGCCCGGCGATCCCGCGATGCAGGAAGGCCTGGCCGGCCTGGTCGGGCAGGGGCTCCCGCTTGCCGGCGATGGTCAGCTGACGGCCTTCAAGGGTGATCATCAGGTCGTCAGGGCCAAAGCCGGCGACGGCCAGGCTGATGCGCACCGACCGTTCGCCCCGCTGTTCGACATTGTAGGGTGGATAGCTGTCGGCCGCTGCGCGGGCGGCGCGGTCGATCAGGTCGCGGGTATGGTCAAAGCCCAGCAGGAAGGGGCTGTCGAACAGGATGGTGCGTGTCGTCATCGTCTCTCGCCCCCGAAGCAGGCATCCGGCCGTCTGCGCCCCCCGTCATCGGCAAGGCACCGGTCGTTGAGTCCTAGATGGTGTGCGGTCGCCCGCGGGTCAACGGCGACGTGACAACCACGCGTCCGCTGACCAGGCACCGGGACCGTGGGTCGCAAGGACCAGTCCCGCCAGCATGCACATCATCGGGCCGAACAGTTCGCGCGGGATGTCGGGGAAAATCCCCTGCGACGGGGCGATCAGGGCCACGGCCACCAGGAAGTTCAGCGACAGCAGCAAGCCTGCCCATCGGGTCAGCAGACCGGGTATCAGCAGCACGCCGATCAGCATCTGGGCCCACACCGAGACCGGTGCGGCCAGGGCGGGCATGGGGGCATCCAGGGCTGTCAGGAAACCCTGGAACTCGGTCATGCGCTCGGCCGAGGTTATGTTGTCCCAGACGCCCCAGACCAGAAAGCCGCCCAGATACAGCCGCAGCAGCAGGAAGGCGGCGTCCCCGCCGCGCTTGAGGCCGTCGAGCCTGAGCCAGTTGTTCATCATCGTCTCCGGAATGGGAGGCAGCTGCGGCCCCCTGGATGGACGAAGGTCCCGCGGTTGCCCGCGGGATCTTCGATGCGAGGCGGTCAGTCCCGCGGCTGATCCAGTGAGGCCAGGCCCTCCTCCGCAATGACCCGTCGCACACCCGTGGCGTCCTTCAGGATCGCTTCAAGGGCCAGGCGATGGGCGTGCGTCAGGGCCTCGTCGGCGGGAACCTCGACGTCTGGCGGAACGCCCACGCCCTCCCAGTTTGTCCCGGTCATGACGTTGCTGACGATTCCCATCGGGATAAAGGCGACAAACCCGCCGCTGAGCGGTCGGTAGCCCCCCGGAGTCGCCGCGCCGGAGGTTGTCTGACCGACCAGGGTCGCCCGTCCCATGGCTTGCAGATCGTAGGCGAACTCCTCCGCCCCGGAACCGGTGCCTTCGTCAATCAGCACATAGACGGGTTTGCCCGCGAACCCCGGGGTCCGGGGCTCTGCATGGAAGGTCCTGTTCTGTGATGGGTCAGACACCACCTCAAGGCGGACCGTGGCCGTGCGCTCCGAGACGAGGTGGCCGATCACATTGGCCACACCGGCTGGCTCGCCACCCGGTGTTCCGCGCACGTCGATGATCAGCGCACCGGTGTCGGCCAGCAGGCCCATGGCGGCGGCCAGCTTTTCAACACCGGGCGGCGTGTCGAGAAGCAGGGTGAGGCGGAGATATCCCACATTGCCTGCCAGCCACCGGACCTCCGGGATCTCGCTGCCGCGCAGGCGCACCTCCTCGTGGAATTCGGCGAGTTCTTCCGCCGTCGGCGGGGCATCAGTGAAGCCGGCGACGGCCTCCGGGCCGAAGTATCGGACAGGGAAATGCTGGTCGTTGACGACGGGAGTGATCTTGCCCTCGATCAGGGCCATCAGCTCTGCGGCGGTTCGCGCGCTCCGGAACTCCCCGCGCCGCTCCATGGCCTCGATCTCGTTCGCCGCAGCGATACCGCGCTCGCGGAAGGCGAAGCGTTCGCGCAGGGTCTGGGCCAGCGCCAGGATCACCGCCTGGTTCTCATCGGCGCTCACCGTTACGGCGGCGGGGTCCGGACGCTGTTGCGGTTGGCCCAGGGCGACGCCCGGCATCAGGGTAAGGGCGAGCGCTGCGGCACAGGCAGCGAAAATCGACGACTTGGGTTCATGGGTCATGATGGGGTTCCACTCCGATGGGTATCGCCATCAGAGAGGCTCCAAGCCTCGCGCCTGGATGCACACGAGGACACCCGGAATATGTACCGGGTCATTCTTCCCCGAATACGGTCCCGAAATGGACGAAGGCCCCGCGGTTTCCCGCAGGGCCTTCGATGGTGGAGCTTAGCGGAGTCGAACCGCTGACCTCTTGCATGCCATGCAAGCGCTCTACCAGCTGAGCTAAAGCCCCGAACCTCAGGCTGTCAGGCCTTTCAGTCGGATCGCTTGGGGGCCGGGAGGCCCTGCTGCGAGGCGGCGGAACCTATGTCAGGGTCTGATCACGATCAAGCCCGTTTCCGGGATTTATTTTCGACTCCGCCGGACCGCTGAAAAACCGTCCGGCGGAGGTCGAAAACTGGATCTAGTCGTCGTCCTTCGAGGCCTTGATCTCATCCTCGAAATTGTCGTCGTCCTCGTCCTCGATGAAGGGGACAGAATCGTCGTCGTCGTCGGCCAGGACGTCGTCGTCCTCGACCGCTTCGCCCATGCCGGGCTCCTCGGTCGGGTCGACAACGGCGTCGTCATCATCGTCCGGCGTCAGGATGGGCTCGTGGCCTTCCTGATCGATCTCGGGCGTTGCGACTGCTTCCTCTTCATCGTCCTCGTCGCCGTCGACCTTCTTGTCCTTGACCTGATCCTCATCAGAGTCGTCGGCGGCATAGCCGGCCGGCCGGCCACGGCGGTTGCGCAGCTTCAGCGCCTCCTCCGGATCGAAGTCGGTGCCGCATTTGGGGCAGTGGGCGGGGCGACGGCCCAGGTCGTAGAATTTGGCCTGGCAGTTCGGGCAGACCTGCTTCTGGCCCAGTTCGGGTTTGGCCACGGTGGAAAGACCTTTGGCGGGAGTGGGGAAATGGGGCGGCTCCCTTGCCACCCCCGGACGCCGCTGTCAAAAGCCATCTCCGCGCCCCCGCGCCCGATTGACCTGTTCGGAGACCGCAGGGTGTCGATTCCCGCCCAACTGACCGCCCGCCGCAGCCCCGCGCTGTCCGGCCGGGTGCGGGCTCCGGGCGACAAGTCCATCTCCCACCGCGCCCTGATCCTGGGGGCCATGGCGACCGGCGTCACCGACATCGAGGGCCTGCTCGAGGGCGACGATATCCTGGCGACGGCGCGGGCGGTCGAGGCCTTCGGCGCGACGGTCGAGCGGCTCGGCCAAGGCCGCTGGCGGGTGACCGGGCAGGGCGGGTTCCGGCAGCCCGCCGGGGTCATCGACTGCGGCAACGCCGGGACAGGCGTGCGGCTGCTGATGGGGGCGGCGGCGGGCTATCCGATCACCGTGACCTTCGACGGTGACGCCAGCCTGCGAAAGCGGCCGATGAAGCGGGTGACGGGGCCGTTGGCGGAGATGGGTGCTCGGTTCGAGTGGCGCGGCGAAGCGGATCGGCTACCGGTGACGGTGAGTGGCGGCGGGCTGAATGCGATTGGCTATCTCATGCCGGTTGCGTCCGCCCAGGTTAAGTCGGCGATCCTTCTGGCCGGCGTGAACGCTCGGGGCGAAACAGTCGTGGTCGAGCCGGTGCGAACCCGGGACCATACGGAACGCATGCTGGGAGCCTTTGGTTTTGGTCTTTGCTCTCAGGATGAGTCGGGCGAACAGGCCATCAATTTCTGTGGTGGCCAGCCTCTGGTCGGCACCGCCGTCGCCGTCCCCGGCGATCCATCCTCCGCTGCCTTCCCCTTGGCCGCCGGCCTGATCGTTCCCGGCTCCGCATTGACGGTCGAGGGCGTGATGCTCAATCCGTTGCGGGCCGGCCTGTTCGAGACCTGGCGCGAGATGGGGGCGGATCTGACGGTCTCGAACCGCTGCATGGCGGGTGGCGAGGAAGTCGGCGACGTCACCGCCCGGCATTCGGTGCTGAAGGGGGTGGTCGTGCCGCCGGAACGCGCCGCCTCGATGATCGACGAATATCCGGTACTCGCGGCAACCGCCGCTTTCGCCGAGGGTGCCACCGTCATGCGCGGCATCGGCGAAATGCGGGTCAAGGAGAGCGACCGCATCGCCCTGATGGCGGCGGGCCTGGCCGCCTGTGGCGTCCGCGTCGAGGAGGAGCCGGAGGGCTTCACCGTCTTCGGCGGCCCGGTGAAGGGCGGTGCGACCGTCACCACCCACGGCGACCACCGCATCGCCATGAGCCATCTGGTGCTGGGTCTGGCGGCGGACGAGGCGGTGACA